>CAZEHH010000102.1:0-4619 GCA_964512505.1 uncultured Peptostreptococcaceae bacterium
AGCAAAAGAGGTCTTTTGACTTCCATCCTGAGTGTTTCATAGTTGAAATACTCTTCAATATCTCTACCGTTTATCAAAATTTTACCATTTCCAGGAACTAATCTAACCCTGGCAATGGACTTTTTCCTTCTTCCTGTCCCGTAATACTGAACGCCAGCCATTTAACCATCCTCCTCCATTATACTTGTATGTCCAAATCTTCAGGCATTTGAGCCTGATGGTTATGTTCCGCACCCTTGCATACCTTGAGCTTTTTAATAACCTGTCTTCCAAGCTTGTTGTGGGGAATCATTCCCTTAACGGCTTCGTAAACAATTCTGTCGGACTTGGTGGCCATCATTTCACGGTAAGTCCTCTCTTTGAGGCCTCCTGGATAGCCTGTGTGCCATCTGTACATCTTTTGATCAAGCTTCTTGCCTGTCAATTTGACTTTGTCGGTATTTATGATGATTACAAAATCACCGGTGTCCACATGCGGCGTGAAGATAGGTTTGTGTTTTCCTCTTAGAATGTTGGCAACTTGCGATGCCAGTCTTCCAAGCGGTTTGTCGGTTGCATCTACCACATACCATTTCTTTTCAACCTCATGAGGCTTAGCTACAAAACTTTTCATGACTTTACCTCCCAATATGAATCTTCTTCATATGATTATTCTATTAAAAAAGTGAAATTTCAAAACCCGGGGCATTGGGTCTGCTTGAATATTTCGCTTTTCACACTCTTGACATTATAATACACCGACCCGGCTGTGTCAAGCCAAACAAGGCCTAAACCTCATATTCCACATTTTTAAGATACAGACCCTGGGGGGGCGCCAAACGCCTGGTTCGGCAATTGTCTTTTTCTTTGAGTATCTCTGGGATTTCTCCTGCGTCAAGTCTCCCGCTTCCCACTTCCAGAACGACTCCGACAATCCTTCTCACCATGTTGTAAAGAAAACCGTTTCCTTCAACTTCAATGACAAAGAGATCCTTTTCCCGGGAAATTTCAGCCTTGTAAATTGTCCTTACGGTCTTTTTTATGGGCGATCCCGACGACATGAAGGCTTTGAAGTCATGCTCGCCTACAAACATTCCAAGCGCTTGGCGCATTTTCTCCTCATCCAGGCTGCGGTAATAATGATATGCGTAATTTCTATAGACGGGTCTGCAAACACTTCCGTTTTGAACCTTGTACAGGTATGTTTTTCTTTTCGGGTCGTATCTTGCATGAAAATCCATTGGAACTTCCTCGGCTGAAACAATTGCCACATCCGGCGGAAGGTATGAGTTCACAGCCCTCGGAAATCTGTCAAGGGATATGGGCGTATCAGACTTGAAATTCGCAACCTGTCCGAAAGCATGAACCTTCGAGTCGGTTCTTCCCGAACCTATTACCGCCACTTCCTCATTCAAAACCTTGGTCAGTGTCTCGTTTAGAACTCCTTCTACAGTTCTTAGCCCAATCTGTTTCTGCCAACCGCAAAAATCCGTCCCGTCATATTCTATGGTAAGTTTTATGTTTTTCACTGTTTCACCTGCTGTCAATGTCTAGTCTTTCCTCTGAACACTCCGCCTTTGTTTGTTCTTCCGTCACTTGTGCAAATAAAGCTGCTGACCCTGTTTTTGTCGATGATTTCATAAATTTTTTCCATATCCCTGCGCTTTATGCTTATGAAGAGAAGGTACCTGTCGCCGTCCCTGCCCTCGCCTTTGATGACGGTAACGCCGAATCCATTGTTTCTGAGCTCCTCCACCAGCTTGTCTTCGCTTTTGTCTACAATTATTCTAAGGACCAACTCCCCTATAGCCATTTTTTCCTCTATCATTATGCCGGCATAATTGCCAACTGAAAATCCAATGGCGTAAGCCCCTATGAACCATATGTTGTCAAGGTCTTTCATTACCGTCCCCAAAACTGCTATGAACAGGAGCGATTCGAAAAACGCTATCAGCGATGACAAAAATTTTCTGTTTTTAGTCATCAGAATTGTTCTCACCGACACTAGCGATGCAATTATGACTCGGGCCGTGAAAATATACAAGCCCTTCAATATCAAGGTTTCCACAATATTACCTCTTTCTATTTAAAATAAAAAATCCATGCTTATGCAATCCTCAAAAAAACAAGATAACCGTAAAACAAAACCGTCAAAATCGACCCGGCAAAGTCCCCTTTGTTGAATTTAAGCTGTTTCATGCGGGTTCTGCTCTTTCCTCCCCTGTAGCATCTTGCCTCCATGGCAGTTGCCAAATCGTCAGCACGCCTGAATGCCCCGATAAAAAGAGGCACAAGCAATGGTATAAGGCTTTTTGCCCTTTTTACTATGTTTCCACTTTCAAAGTCCGCTCCCCTGGCCATTTGCGCCTTCATTATCTTGTCTGTCTCCTCCAGAATTGTCGGTATGAATCTTAAGGCTATTGTCATCATCATGGCCAACTCATGCGCAGGCACTCCTATTTTCCTGAATGGATTCAGAAGCCTCTCTATTCCGTCTGTGAGTTCTATGGGAGAAGTCGTCAATGTCAAAATGGATGTTCCTATAATAAGAAAAATGAGCCTCAGGCTCATAAAAACCGCCTGGTGCAACCCTTCCCTGGTTATTTCAAAAATTCCCATTTTATAAATAATCTCTCCACGGGTCAAAAACATGTTGATTGTAAACGTGAAGAATATGATCAGAAATATGGGTTTGAGACCTTTGAGTATATATTTCAATGGAACTTTTGAAGCAAAAATTATCAAAGCGAGAAAACCCGCCGCATAGACGTAGTTGGTCAGTGAATCTATCATAAACAGCACTATTACGAATCCGAAAACCGCCAATATCTTGAGTCTCGGATCCCTTCGATGAATCAATGATTCAACGGGATAGTATTGCCCTATTGTAATGTCTCTAAGCATTGCTACCGCCCCTTGCCAACCTTAAAAGCTCTTCTTTGGCCTCTTCCACGGTCAAGACCCCCTTTTTCACGTCTTGACGATGCCGGCTCAATTTGTCCATCAACGCCGTCATCTGGGGAACCCCCAATCCTATGCTTTCCAGCGCATCGACTTGCGAAAAAACTTCTTTTGGTGTGCCTGAAAAAGCTATTTCGCCTTTGTTTATTACAAGCACTTTCCCGCAAAGCCTGGCTATATCCTCCATGCTGTGCGATATCAGGAGCACCGTCGTGTTGTACTTCTTGTGGAGCAGGCTTATTTTCTCAAGAATCTCTCTTCTTCCCCTTGGATCAAGTCCTGCTGTCGGCTCGTCCAAAATCAGCACTTCGGGTTTCATCGCTATTATGCCTGCGATTGCGACCCTCCTGCGCTGTCCCCCGCTCAATTCAAAAGGCGACCTGTCCTTTAATTCCTCGTAATCCAGTCCCACCGTTTCAATTGCTTCCCTTGCCCTTTCGTGAATTTCCTTTTCAGAAAGGCCCAGATTGCCGGGCCCGAAAGCCACATCCTTCTCGACGGTCTCTTCAAAGAGCTGGTACTCGGGGTATTGGAACACAAGACCCACTTTTTTTCTGACGTCATTCATTTTAACTTCTTTGCCTGTAATGTCAAGTCCGTTAATCAGTATTGTTCCGGACTCGGCTTTAAGCAAGCCGTTGAGATGCTGTATCAGGGTCGATTTCCCCGAACCGGTATGCCCTATCAATCCAGTGAATTCACCCGCCTCTATTTCAAAACAGATGTTTTTGAGGGCAATGGTTTCGAATGGGCTTTTGGGATTGTATATGTGCGTCAAGTCTTTTACAATAATCGACATAGTTCTTCCACCATTTCTTCCATAGTCAATACGCCTTCTCTAACGGGAAGACCTTCTTTTTTAAGAGAATTTGCCAAAAGAGTCACTTGAGGCAGGGAAAGTCCGCATCCCAATATTGTTTCCGATTGTGAAAATACCTCTTTCGGCGTTCCCTGAAGAATAATTTTTCCGTCGTCCATTACTATAACCCTGTCGGCGTGAACCGCTTCTTCCATGAAATGGGTTATATGTATTATGGTTATGCCTTCGCTTTTGTTCAGACCGGTTATTGTTTCAATGACTTCCTTCCTTCCTGAAGGGTCAAGCATTGCTGTAGGTTCATCAAGTATTATGCATTCAGGCTTCATTGCCAAAATTCCTGCAATCGCTATCCTTTGCTTCTGTCCCCCGGACAAAAGGTGCGGCGGTTTCCTTTTATACTCGCTCATTCCTACAATGCCTATTGCCCTGTCGACCCTACGCCTTATTTCTTCCGGTTCGACACCCAGGTTTTCAGGGCCAAAAGCCACATCTTCCTCTACAATCGTTGCCACTATCTGATTATCTGGATTTTGGAAAACCATTCCGGCGCTTCGCCTTATCTCCCAAAGATTATTTTCGTCTTTTGTGTCCATCCCATTGATCAGCACTTGACCATCGCATGGAACAAGTATTGCATTGAGCATTTTTGCCAATGTGGATTTTCCTGAACCGTTGTGGCCTATCACAACAACGAATTCACCGCGGCCGACTACAAATTCCACATTGTCGACCGCCAGGAATTCCTCTTCTTCGGTTATATATTTATATGAAGCTTTTTTTACTTCAATTATATTTTTCATATGTTTCTGCCTCTATCTCAATCTGATTCAATAGGATAATCAATTTTTTCCAATAATAA
>CAZEHH010000103.1:0-2547 GCA_964512505.1 uncultured Peptostreptococcaceae bacterium
TTGAAGCTCTGTCCCGGAAGGAATCCGTGGCTTTCTTCGAATATGTATCCGTTGTCCATCATTGTTTCTATCAATTCGTCCTGGTCTATGAAGTGTCCCATAAGGCCGGTGAAGGTCCAGGGCCTTCCCGGCTTGTAGTCGATTATTGCAACTCTTCCGCCTTCGAAAAGCCTGTCTTTGAGTTCACTGAAAAACTTTTCCTTGTCGCCTATGTGGTGGCATACGTTCCGCATGAATACGAGGTCGAATTTCCTGTTGGGGTAGGTTTCCGGGAATTCACCGACCTTGTGGCAGAATATGTTTTCCCAACCTTCGGATTCGGTCTGGTCCCTCAGCATTTCTATCCACTCCGGGTTTATGTCCAGCGCATGGACGGCTCCTGCCTTGAATGCAAACCTTCTGGTAAAATATCCTCCGCCCGGTCCTATGTCCGCCACTATGCTTCCTTCCGTTATCGCAAGCTTGTCTATTATTTCATCCGGCTTGCTCTTTCTTGAAGCAGCCCTTCTGTTAAGCATTTCAGCTCTCCTCATAATGTTCATGGTGTCATCTCCCTTGTTTTTTTGGATCTTCCTTATGATTATGAGTATAGAGCCTACAAATTAGACGATTCTTTGCCTTTTCTTAGAATTTCATTAGAATATTCATTTTTCCAGCGGAAGCTGCAATGTAAAGACGGATCCTTCCCCCTGCCTGCTTTCGACTGCTATTTTTCCTCCTTGGGCTTCGACTATGCTTTTAACCAGGGAAAGTCCCAAGCCCGAACCGGACGGATTTGTTTTTCTTGAGCTTTCCGTCCTGCTGAACCTTTCGAATATTTTCCCCAAGTCATTTTCGCATATGCCCATTCCGTCGTCCTCAACTGAAATGCATCCATATCCTTTCTTTGTTTCGGCGGAAAATGTAATGGTTCCGTTTTCCCCGGTATAGTTTACGGCATTTTCAAACAAAGCCCTCAGACATTCCAGTATGAGATCCTTGTCGGCAATCACTTTGAAATTTTCTATTTTGGAAGTTTTTATGGTTCTGCCTTTCCTTATGTTTTGAGAATCCTCAATCATCTTGCCTATGAGCGCTCCGGAACCCACCGGCCCCGCATTTATGCCAAGTGCGTCCCTGTCCATCCGCGCAAGCCTCAAAAGCCCTTCTATGAGACGCCCCATTCTGTCCGTCTCATCGGACATTGCCTCGAGGGATTCATCCATCAGCTTTGAGTCGTCCCTTCCCCATCCGCGCAATATGTCGAGGTATCCCCTCATAACGGCAACCGGTGTCCTGAGTTCGTGGGAGGCGTCTGAAACGAACCGCCTCTCCCTTTCGAAAGACTCCTCGAGTTTTCCAAGCATTTCGTTTAAGGCCGTCTCAAGACTTGACAACTCGTCCGGATGCGACGACACGGCAATCCGCCTGTCAAGATTTTGGGAAGATGCTATGGCCTTTGCCTCGTTTATGATTTTTTCTATCTGGCTTACATATTTGCGGCTGAGCGCCATGGCGGCAAGATATGCCAGCAGGTATGAAACGGAAACATAGGCAATGATTGAAAAGAGTGTCCCCGCCTCCCAGTCTCCGCTAAAAATGCGCAGCATCCAAAGGGCCGCCCCGGCAATTACAAGTGATGCGAATACGGTCGCGGTGGTTTTGTGCCTTATGGTTTCTTTTTTACCTTTCCGCCTTTTGCCTTTAGCGTATGACATATCCAACGCCCCTTACAGTTTCTATGAGTTTGTTGTCAAAATCCCTGTCTATTTTGTCTCTTACGTATTTTATGTAAACATCGAGAACGTTGTCCCCTCCGAAAAATCCATATCCCCATACCGAATCGAGGATTTGAGACCTTTTAAGCACAATTCCCCTGTTGACTGCAAGGTATGCGAGCAGGTCGAATTCGGTTTTCGAAAGACTTATCGCTTTTCCGCCCCTCTCCACCCTATGGCTGGAGATGTCTATTTGCAGATTGTCTATTATTATTTTTTCCTTTGCCGCGTCGCTTGCTTCCCCGGCTCTCAGCCGCGCCCTTATCCTCGCAAGGAGCTCTTCTATTTCAAACGGCTTTGTCATGTAGTCGTCCGCACCGAAATCGAGTCCTATGACCTTGTCGCTTACGGAGTCCTTCGCTGTAAGCATTATTACGGGAACTGAAGACCTCTCCTTTATGCGGCGGCAAAGCTCCAGGCCGTTTACCTGAGGGAGCATTATGTCGAGCAATACCAGGTCGAAAGCTTTTCCCCTCAGCTTTTCATCGGCCGAAAGTCCGTCCGTTTCGACTTCAACTTGGTATCCTGCGTGTTCAAGCTGAAGCTTGAGTATGCGTCCTATGTTCTTGTCGTCTTCAACTACCAGAATTTTCTTTTCCATAAAACCCTCCAGTATTTGTCATATGCCCATTTATATGATACCATCGGTGCCGCGAATCTTCAATCCACTAAAAAAAGCGCCTCGAGAGGCGCTTTTTTAATTCCTATTCCATTCCGAATTCGTCAAAATACTCAAGAGAGGCTTTCTTGAGAGCCCTCTCGCAAAGCGGCACATCCTCTGAGGCTTCAA
>CAZEHH010000103.1:2647-4554 GCA_964512505.1 uncultured Peptostreptococcaceae bacterium
ATCGAGTATGACTGCATGTTCCGGCAAAAGGCCTACAAGGCTGTTTGATACAATGGCTTTCGAAGGATCGCTCCTCCATGTGGCATCCACCAGAATGTCGGTGTCAGGAAGCAATTGTGCAAGCTGCTTTTCGTCCCCGGTTATGCTTCTGGTAAGCATCTTTATTATGAGTCCGGGCAGTTTTTCCTCTTTGCCCAAAAACTCGCGGTTGCTGAGGTTCTTGAAAGCTTTTGCGGCGTTTAGCCCTATCGCCCCGAACCCCATTATGCTTACTGTGATGGGGTTCCTGTTGAGTGCGTAAAAATCGAGCCTGTTTTTCTTTAGCGCATCGAAGGCAATGCTTGCTCCGGAATATGCAGTTCCGTAATAGTTTACAACCATTCTTACGCCTTCGTCGTTCTTGATGGAATCCATAGAGTAGCAGTAGATTCCTTTATCTTTCAGGTATCCGTTCCTGAACTCTCTCGTGTCGAAATGGAGCATGGACAAAAGAATCGCACCCTTCTTCATCCAGTCTATTTCATACATTTCAGGCGCCCTCAGTACAATCACCAAGTCGCTCTTGTAGGATTCCTCATGGCTCACGAAGGAAATTTTCGGATTGACCGCAAGGTAGTCGTCATGCGAATAACCCATTGCCGAGCCGTAGCCTTCTTCGAGAAATATTTTGCTTTCTTCATGAGCTGTGAACAATTTGAAAAATTCCGGCAGGAAATCCCGCTTTTCCCCTGAATCCTTGTGCATTCTTGGAAAACCTATTCTGGCTATGCCCATTTTATCCTCCTTGATGGAAATAAAACCTGGAAATGGGGACTGTCCCCTTTTCCATGTATTGTCCCCTTTTCCTTATGATATACCATGTTTGTTCATCCTGTAAAGAAGGGCGGAACGCGTTATGGAAAGAAGCTTTGCGGCCTTTGTACGGTTGCCGCAGGCTTTATTGAGTGCCGCTCTTATAAGCTCTTTTTCTGTTTCCTCGAGGTCTATGCCATCGTCGGGGAAATCCGAAAACTGCAAGGACGGAAAATTCGATTTGTCAGAAACACTGAATGGAAGATGTTTGGGCAGTATTTCCCCGTTTCCAGACACTATAAGAGCCCTCTCCATACAGTTCTCAAGCTCCCTTATATTGCCCGGCCAGTCGTGCGAGACAAGGGCCATTTCGGCTTCATCCGATATGGAAGCTTGCCCGACAGTTTTCTTCTTTTGTGCCAAAAGATGCGTTGCCAGGGAGAGTATGTCGCTCTTTCTTTCCCTGAGAGGGGGAATGTCGATGTTGACGACATTCAGCCTGTAGTAGAGGTCCTCCCTGAACTGACCAGACTCCATAGCATCTTTTATGTTTTTGTTGGTTGCCGTTATGAGCCTCACGTCGGTATTTATTGTCCTTATTCCACCGACACGCTCTACACTTTTTTCCTGTATGGCCCTTAGCAGTTTCACCTGCACAGCCGGACTGACTTCGGCTATCTCGTCCAGGAAGAGTGTCCCTCCGGCGGCCAGCTCGAATTTCCCCGGCTTTGCCTTTACAGCTCCAGTGAAAGCTCCCTTCTCGTGTCCGAACAATTCGCTTTCTATGAGAGTTTCAGGAATTGCCGCGCAATTTACAGCCACGAGGGGCTTGTGCCTTCGGGGGCTGCTTTCATGGACCATCCTTGCGATAACTTCCTTCCCTGTTCCGCTCTCGCCTGTTATGAGTATGTTTGAATCGGTTTTTGAAGCCATTTCAACCAATTCGTAGACCTCGGCCATTTTTTTACTTTTAGTTTCCGTGAAATAGCCGTCCATTGCTTTGCTTATTTCATCCCTGTGGTAGGAAACCTCTCTGATTAGACTCTTCATCCTTATGGCACGGAATATTTTTATCTTTAGCTCGTCGATGTCAAAGGGCTTTGTTATGAAGTCGT
>CAZEHH010000104.1:0-4514 GCA_964512505.1 uncultured Peptostreptococcaceae bacterium
TATTTTCTCCACTCGATTATTTCGTCCAAATCCACTTTGGCTCCGCCGCATACTATTACTACGATATTTTTAAATCTTTTGATCACTTCGGGATTGTCGTAGACAACTGAAATTGATGCTCCGCAAGCCGGCTCAACCAGGGTTCTATACTCGTCCGCAAACCTTGCGCATGTCTTTGTAGCCGCTTCATCTGTAACAAGATGGGGAATCACATTGTATTTCTTCGAATATTCAAGAGCCTTTGGTGAAACAGTTTTTGCTCCAAGGCTGGTTGCGACGGTATCAATTTTATCAAGTTTAATCAATTTATCGGCTTTTACAGCCCCGTAAAGGGATGCCGCCCCTTCTGTCTCGACAGCCAATATGCTTGTGTCTGTCCAATTGTTCCTTTTGAGTCCCTCGACTATTCCGCATAAAAGACCGCCTCCCCCAACCGAAAGAATAATGAGATCCGGCTGAACGTCGCAATCCTCTTTCAGCTCGTCAACTATTGTGGAATGTCCTTCCCAGAGTTTTGGATGCTCAAAAGGAGGAATATATGCAGTAGTATCATCCTTGGTCAGTTCGAGAGCATAATCGTTCGCTTCATCCCATGCTTCACCGAAAACAATGGTTTCAGCGCCTTCGAGCTCGAGCTTTTTGATGACAGAGCTTGGCGTTGTAACCGGCAAAACCACAGTGGTCTTCACTCCAAGCTTCCTACCCGCATAAGCTGCTGACAGTCCTGCATTTCCGCCTGAAGAAGAAACCAAATGAGTTGCTCCTGCTTCAACTTCGTATCTGCAGAGAAACTCCATACCCCTCAGTTTAAATGATCCGCTCGGCTGGTATGCCTCCATCTTCAGCTTTATTGATCTACCTACTTCATTTAGATTCAGCATGTCGATTAATGGTGTCTTCAAGTACATTTTTTCCTCCTTTTTAAAAATATGTATTGTTATAAATGCTTAAAATGTTATTATAGACATGAAACATAATTTCATTATATCGAATATTTGTTATTTATATCGAATTATATATCTTTGCAAAACATTTTTCAAGTTGTAAAAACAAATTATAAGGATGATCACATGAAAAATATAAACACCAAGGTTGGAGAAAATCTTAAAAGAATAAGAAAGGCCCGAAACCTAACCATGGACACTTTATCGAATGAGTCCGGAGTCAGCAAAAGCATGATAAGTGAAATTGAAAGGGGAATAAGAAACCCTTCTGTGACAACTCTTTGGAAAATTGCGAATGTGCTTAAAACCCCATTGAACTATTTTTTAAAGGACGACGCCAAGTCATCTCCTACAATTTACAGAATGGGCGACCACTCCAGCATTGATGGAAACGGCTACTCTTTTCATCCTTTAATGAATTTTGATGAAAACAAAAGGTTTGAAATCTACTTCAATGAATACAAACCCTTTTGCACAACCGAAACTTCCCTTCATTACGAAGGCGTAGAAGAATTTGTTCTCGTTTCGTCGGGAAAACTGGATGTTTTTCTAGGTGATGAAACTTTCAAAGTAAGAGAAGGCGAAGTAATCCAATTCGCTGCAGACAAACCCCACCACTACGAAAATACAGGCAATGCATCATGCAAGGCATTCATATTGATGTTTTACCCAAAATGAATTCATTTCAGCAAAAACAAACAGGCACATCCATCTTGATTGGATTTGCCTGTTTTCTATTATCCATGTGATTTTGCAACTTACTTTTTGAAAAAAGTCGTGTTCTCCTTTAAAAGTTTTTCTTCCCATATCATTTGAAGCAGTGTCAGTTCTTCTGAATAGTCGGTCTTGGATTCATCCTTGTCGTATTCTAGTTCCTCAAGAACTTCAAATATGAAATTTTCATCTCCAATTTCTTTCCATTCCTTTTGGAGACCCCTGTTGGGGTGAGTTCCTCCCCAAAGCCTTGCCTTGGCTCCATTCATTGTCCCCTTCAAGTCGTCGGTCGCCTTAATATAATATTTGTTGCTTGCTTTCGACCTTATCGCGAAAATGCCCATTTGCTTTTTCATCAATTTATACTGCCTTTTCAGCTCTTTCCTTCTATCCATTTTCACTCTTCTCCATTCTCATTCAGCCAATATTTTGAACCGTCATTTGTTCTGTTGATAAATCCATAATCCACCAACGATCTCCTCAAAATGAAATAGTCGTTAAAGCTGTGCCACTTTTCAATGATTTCATTCACTTCTTTTTCTTTATAAGTTTCGCCCTTTTTGAATTTGTCTGCAAGATATCCAAGAACCGGAACTTTTGTCCTGTTTGGAACCGGCAACTGCTTTATCCTTCCATTAGAATCCAAAAATCGTTTTATTGACTCTTTTCTCTTTGACATTTTCAGTATCCCATCTCCCTGAGTATTCCGCTCAACGTCTTCATTCTCTCCGCAAGTATTTCATCGTCTTCACTCAATGCCTGCCTGAAAAGTTGTATATCCTCGTCTATTTTTTCATTATCGGTGCATATCGATACGGTCATTGCATCTCCCTGAAGTCCCACCCTGTCAATCACCGGATTATTTTCGTCATACAATTTATCATAGCGGTACGCTTCTCTGAAATGCAGCTTGCTTCTGCATATCAGTATAGCCAAATCGAGAGCCCTGTGTAAGGGCATTTCCTCAGACTGCCTGGACCATTTTTCTCCAGTATACCTCCACACCTTAGCTGAAATATCGACCTTTCCCCTGTCGTTCCACTGCGCCAATCCAAGCGAAAGCCCTTTTGCATCTGAATCATATGCTTTTCTCCCGTCCACATTTTCATAGTTTTCGGATATGATTACGGGCTTGTGTTTCAATGTTGTAGGTATTTTCATTGTTCTCCTCCTGCTGAATTTATTTTCAACTCAATTTATATTTACTGATTTACTAATTTACTAAATTTCTAATTATTATTCTACATCAGTTTATGGCAAATGTAAAGCGCACTGCAAAAAGCCCTACATGCAACATGCATGTAGGGCTTGACAATTCAATCTTATTTAGCATTGTCCAAATGCTATTCGAAGGGCACATGCCCTTCCTTTGGAACCATTCATATGAATCTCAGAGGATCACCGTTTTCCCTTGCATTTACAAGTTGATGCCTCTTGTTGTTTGGAATAAATGCAAAACTTCCGCTTTCAACGGGAATCTTCTCTTCCTGGAGATAGAGAAATCCCTCGCCCTCAAGAACATAAACTATATGGGGAAAGTCATGGCTGTGGTCAGCTGAATAGCCTCCTTTGCCAAGTTCAAACAATCGCATTACGTAGTCATCCCAGCCTGTTTCCGGAGAAACCAAAACCTTTCCCTTTACATTCTTGTACGCTTCATTCACCAATTCAACAGCTTTAACGTTTTTCTCATTCGATGCAATCATTATAATCCTCCCATTAATTTGATGTTCAAGCTCTTTCATATATATTTCAGCATGCAGTCAGCAACTTGCACGCTCGAATGCCAAAGCCTCCGCTAAACAAACCTCAAAACCAATGCAATTATTGAAGTCACGGTAACGGCACTTAAAAGAGTCGTCTGAAAAACGGCCTGTGAAGCAAAATGATAGTCTCCATCAAATTCAATTGAAAGTACCACTCCATTGACTGCTCCCGGAAAAGCCGCTCCTATTATCAGTATCTGTGCCAAAATGCCCTCGAGACCAAGCAATTTAACCAAGGAAAAGGCGATTATTGGTGAAATCAGCAATCGCATTACATCCGCCAAATAAACCATGCGATTTGTCACTTTAATTTCGGTATTGGCAAGCTGTGCGCCTAAAATGAACAAGGCCATTGGAACAACAGCTTTTGACATGAATTCGATGGCGGATATTACAGGAGGCCATATTTCAATCGAAAATCCACGCAGCAAGAATCCGGCAATAATGACATAAACAAGGGGAAGCCTGAAAACATTCTTGAATGCTTCAATTCCAGAATATGAACCGCTGCTTGCATTATACAAACCGATTGTATTGATTAAAAGGCTCGTCGTCAAGACAACAGTCATTTGAATTGATACAGCATAGTCAACCTGAGCTCCCGCATACAAAAGTGTGATCAG
Source organism: uncultured Peptostreptococcaceae bacterium (assembly GCA_964512505.1). Taxonomy (GTDB): domain Bacteria; phylum Bacillota; class Clostridia; order Peptostreptococcales; family BM714; genus BM714. The sequence continues at coordinate 4,048 of CAZEHH010000104.1, forward strand.
GGGAATGCCGTAATTGCCTTCATTGATAAGGGAACAAGCATTTACAAAAGCTTTTTCCCTGGTTTTTTCAAGCTTGAAAAGCTTGCTTACAATTGTCGAAAGCATTAAGAGGATTGCAAATAAAGCTGCAACAAAAAATACTATATTGAAAATAACCGTTCCCGACAATTTATTGTAGTAAATATTGTAGAACATCAATGAGGGTAAAAATACAAATATATGCACCTTGACCAATGACTTTATATCAAGCTTGAATTTTTTCTGCATCGTAAAGCCAATTCCGGCTTGTATGAAAACCGGCAATAATATGTTGGTTAGTATATAAATAAGCGTAGACATGAATACTCCTTTTTTTCGCATCACGTGCTTTATTCACTTGCTGAATTGAATAAATAGTTAATTTAAATTAATTACACTTATAATATCATACAATTGCAGTTGATGTTGTAAGATTGGAGAAGTTTATT
>CAZEHH010000105.1:0-2421 GCA_964512505.1 uncultured Peptostreptococcaceae bacterium
ACATACTAAGCAAGTCCAACAGCTGCATCCCCAAGGTGGACATGGAAATATACGTTGAAAACCTTAAGATGAAACCTTTTTTCAGGCTTGAAATATCGCCTGGCAAGAACAAACCCTATTGCACGGCCGGAGGGACCTATAAGATAAGGGGATACGGACTAAACGAGGTTCTGGACCCGGGCAGGCTCCTTTCCATGTTTCTCGAATCCGAAAACGACCGCTTTTTGAAAAGATTCACCGAATCAACAAGGAAACTGGAAAGTACGTTGGAAAGGGCAAACAGCATTGTTTTCGAGGAAATAAGCAAAATGGCAAAAGCCACAGAGGACATGAAAAAGAATCTGGACAAAAATTTGTCTGGACTTTCCGAAAATATCGCTAATGGGAAAAGCGAAGAAAACGCTCTGTTGAGGATTGAGAAAAAGATTGACGAGTTTTTGAAACTGAAGGAAACACACGACAAAGGATAAAGAAGGAATGATCCGAATGAAATCGTTGATTGAGCAATTTAATGATGCAACCGGAATAAGCTACGACTCCGGAATAAAACTTTTGATCAGCTTGGCCATATTCTTAATTGCCTGGCTTTTGGGCCGCGTGCTGACAAAACTGATCACCGGACGGATAGAAGGGCATCATGCCAGCTACAAAATCAGGAAAGTGATAACATATATTCTGTATTTCGTCGCGTTTCTGCTGATAGCGAGAATCTGGTTCCAAGGCATAGAATCATTCACCACCCTTCTGGGGATTTTTTCGGCAGGATTGGCGATAGCGCTGAAAGATCCCATTTCGGACATTGCCGCATGGCTGTTCATAATAGTCAAAAGACCGCTTGAGGTCGGAGACAGGATAGAAATAAACTCCATATCGGGAGACGTAATAGACATAAGGGTGTTCCAGTTCACCCTTCTTGAAATAAACAACTGGGCGGGAGCGGACCAGAGCACAGGAAGGATAGTGCATATTCCCAACAGCATGGTTTTCACGAAAAGCCTTGCAAACTACAGCAAGGGATTCAAATATATATGGAATGAAATAAGAGTGACAATAACATTTGAAAGCGATTGGAGAAAAGCCAAAGGGATACTCGAGAAAATCGCAAAAGACCATACAATTCATCTGACAGAAGAGGCTGGCAGGAGCGTCAAGGAAGCGTCCCGCAAATTCATGATCTTCTATAACCATCTGACACCGATTGTATATACCGACGTGTCAGGCAGCGGCGTGGTGCTTACTATAAGGCATCTTTGCAAGCCCAGAAACAGAAGGGATGTAAGTGAAAAAATATGGGAGGACGTATTGGACATGGTGAATGCCAATCCGGACATAGATTTGGCCTATCCCACGCAAAGGCTTTATCGAGCGGATGAAAATAAAAACATCACAGATAAATTTGTTTAAAGAGCAAGGGGGACGCAAGGTGAACATACAAGTTGTTACAGACAGCACAAGCAATATACCAAAAGAAGTTGCGGATGAATTGGGAATAAAAATGGTTCCGCTGAGCTTCACTTTCGGAGATGAGCAAATCAAAGAGACGGAAATTGAAAATGTCGAATTTTACAAGCTTATGGAAGCTAAAAATACAATTCCGCAGTCCTCGCAACCTCCGGTAAAGGACTTTATCGACATATATGAGGAATGCGCCCGAAACGGCAAAAAAGTTTTGGGTATATTCCTTTCCGATAAAATGAGCGGCACATACAATACCGCCGTAATGGCAGGCGGGATGGTCAAGGAGAGTTGCGGAAAATTCGAAATAGAAGTGATAAACTCCAAGACCAACTGCATGGACATGGGATATGCCGTCATAAAAGCGGCCGAGGAAGCCATGGAAGGCAAAGCCTTCGAGCAAGTGGTGGAAACGGCAAAACACATACTGAGATGCAGCCGGTTTCTGTTTGCCCCGAAAAATCTGACCCACCTCAGAAAAGGCGGAAGAATAGGCGGAGCGGGCGCCCTTGTGGGAAACATGCTCAAGATAAATCCGATTCTCACGGTCAACGACCAAGGCGATGCGGACATATACGATAAAGTCAGAACGCAAAAAAAAGCGATCAAAAGGATAGTGGAAAATTTCAAGCAGGAAACAGACAACTTTGGATTGCGAAACGTCACCGTTCATCATATCAATGCGCTCTCCGAAGCCGAGGAATTGGCGAAAATCATTGAAAGCATAATCGGGAAAACTCCTTCTATAATGCCAATCGGGCCCATCATAGGCTTGCACGTCGGACCGGGAACGATAGGTTTGGCCTACACGACAGAAGAAGAAATAAGGAAAGAAAGGATTTACGGATAAGAATTTCCACCAACGACCTTTTTCGCCCGAAATTTTGCAGCATGAATCCAGAGGAGGTAGCATGATGAAAGTCAAAAAAGCCATAATACCGGCAGCCGGTTTGGGGACCAGGTTCC
>CAZEHH010000105.1:2521-4509 GCA_964512505.1 uncultured Peptostreptococcaceae bacterium
ATGATGAAAGTCAAAAAAGCCATAATACCGGCAGCCGGTTTGGGGACCAGGTTCCTCCCGGCTACCAAGGCAGTGCCAAAGGAAATGCTGAACATTGTCGACAAGCCTGCGCTCCAGTATATAGTCGAGGAAGTCGTGGGGTCGGGAATCGAGGAGATTCTCATTATAACGACCCGAAACAAGGAAACCATACAAAATCATTTTGACAAGTCTTTCGAGCTTGAAGCAAAGCTTGCGGAATCCGGCAAAAATGAAATGCTTAGTGAAGTTGTTAAAATTTCAGACATGGCGGACATACATTATGTCAGGCAAAAGGAGCCAAAAGGGCTTGGACATGCCGTCGGCTGCGCCAGGACATTCGTGGGCGACGAGCCCTTTGCTGTGCTTTTGGGAGACGACATAGTATACAACCAGGGCAAGCCTTGTCTCAGGCAGCTTGTCGAAGTTTATGAAAAGTACGGCGATTCAGTGCTGGGGGTTCAGACGGTGCCCCATGAAGAAACATCCAAATACGGTATAGTCGCGGGAGAAAAAATAGGCGACAGGACATACTGCGTAACCGACATGATAGAAAAGCCCAGTCCCAAGGAAGCTCCTTCCGACATGGCCATACTGGGAAGGTATGTTCTCGATTCCGACATATTTGAAATAATCAGAAACACACCCAAAGGCAAAGGCGGAGAAATACAGCTGACCGATGCAATGAAAATATTGCTGAGGAGCCACAGGATGATCGCATATGATTTTATTGGAAGAAGGTATGACACCGGAAACAAGCAGGGATACCTTGAAGCCACCGTGGAGTACGCGCTGAGGCATCCCGGGGTGAAGGACGCTTTTGGAGAATATCTGAAGAGCCTTGTGTAAATGATTGTGGGGGTGTGGTATGTATACGCTTGAAGAACTCAAAAATTATTGCGAGCGCTGCCGAAAATGTCCGCTTCATGCAACCAGAAACCGTTTGGTATTTGGAGACGGGGACGAAAAAGCCGACATATTTTTCATAGGCGAGGGTCCGGGATACTATGAGGACCAGTCCGGACGCACATTCGTCGGGAAGGCGGGGGTCTTGCTTGAGAAAGCCATCGAAGGAATAGGAATGTCGCGACAAGATGTCTACATAGGCAACATAGTAAAATGCCGGCCGCCGGGAAACAGAAATCCATCTGAGGAAGAGATGAGCGCATGCCTTCCATATTTGAGGTACCAGGTTGCAATAATAAAACCGAGGATAATTGTATGCCTTGGATCAGTTTCCGCCAAAAAAATCATAGGCGACAACATAAGGATTACATCAAGCAGGGGGCAGTGGGTCGAAAAAAGCGGAACGCTCATAATGCCCACCTTCCATCCTGCGGCAGTCCTTAGGGACGAAAACAAGAAGAGGCCCTTTTGGGAGGACTTTCTTGAAATTAAAAGCAAGCTTTCTGAAATTAAATCTGCAGAGGCTTGAATGCGTGATTTTTCAGACCGCCCGATTTGGGGCGGTCTTTGTATGAAAACAAAAAGTTGACAATTTGGTTTATAAAGCGTAAACTGAGTATGCGGTTTATAAAATATAAACCAGGAAGAGAGGGCGGACATGAAAGAATTGAGACTCACCGAAGCTGAAAACAAGCTTGCCGAGATCATTTGGCCCAAGGCCCCCATACCTTCGCCTGAGCTGGTGGAATTGTGCAGGGTTGAAATAGGGTGGAAGAAGTCCACCACATATACCATGCTGAGAAAGCTTGAGAAAAAGGGAGTATTCGAGAACAGAAACGGAACGGTCCTGGCAGTCCTTACAAGAGAGGAATTCTACACAGAGCAAAGCAAAAAAATACTCGATGGGGGTTTTGGAGGCTCGCTCCCGAGATTTTTGGCGGCATTTGCAAGCAATAAAAAATTGAGCAGTAAGGAAATAGATGAGCTGCAAAAGCTGATCGATTCGCACAAGGAGGAATGAATATGGAAAAAATATTTTTGCGTATTCTGGACATGAGCATGAC
>CAZEHH010000106.1:0-2933 GCA_964512505.1 uncultured Peptostreptococcaceae bacterium
ACGGTATGTTCCGACATTTTGGATATTGCCAACAACCCTGGAGGGCCCCCGGATCCATGCGGCATGACATCTTTTGAACTCGCAATGATGCTTCACGAGTGCGGAAAAGCCAAAACCGAGGCATTCGACTATGTGGAGATCTATCCTCTGGAAGACAAAGCTAACGTGTCTTCCCACACTGCCGTATGGATGACCCTCCATCTTCTTGCCGGGGTGACCAAGCGAAAATTCAACCTTTAGGAGGCAACAATGAAAGAGAAAAGGATAGCTCTTATAATTCCCCATACGGATATTACTCTTGAAACGGATCTTCAGAAAAATCTTCCTGAAAATCATATATTGCACACACACCGAATGTGGCTCGACGAAGTCGGGGAAGAAGCCGAAAAAAGAATGGTGGACGAGGAATTGCCCAAGGCCTTGACTTTTCTCAAAGGAATTGCAGATTTCGATGCAGTGGTGTTCGGATGCACTTCCGCATCCGCCGTATACGGAGTTGGAGGCTTGAAGCGCCTTGAAGCATTCATTTCAAGTGAAATGAATTGCAGAGGAATCAGCGCTTTCGGGGCTGTCTTGGGGCAGATCGCCAAAAGGCGTCCCGAACGGATTTCCCTCATTACGCCGTATACTCCGGAAGTGAATGAATTCATGGTAAAAAGTCTGAATGAGTTTGGAGTTGAAGTGTCTTTTTATTCGGGGCTGGGACTGACCGACGACAGGGAGATTTCAAAAGTGAGGCCCGAAGTCATTTTGGACTTGATAAATAAATGCAAGGAAGAAATAAGGGGAAAAAGCGATTTATTGTTTGTTTCATGCACCAACTTCAGATCCATGGAAGTCAGAGAGGAAATTGAGGCTCTGCTCGAAATGGATGCAGTAACCAGCAATCATAGCATATTTGACTGGATTATTTCTTAATTTGATGCCCTGTATAGGGGAAAAGGAGTACTAAAATGGAGAAAAACCTGCAAAAAACGTATACCTTCAAAGACAAGATGAAGGCAATGGGACCTGGAATCATTATTGTAGGTTCCTTCCTGGGACCTGGCACAGTCACCACGGCCACCAGAACAGGAGCGGGCTTCGGATACGCTCTGCTTTGGACAGTTGTATTTTCTGTAATAGCTACAATCGCGCTTCAGGAAATGAGCGCAAGGCTTGGAATCATAACCCAAAAGGGATTGGCCGAGCACATAACGGACATATTCGAAGAGCAGCCGATCATGAAGACAATCGCCATACTGTTTGTCGGAGGCGCAATAACCCTTGGCGGAATAGCTTACATGTCCGGAGACCTTCTTGGAACATCATTGGGAATATCAAACCTCACAGGAATTCCCACAAACTATGTCGCGCCGGCGATTGGCGTCATAATATTGATACTTCTCAACGTGGGCACGGTCAAGTGGCTCGAGAAGATATTGGGCGTGCTGGTAGCTACAATGGTAACGGTTTTCGTCATAACAATGGTAGTTGTGAAGCCCGACATGGGCGAGCTTCTGACAGGACTCGTTCCTTCAGTTCCTGAAGGCGCCTTGATGAACTGCGTTGCGCTTATTGGAACTACAATCGTTCCCTACAATCTTTTCATTCACTGCACAAACGCAAAAAATCACTGGAACAAGCCTGAGGACCTGGTCCTTTCAAGATGGGACACATATTTCTCCATAATAGTCGGAGGAATCATAACTGCAGCAGTAATGATCACAGCGGCAACAGTAATGCGAGGCATGACGGTCAATTCGGCGGCGGACATGGCCGTGCAGCTCGAGCCTACCCTGGGAGCCTTCGCAAACATATTCATGAGCGTCGGACTCTTCGCCGCAGGATTTTCATCAGCCGTAATAACACCTCTTGGAGTTTCATATGTATTGGGCGGACTTCTTGGATGGAAACTTGACAAGAGCGACAAGAGATTCTTCTATACGAACATAGGAATCCTCCTTCTTGGAATCTTCGGTTCGGCTACGGGATTCAATCCTCTTACAATCATCATCATGGCTCAGGCTCTTAACGGAATATTCCTGCCTGTGGTTGTAGTCTTCCTGGTTTATGTGACATGCTCGAAGAAAGTTCTTGGGGAATACGCCAACAGCATGTGGATAAATCTTGTTGGAATAGCAATCAGCATAATAACCCTTGTCATAGGCGGAAGCAGCGTAATATCGGTATTCAAGTCGCTTATGGGTTAAGGAGTCGATTTAATTAATCAACGAAACATTGTTAATCAGAGTCAAGTTTCCATTCCTCGGTTATTGCATGTTTCCGAAAGCTTTAAACCGGGGAATGGGTCTTGACCCATTCCTTTAATCATTGGGGGAGAATAACGAATAGGGAGCAGCATATGAAATACAATTTCGATCAAATAACAGATAGAAGAAATACGGATTCGGTAAAATGGGAATACGATTTCATCGAAGCCGAATACGGGGACAGGAATCTGCTTCCGCTCTGGATTGCGGATATGGATTTTGTCTGCGCAAAGCCTATTGTGGATGCCTTGCTGGAAAGAAGCAGGCATGGAATCTATGGATACACGCAGGCGGGAAATGAATTCTATGACGCTGTAATCAATTGGAATGAAAAGAGGCATGGACTCGCAATAGAAAGAGACTGGCTGGTTTTCGTTCCTGGGATTGTGCCTGCCATAAAGTATGCCATTGAAGCATTCGCAGAACGTGGAGACGGTATTGTTGTTCAAAGCCCGGTATTCGAACCCTTTTCAAGGGCAATAGAAAACGGCGGCTGCCAGGTCGTCCACAACAGGCTGAAAGTCAGAGACGGGTTCTACACGATGGACTACGAAGACTTGCGCGAAAAGACAAAAGACCCGGGTGTAAAGCTCATGATACTTTGCAGCCCCCACAACCCTGTGGGAAGGGTGTGGACGAGTGAGGAGCTGGAAAAAGCGGGAAGAATCTGCCTTGAAAACG
>CAZEHH010000106.1:3033-4470 GCA_964512505.1 uncultured Peptostreptococcaceae bacterium
AATATAAAGCGGGCCCAAGCCCGTAAAGAGGAGAGTTGTCATGTTTGAAAATATCGAGCAAATGATTGATTACTGCAAGAGGGAAGAGGTAAAGACAATTGATTTCAAGGTTGTGGACCTTTCGGGGAGATGGCACAGGCTGTCCATAACATCAACCAAGCTAAGCCCGGACATAATGGAAAAGGGAATAGGATTTGACGGATCGAGCTACGGGTTTCTTACCGTGGAGAAGTCGGACATGGTAATGATGCCGGACGTGTCGAGCGCCTACATCGACAAGTACAGAAGAAACAAGACTATGGTGGTGATTGCCAACATTTATGAAATCAAAAATGGTCAAATAGTCAGATTCGAGGACGATCCGAGATATGTTGCGGAAAAGACCGAAAAATTCATGGTTGAAAACGGGATAGCGGACACTTGCCTTTTGGGTCCCGAATTTGAATTTTTCGTGCTCGACCATGCCTCCTTCAAGACCACCAATGCGCACATGGAGGTAAGGCTTGACTCTGCACAGGCTGAGTGGAACATGGGAAATTGCCAAGGAAAAAATTTGGCGGTTTCGGTACCAGCGCACGGCGGATACCATTTGGATTCACCCTATGACAGCAGCTACGAATTCAGAAACGAGGCATGCCTTCAAGCCGAGGAAATAGGGATTCCCATAAAGTACCACCACTCCGAAAACGGCGGACCGGGACAGGTTGAGATTGAAGTCAACTTTGCAGGCATAAGGGAAGTCGGGGACAGTTCGCTTAAACTGAAGAATCTGCTCAACAACTGCGGGCTGGAATTCGGAAAGACGGTCACATTCATGCCCAAGCCTTTCGTCGACGAATGCGGAAGCTCCATGCATGTCCACATCATGCTGGGCAAGGACGGCGAAAACCTCATGTACGACAAGGAAGGCTATTCGGGCTTGTCGAAGCTTGCACACCACGCAATTGCGGGCATACTGACCCACATAGATGCGATTACGGCCATAGCCAATCCGTCAACCAATTCGTACAAGCGTCTTGTTCCGGGTTACGAGGCTCCCATAAGCGTTTGCTTCGGAACTTCCAACAGGAGCGCATCCATAAGAATCCCGGGCTATGCAATAAGTCCCGACGAGAAGCGTTTCGAACTCAGGTCTCCCGATGCGACGAGCAACACGTATCTTGCCTATTCGGCAATAATGATGGCCGCCTTTGATGGAATAGTAAACGAGATTGACAGTTCGTCCTTCGGGCCCTATGACATAAATCTTTATAATTTGCCTGAAGAGGAGCAAAAAAAGATCAAGTCGCTTCCAACGTGCGCTCTCGACGCGGCGGACGCGCTTGAAAAAGACAACGGATTCCTGAAAAGGAACGGCGTGTTCACTGACAATATAATCAGGAATCATGTTGCCAAGATGAGGAGCGATTACTTCGTGGTAAACAGGATGCCGCATCC
>CAZEHH010000107.1:0-4370 GCA_964512505.1 uncultured Peptostreptococcaceae bacterium
CCGGGAGAGTACGAAATAGAGCAGAACCAGAATGTAGTTGTCGAAACCGCAAGGGGCGTTGAGTATGGAAACGTTGCAATAGGGACGAGATTCGTGCCAAAGAAAGAGGTCTTTCAGCCGCTTAAAAAGGTTTTGAGAATGGCTACGCCCGAAGACGATGAAAAAAATGCGGAGAACAAGCTCAGGGAAAAGGAAGCGTTTGCGCTATGCCACGAAAAAATAGAAAAGCATAAGCTTGAAATGAAGCTGATCGACGTGGAATTCACATTCGACAACAATAAAATCATCTTTTACTTCACGGCGGACGGGCGGATTGATTTCAGGGAATTGGTCAAGGATCTGGCGTCAGTGTTCAGAACACGCATCGAGCTCAGGCAAATAGGCGTGAGGGATGAAGCCAAAATGATTGGCGGGCTTGGACCGTGCGGAAGGAAATTGTGTTGTTCGAGTTGGCTTGGGGACTTTGACCCTGTTTCGATAAGGATGGCAAAAGACCAGAGCCTTTCACTTAATCCTGCCAAGATCTCGGGAATTTGCGGAAGATTGATGTGTTGCCTCAGGTATGAGCACGAGACATACCAATACTTGGACAAGCAGCTTCCAAAGGTGGGCAAAAAGATAGAAACCCTTCAAGGGCCCGGGGTTGTCATAGCAAGGAATTTGATGACCCAGTCCGTAAAGGTGCTGGTAGAGGGAAAACACGAGAGGGACCGCGAAATAATTCTGTTGGCGGTTGACAAGATAGAAAATGCGAGAGGGGAATGCCCCAGGCAGATCATGAATGTCCCCGAAATGCCCGAAATTACATTTGTCAAGCCGAGGGACGAAAGAACCGGAAAAACCGACGCCGAAAACATGGCAAAAGAGCAAAGGAAAAGACCGTCCGGCGCCAAGGTCGAAAAAGGTTCTGATTCAGGGGCAAGAAACAAAAAAGATGACGAATCCAAGCCAAAATCAAATTTTAAAAAGCGAAGACGAAAGAAAAAGCCCAAGTACCACAGCAAAGACACAAAGACCAACGATCCGAACAACAAGAATAAAAGCAAGAATTCAAATAAGAACTGGAACAAAAAACCGACAAATGGGAAAAGCCCAAACCTAAAAGGCGGAGCTGATGCTTGATGTCCGATATTTCCGTATTGATTGTTTTTGCAGAAGGAATAGCATCCTTTCTTTCCCCCTGCATTCTGCCTCTCATGCCGGTCTATTTGAGTTATCTTGTGGGAAGCACGATTGATGAGGAAATCGAAAGCGGTTTTCTGCGGAGAAAGGTAATCGTCAATACTCTGGGATTCATCCTGGGGCTATTTGTCGTTTTTGGAGCATTGGGAGCGGCATCCACAATTTTGGGAAGGATGCTTGTCAGAAATGTTCAAACCATAGAAAAAATCAGCGGAGCTGTAATAATACTCTTCGGCCTGCACCATGTTGGAGTACTGAGGATCCGAAAGCTTGAAAAAGAAAAGAGGATGAAGATAAAGACTGCTGCGGTCCCCGGATTTTTAAGGTCCGTTGCAATCGGAATGGCTTTCAGCTTCGGGTGGACTCCATGCATAGGGCCCATACTAGGATCGGTTTTGCTGATGGCCGGAAGCACAGGCAACATGCTTGAGGGATTCTACCTGCTATCAATATATTCATTGGGCTTTTCGGTTCCGTTCCTTTTGGTTGCCCTGTTTTATCAATACCTTTTGGGCAGAATTCCGAATTTGGAAAAGCATCTTGACAGAATAAAGGTAATAAGTGGCATACTCTTGATTATTTTGGGTATATTGCTATATGCAGACAAGCTTAGCATATTGTATTGACAATCAATCAAGAGGAGCTGTTAGAATGAAAATCAAAATATTCGGGCCTTTGTTGACCGCCGCAGTTTGTCTGGTTCTGCTGGCGGCCGGATGCACCGAAAAAACGCCTGATGAAAATTCGGCGGAAGACATCAGTCCATACAACGGAATAGAGGCATACGATTTCAGCTTGGACACATATGAAGGTCAAACACATAAACTTTCCGATTACAGGGGAAAGGTTGTCATTTTGAACTTCTGGTACTCAACCTGACCTTCGTGCCGGGACGAGCTCCCGATGCTCCGTGAGGCTTACGGAGAAATGGACAAAGATGAGATTGCCATATTGTCCATAAACATGGCTTTTTACGACAAGCTCAACAAAACCCTGGACCTGATTGAAGACCTGGAATTGAATTATCCCGTACTTCTTGACAGGGACGGAAATGTCACAGAGCAATACAATTTCCAGTTTACTCCAGCGACATTTTTCATTGACGGAAAAGGAATAATAAGAAACATGTATTATGGAATTTTCGGCGAAGATGTTTTGTTGGAGGAAATTGAGAAGACCAGGCAATACTGAAAGGGAGACGGGAAAATAAAGTCATGGTTGAAACATGGAACAAAGAATCGGAACGAGTGGACGACCTTCAAATGAAAGGCCTCAAAATCATTCAGAACCCAAACGGATTTTGTTTTGGCATAGATGCTGTTTTGCTAAGTAATTTCTGCGAAGTCAAAAAAGGCGAAACAGTCGTGGATTTGGGGACGGGAACGGGTATAATACCCATTCTAATTGCAGGCAAGAGCCGTGCGGAAAGAATAACCGGAATAGAAATACAGGACCAAGTGGCGGACATGGCCCGAAGGAGCGTTATGATGAACGGTCTTTCCGACCGGGTCGAAATAATCAACGGAGACCTGAAGAATGCGACAGATCACATCGCTCTGAGCTCAGCCGATGTTGTGACAGCCAATCCGCCCTACATGGCTGCTGGAAGAGGAATTCAAAACGGCAATACGGCAAAAGCCGTTTCAAGGCACGAAATCAAATGCACAATAGACCAGGTGGTGGGAACAGCCGCGAAATTGCTTAGGCCGGGCGGGCGTTTCTACATGGTCCACAGACCGCACAGACTAGTGGACGTTATCTGCGCTCTCAGGGAAAAAAATCTTGAACCCAAAAGGATATTGTTCATACAGCCTTACAAGGACAAGAAACCCAACCTCATGCTGATAAAGAGCGTAAGGGACGGCAAACCGGAACTTGTATTCGAGGTACCAATGGCAGTCTACAGGGAAGATGGAAGCTTCACGCCCGAACTGAGCGAGTGGTACGAGCAGGAATCCATTGAACCGATTCTATGAATACGAAAAATACTTTGCAGGGAGATTCGTCAATGACTGATAAAAGCGGCAGACTATACCTTTGCCCGACACCGATAGGCAATTTGGAAGACATAAGCATGAGAGTGCTGAGGGTGCTTAGGGAATCCGACGTAATCGCCTGCGAAGATACGCGGCATACATTGAAATTGCTGAATCACTTCGAGATAAAGAATAAGTTGACAAGCTATCATGAGCACAACAAGGACCGAAAAAAACATTCAATAGCCCAAAAAATCAGAGACGGACAAAAGGTTGCTCTAGTAACGGATGCAGGAATGCCGGGAATTTCAGATCCGGGGGAGGATCTGGTCAAACTGTGCATAGAAGAAAATTTGCCGTTTGAAGTCCTTCCGGGTCCAAGCGCATTCGTAAATGCATTGGTCGCTTCGGGACTTTCATCCAGAAGATTTGTTTTCGAGGGTTTTCTGGACAGAAACAAAAAAGAGAGGAATGCGGCGCTCGAGCGCATAGCGAACGAGACACGCACGACAATCATTTATGAAGCTCCCCACCGGCTCAAGAAAACTCTGCAAGAGCTCCAAAAGATACTCGGGGAAAGGGAGTGCGTTCTTTGCCGCGAATTGACCAAGCGTTACGAAGAGCATATTCGCGGAAAGGCCGGGTATCTCATATCGCATTACGAGAGTCTGGACCCAAGGGGTGAATATGTCCTTGTCATAGAAGGCGGAAGGCAAACAAAAAAAGAGTTCACAGACGATATGATAAAGGACCTCTTGAATGACTGCACCCGGCAGGGGATGAGGAATAAGGAAGCTGTCAAATTCGTAGCGGAAGAAACGGGAGTTTCGAGGAATAGGATATATAGTTTGAGTATCAAAATAAATCGGTAAAAGTTTACAAAAAAAGGTTGACTTATTATGGAAATGTTGGTAGCATTTAAAGAGTGGAGATTGTCGAAAATTGTCGTATTGCGACATAAGGAGGGATATAAATGAAATCTACAGGTATTGTAAGAAAGGTTGATGAACTCGGAAGAGTGGTAATTCCGATCGAACTCCGAAGAACAATGGATATTGCGGAGAGGGATGCCTTGGAGATATTTGTTGAAGGATCTCATATAATCTTGAAAAAGTATGAGCCGGCATGTATTTTCTGTGGACAGGCGAAGGATGTTGAGAATTTCAAAGGCAAGAACATTTGCCCCAAGTGTCTCGAAGAATTGAAAGACCG
>CAZEHH010000108.1:0-4333 GCA_964512505.1 uncultured Peptostreptococcaceae bacterium
TGAAACCGACAGGATTCTGAAATGTCTTGAGTCGGGCGGAAGCGTGTGGTGCGGAGGGTCCTCCTGGAAGGGAAAACCCGTGATAAGAATAAGCGTCTGCTCATGGAAAACAACCGAGGACGACATAGAAACCGCCATTGGCGCTTTTGTCTCGGCGCGCGGCAAATAGACTTTTTTTGTAACAGCAATCAAGATTATAACGAACAAGAATCAGGAACAGGAGACGTTATGGACTACTCTACAGACAAGGCGGAGCAAAAGACCTCCGCATTCAGGAAAGGCGCCCAGGCCGGATTTCCCATAGTCATAGGCTACTTCCCAATTGCCTTGGCATTCGGAATCCTGTCGAAAACGACAGGCATAAGCCTGGTCGAAAGCATTATGTTCTCATCAATAGTCTATGCGGGAGCAAGCCAGTTCATGGCTCTCACCCTCATTGCAATAGGGACGGGTGCATGGGGAATTGTTTTAACCACTTTTTTGGTCAATTTCAGGCATTTTCTGATGAGCGCCTCAATCTCCGGCAAAATCAGGGACGGAAAAAACTATTTCACTCCCCTCATAGCCTTCGGAATAACGGACGAGACCTTTTCGGTGGCATCCTTCTCGGGCGAAAGGCTTGTTCCCGGCTTCATGCTGGGCCTCGAGCTTGCCGCTTATCTGTCGTGGACCACAGGCACTGCGGCTGGATATGTTTTGGGAAACACCTTGCCGGATTCCATACAGGCAAGCATGGGCATAGCCCTTTATGCCATGTTCATAGCCCTGGTGACTCCTATGGCCAAGAAATCGCTCAAGGTAGCATCGCTTGTGATTGTTTCCGGAGCCGTCAACACCCTGCTCGAAAGATACACGGCAGTCCCGCAGGGCTGGGGTATTATAATCGCCATAATATCGGTTTCGGCTTTGGGCATTTTCATCTTCAGCGAAGAGGAGGCAAAAGAGCTATGAACAGGATATATTTGATAATTGCGGGCATGACCGCGGCAACCTACATTCCCAGGCTTCTCCCCTTCACCCTGCTGAAAGACAGGAAGCCGTCCAGGTACTTGGACAGATTTTTGAAGCTCATACCCTATACGGCGCTGGGGGCGCTTATTCTGCCGGGAATTTTCACGGCTGTTCCGGACATGCCTATTGCGGGAATCGCGGGCGGAGCAGTCGCTCTCGCAATTTGTTTTGTCCGCGGTGGAACCATCCTTCCAATATTCGGGGCGATTTTGACAAGCTATATGATAATTGCATTTTAAAAGCCATTCCGCACAAAAGCGGCATGGCTTTTGTTTTGTAGGGTTTGCGGCGCCAATGGGTATAAAGCCAATGGCGGAAGGACACAAACGCAAACCGGCAAAAGAAAGGAGTTTCCCATGGATAAAAAAATACATGAAGATTTCAAGAAAAAGATGGGCTTCACCCCTCCGGGGATTATGGTTGCCGAGAATTTCGGCGAGGAATTCAGCCGGCGACTGGCTGACTTTCATGGCGATGTATGGTCGGAGGAAGGAGCCATACCTCTCAAGTACAGGCACCTCATGTCATTGGCTACCGCGGTTTTCGAAGGAAACGACAAGCGGTCCCGGCTTGAGATCGTGAAATCAATGAATGAAGGCGCGACCAGAGAGGAATTGATGGAGGTTTTCAAGCAGCAGGTATGGATGAAGGGCTCTCCGGTATTGGTGCAGGTAGCTCCCTTGATTGAAATGATCGACCAAAAACTCGGCACAAAGCAAACAGACCTGTAATGGTCTGTTTGCTTTATTTCAATATATTCAAAAACTCTATTCCAAGCCTCATTCCGAAGAATACCAGCATAGACCCGCAAAGCACATTTATAATCCTTAGCACTTTTGGCGTCATGAAGCGTTTGAGATAATATACTCCGTATGCAAGCCCAAAGAACCAAGAGACGGATGCAAGGGCAACCCCTCCTATGAAAAATGGCGACTCCGCAGCTGAAAGAAGGGCTTTGAAGCCTCCCAGAAGAAAGGTCCCGTCGATTAGGGCCTGGGGATTGAGCCATGTCACGGCGAAAAGCATGGCCGCCAATTTGCCTATTCCGTATTCATCTTCAATTTCTTCTAAGACTTCGACTTTCGAAAAAATGAGTTTCAAGCCTATCAGCAAAACAACTATGCCTCCAATTCCAAGCATGGCTGTTTTAAAAATTGCCACTCTCTCCAGAATGAGACCGATGCCATAAAAACATGCCATTGCAAGAAGTATATCGAGTATTGAAGCTATTAGTGCAATTTGAAAGACGCGCCGTCCCGTGCTTTTGCTTGCCGTATTTATAACATACATGTTCTGCATTCCTATGGGAACCAGGTAAGCAAGCCCAAGCATGTATCCCTGAAATATTACTGTTGTCATTTTCCACTTCCATTTCTATTTTCAATGAGTTTCCTTATCGGCTCGTCTGCAGGAGCCATGGTGTATTCATGCAGTTCTTCAGGAGACACCCATTCACATCTGTCGTGGTCGGAAAGCCTCATGTCTCCGTCTATTATCCGTGAGTAATGGGCAATCAGGCGAACGGTCAAGGCTTCATATGCGTATACACTCTCGCCCAGGTATGCGCCCACCGCAACCTTTAGATTCATTTCTTCCATTAGCTCCCTCTCGATGGCTTGGGCTGCAGTCTCGCCTTTCTCTATCTTTCCGCCGGGAAATTCCCATAGCCCCGCCAAAGACAGACCCTGCCTCTTGCGGGCAATGAACACTTTGTTGTTTTCATCCACTATTACTGCCGCGGCCACATCTATCATTTCGATCATCCCCTGAGTGTTGCAATCAACCCTTTTGGTTCTTTAATAAGCATGAAAAAATCCTCTATGCTTTTAAGCACGACATCACTTGCCATAATGGCTTTTGTCGATGCCCCTTCCGGCCCTGCTATGCAAAATCCCAATGCCGCCGCCTTGAGCATAAGCCTGTCGTTATATCCATTTCCGATTGCTATTGTTTCCTCTCTTCCCAGTTCTTCGACAAGGCTTTCTTTGTCCTTGGAACCGTTTTCCCGGGAAATAATATTCACTTTTACAGGCGTTCCCTCAAACATCTTTTCGACGGTTCCGTAGGTGTCGGCAGTAATTACATAGACATTAAAGTCTTTTGTCATTTCTTTTAGCTTTGCAAGATTTTTGGCTTCTACTTTCCCGCCTTCGGCAAGGGTTCCGTTATAGTCGAATACGAGGTTCTTTATCTTGTATTGCCCGTATTCGGGTATATTAAGTTCCATCTTTATCTCCCCCTTATTTGTCTATTATATCAAAAAACGCCGCAAGAAAAAGCGGTCCCCCTTAAAGAGGACCGCTTTTGTTGATAGCTTTCTGTTATTTCATTTCAGCCAAACGCTTGTAGCTGTTGTATCTGCTCTTGGCATCCTTCTCGGCTTTTACGAAAAGCTCTTTGGCGATTTCCGGGAATGCGAACTCGAGAGATGTGTATCTTACTTCTCCCTTGATGAATTCCTGGAAGTCTGCAGTCGGCTCTTTGGAGTCGAGTACGAACGGGTTCTTTCCTTCTTCTTCGAGAAGAGGATTGAATCTCCACATATGCCAGTATCCAGCTTCTACAGCTTTCTTCTCCTGCTCTTGGGATTTACCCATTCCCGCTCTTATTCCATGGTTGATGCAAGGAGCATAAGCGATTATGAGTGATGGTCCCTTGTAGCTTTCAGCTTCCACGAGAGCTTTCATGAACTGGTTCTTGTTGGCTCCCATTGCAACCTGTGCAACATACACATAGCCGTAGTTTGTAGCCATGAGGCCCAGGTCTTTCTTCTTGACTTTCTTGCCGGAAGCCGCAAACTTGGCGACTGCTGCTGTAGGAGTGGCTTTTGAAGACTGTCCGCCAGTGTTTGAGTAAACCTCTGTGTCGAACACGAATACGTTTACGTCTTCGCCTGAAGCGAGTACATGGTCGAGTCCGCCGTAACCGATGTCGTAAGCCCATCCGTCGCCGCCGAAGATCCAAACTGATTTCTTGACCAGGAAGTCTTTCTTCTCTTCTATTTCAGCAAGCATTTCGTTTGCTTCAGCGTTTCCAAGGTCTTTTCCGAAGAGATCCATAACAGCTTTTGAAGCCGCTTTTGTCTTGTCTCCGTCTTCCTTGGCTTCAAGCCATGCAGCAAATGCCGCTTTTGCTTCTTCTGTGATGCCTTTTTCCATTGCCTCGGTCATAAGACCTGCAAGTCTGTCTCTCATTTGGTTTGTGGCAAGAGCCATACCATATCCGTACTCGGCATTGTCCTCGAAGAGGGAGTTTGCCCAAGCCGGTCCTTTGCCTTCGGCATTTACAGTGTAAGGAGTGGAAGGTGCAGAGCCGCCCCAGA
>CAZEHH010000109.1:0-2268 GCA_964512505.1 uncultured Peptostreptococcaceae bacterium
GTGATTGCCTTACGCGTGAAAAGGCCTTTTACTCTGAAAGCCCGCTTTTTTACCATATAGTGCACCAGGGGAAAAAAGAAGAAAGTTGAAAGTAGTAACAGCTGGCAGCAACAAGTGGAAAGTGGAAAGTAGAAAGGGAAAAACAGCCGGCAGCATGCAGCGGGCAGTTTTCAGTAAAAGATTAAGAACAAAAGCAAAGGACTCAAAAAAAAGAAATTCTTTGACGCATTTGGGTTTTTAAGGTTTTTGCATTTGCTGACAACTGATTACTGACAACTGACAACTGTTTTGCCGCAGGCGTAAAAACATCAGCAAGTGGAAAGGAGATCACCATGGATATCAAGCTTGAATATGACCAATCGAAAGCTGATTTGACAGGAATGATTCATGATCTGGAGCATGCCTTCAGCAGAGTTTTAAGAAAAAGGAATCAAGGCTATCTTGGATTCATGGAGCTCATAAAACACCAGGAGGACATAGGCCGCGTCAAGGAAAAGGCGGGATGGATAAGGGACAGGTTTGAAAATTTCGTATTGATAGGAATAGGAGGTTCGAATCTTGGAGGCCTTGCGCTGCAGGAAGCCCTTAACGGCAAGTACTACAATGAAAAACCAAAGAGCGTCCGGAAGGGTCCCCGTTTCTACATGCTTGACAATCCCGACCCTGAAAGCGTTGGAGACCTTTTGGACATGCTTGAGCCTGAGCATACCGTATTCAATGTAATAAGCAAATCGGGGGGCACCGCCGAGACGATGTCCAATTTCATGATAGTGTATGACTGGCTAAGCAAAAGCCTTCCAGAAAAGGCGGTTGCTGAAAGGATCATAGCAACCACAGACAGGGAAAACAGCATACTGCTCGATATTTCCCGGGAAAAGGGTTTTGACACTTTCTACATTCCGAACAATGTCGGAGGGCGTTTTTCGGTTTTGTCACCGGTAGGCCTTCTTTCGGCGAGCACATGCGGAATAGACATAGACGGTCTTCTCAGGGGAGCCGCGGCCATGTCCGACCGCTGCAGCAATTTCTATCCGGAGGACAATCCGGCTCTCATGGATGCTGCTGTCCACTATGCTATGATGAAAACGGGAAGGAACATCTCTGTGATGATGCCCTATGCCGACAGGCTTAAATACATGTCCGACTGGTACGCCCAGCTGTGGGCCGAGAGCCTTGGGAAGAAAAAGGATAATGACGAAAAAACCGTCAATACCGGGCAGACTCCTGTTAAGGCGCTAGGCACAATAGACCAGCATTCGCAGGTGCAGCTTTACGCAGAGGGTCCGGACGACAAGATAATCACATTCCTCAGGGTCGAAAGGTTCCGCAGGGAAATGGCAATTCCGGGCCAGTTTTCGAATTATGACAATCTGTCGGTATTGGCCGGCAGGGGGCTTTCGGAACTCATGAATGCGGAGCAGTCAGCCACCAGTGACGCCCTTTCAGAATTTGGAAGACCGGTTCTGACTGTTGTTTTCCCTGAAATAAACGAGGAGACTGTCGGGCAGTTCATTTACATGCAGGAGCTCAAGACCGCATACTGCGGAGAGCTTCTGAACATAAACGCTTTCAACCAGCCTGGAGTGGAACTGGGAAAAGTCCTCACCAGGAAGTACATGACGGAGACTTATGAAAAGGGCAATTCGGAAAAATAGGAAAGGTTTTAAAGCGGGTGGTAGAAATGAAAGAAAAGAAATCGTCTGAACTTAAAATTCTAAAAGGCGGGCGCGACCAAGGCAATCTTTCGGGTATAGGGCCTGATAGCTTCAGATGGGCGCAAGCTACAAACACAAGGCTCATGGGGGTTGTCGGCGTAAAAGTGTGCTGGGAACTCGAAAGCGGCGATTTTTTTTATCAGTTTTTTCATCTTGACAGCGAAGCCTATGGAATTGACGGATATGAAAGCCTGATCAACCCTAACAATTACGAGGTGGATTATATAGCTTTGCACATGATGGGAGGACTTGGAGGAACTTTTGAAACTATTTCTTACAATGAACTCGTCTATCTGTTAAAATGGTTTTATATTTTAAATTTGAAGAAAGAAGAATCTTTGCCGGAAGGAAGCAGGGAATTTGAAAAACTGCTGGATATGCCAGTCGACTTTTCAAAAGAAGACGAAAGAAGTCTCATGAACAAGATTTGCGAACCGCTTCAAAACGATTCACATTGCATAAATTATTTTCTGATGAGAATGTTCGGCAAGGACGATGCCGCAGCGGATTTCCTTTTGGACAAGATTACCGAAGACAATCTGCGTGTGGACGT
>CAZEHH010000109.1:2368-4330 GCA_964512505.1 uncultured Peptostreptococcaceae bacterium
ATAGAGGAATTCCTCATGATTTTCAAGATCGAGAATCCAAGCATGATGGACAGCATACACGAGGCCGGGGTCCTTTTCACATCCTTCAACAAGGACAACGACCATGTCAAAAACGACCTTTATTATCTCAACGGGGACATTCACAGCATGTATTTCATAACGCGGGGCGAGCAGCTTGTTGTGGCTTCTTTCGACGGAGACAAGCTGAAGGAGGCGCAGGACACTCTTGCCGGCAAGGACTATATGGACATGCTTTCCATGGACGAGAAGCTGGTGATGGACGAGCCTGTTTTTTATGAATTTGTAAACAGCGGGGAAGACGACATATATGATTTTTTTGATTCAAAGGGTATAGGTTAGGGGGAAATGAATTGATAGTTGTACAGCAGGTCTTGATTTTGTTTTTTATGATAATCACGGGATTCGTTGCCAAGAGGCTCAAAATAATCAGCAACGATTTGAATGAAGGCATGATAAATCTTGTTCTTTATGTCATGCTTCCGTCACTCATACTGACGTCCATGAACTTTGACTTTTCACTGGAGATGCTTATAAAGAGCGGGAAAATCCTTCTCATATCTTTAGTCATCTACTTCATAATAATGCTTTTTTCTTTTCTCATACCGAAGATTGTGGGAGGGGAAATAAGCCAGAAGGTAATTTATCAATACGCTTTCATATTTGTAAATGTGGCCTACATGGGATATCCCGTGGTCAATTCCGTCTACGGAAAAATCGGGGTTTTCTACACGGCTATTTTTAATTTGCCCTTCAACCTTTTCATATGGACGGTGGGTTTGTGGATTCTGACCAAGGACCACGAGGAATTCAAGGGGCAGGTTTCCAGCTTTGAACTGAAGAAGTTCATCAATCCGGCAATAATATCCGTTTTCGTAGGATTTGCACTCTTTCTGTTCTCGATACACCTGCCTGAGATAGTCTACGACACATTGGGAATACTGGGCGGGGCGACAATGCCCCTGTCAATGATTTTCATAGGCTCCATACTGGCAGATGTGGATTCGAGGGACATACTCACGGACAAGAAGGCTTTGGTATATTCTGTGCTAAGGCAGACCCTGGTGCCCCTGGCTGTGCTTTATCTTTTGAAGGCTCTTGGATTCACGGGATACATGGTTGGAATACCTGCGGTTATTTCAGGGATGCCTACTGCGGCGAATACGGCCCTTATGGCATCCAAATATAAAAACGACTACCATCTGGCGTCGAGACTCGTATTCATTTCGACATTTGTGTCAATTTTCACCATACCGGTGATAGTGATGCTGGTTTAGGGGGGGAGAAGACATGAAAAACGACTTGAAGAAGGCTATTGAAATACTCGAAAGCGAGGGCAGGGCCCTGGTTCTGACAAGGGACGGGGCTGTGCTTTTTAAGGACGACAGGCGTGGAATAGGCCCAATGTACGATATAGCCACCAAGGAAAGGGAATCCGCCCGCGGAAGCAGCCTTGCCGACAAGGTAATAGGAAAGGCCGCGGCAATGCTTGCGGTCGATGCCGGCATTGTCAACCTCTATGCGGCGGTGCTGAGCGAGGAAGCTGAGATGGTTCTTTCCCAAGCGGGCATATACTGCGAATTCGGCAAAAGGGTTCCTTTCATACAGAACAGGGAAAAAACCGGCAAATGCCCTATGGAACTTCTGGCGGGTGACCTTGGGCATGATGAAACTGAGGTCTTGAAGGAAAGGCTTAAGGAGTTTTTGGGAAAGAAATAAGAACAGATGTCAGTTGTCAGTTGTCAGTTGTCAGAAAAGGCATAAAAGCAAAGAGAAGAACTAAAAAGGGACAGACATTTTTGAGTCCATTTTTGGCACATGCTCAGTATGATGCGTATTGATTAAAGAAAGAACCGCCATCAGGTGTCAGGCGGCAATAAAAGGCTAAAGCAAATACAGCCTATAAGCGGTAGTAAGAAAGGAAACCCTTTGTGGGTTTCCTTT
>CAZEHH010000110.1:0-4309 GCA_964512505.1 uncultured Peptostreptococcaceae bacterium
GGCTCTTTTGTTTGCTTGAAAATCGAACCTTTCCCTTTAAAAGCCAGACAACCCTTAATAAGCCGTGTGCTCATGCATAATGAAATATCAGCCATATTAAAAGCATCGCTTTCAATCTTTGTGGTAAACTGAAAGATAATATCTACAAAAATTAGAGTCTATGCAGAAATAGGGAGGTTTTATGGCACACTTAACGGGAAGAACGGGTTATAAAGAACTGATAGACCGCTACAACAGATTTCCTCAAGGCGCACCGGAAGCTGAATCCCTGTACGAAATTTTAAAGATTATGTTTACCCACGAAGAAGCATCCCTTGTATCTCTTTTGCCAATAAAACCTTTCAGCGTCAAGGACGCATCCAGGATTTGGGGCAAGTCGGAGGGGGATGCATTTGACATCTTGAATGGCTTGGCGGAAAAGGCGCTGCTTCTTGATATGAATGATGCCAAAGAGCAGAAATATGTGGTTCCGCCCCCCATGATAGGTTTTTTTGAATTTGCCCTTATGAGGACAGGCGGACATTTTGACCAAAAGTTGCTTAGCGAATTATTCCATCAATATCTGGAGACCGAGGAAGATTTCATGAGGAAGCTTTTGTCCCTTAAAACTCCGATTGGCAGAATCTTGGTAAACGAAAAAGCGGTTAAAAAAACCGATGAGGTTTATGTATTGGATTATGAAAGGGCGACAAAAATAATACAAAACGCCGAAAGCATTGGTGTAAGCAGATGCTATTGCAGACACAAGGCGGAACATCTCGGCGAGCATTGCGATGCCCCTCAAGAGGTTTGCCTTTCCCTAAACAACTTATCGCAGTCTTTGTCCAAGCACGGCTACGCAAAGCTTATTTCAAATGAAAGAGCTCTTGAGATACTGGAATTGGCGTATGAACACAATCTTATCCAATTTGCCGAAAACGTCAAAGATGACGTAGGCTTCATATGCAATTGCTGCTCATGCTGCTGCATGGCGCTGAAAGGCGCAAGGAAAATGGGCATTCCGCAAACAATAAGCTCATCCAACTTCATTGCCACTTTGAATGACTTATGTGTCGGATGCAGAAAATGCATGGATGTTTGTCCCCTGGGCTGTTTCAAGCTGGATGGAGAAGGGAAAGTGACATTGGACTCGACCCTGTGCATAGGGTGCGGAGTGTGTGAAAGAGTCTGCAAGGTGAACGCTGTCGAGATGGTCCCGAGAGAGAAAAGGGTCTTTACACCGGTCAATACTGTTCATAAACTTATACTCGAGGCAATCGAAACAGATACCCTGCACAACTTGATTTTCGACAATCAGGCAATGTACAGCCACAGATTCATGGCTGCATTCACAGGCGCATTTTTGAGATTGCCGCCAGTAAAGCAAATGCTGGTCAGTGAAAAATTCCAGTCCAAATATTTAATGAAATTGATTGAATCTGCAGATATCAAATAGATCAACCGTCTCCGGTCATCCTTAATGATTCAGTCATCCACAAAAAAAGAGAGCAAATATGCTCTCTTTTTTGACTCAATCCTATGATTTCAGCCTTCCGGCCAATTGTCACAAATACCCACCTATAGCGATTCAATCAGTTTCTCAAGCTCCTCGCAAAGCAATTTTGCGTTCTCAAAATCACTGTCTTTCAAGGCCATTGCTATTTTCTTTTCAAGTGTTCTTTTCTTTTGTTCTCTATGCAAATAGTCTTTGTCGAAATGATTGGAATAAATCATCTTCCTGAATTTTTTCATGCCCATCTTTCTGATATGCTTGTCTTCGATTATCAGGACATAGTCCATGCAATTCGCAATAGAATAATAATCATGAGAAATCATTATTACCGCACCGCCATATTCTTCCAAGGCATTTTCCAGAGCCATTTGTGTATATGTGTCCAAATGGCTTGTGGGTTCGTCGAGAAGCAGCAAATTCGCTTTGCTGTGTGAAACCTTGGCCAGTTGAAGTATGTTTTTTTCTCCTCCGGACAGAGACCCTATGTGCCGGCTAAGGTCTTTATCAAATCCATAACCGGAAAGGTGCGACTTTATCTCGCTAACAGTCTCAAATCCCGCATCAAAGAACTCATCGACTATTGTATTTGATTCATCCAGTATTTCACCTTGCAACTGGGACAGATAGGCAATCTCGACATCGGAATTCATTTCGATTGAATCGCTTTCGTTTTTGAATATATCCCTCATCAAGGTTGTTTTACCGGATCCGTTTGGGCCGATGAGGGCCACCTTGTCATTGGCCCTTATCTCGAAGTTTACATCTGAAAGAAGCTCTTCATCGAAGGCCGCGCAGTAATTGTCAACTTTCAAGACAATGGATTCTTCAATTTCATTGTCCACATCCAAGCTGATTTCAGGCTGCTTGACATCTACGATCGGCGCATTGGTTCTGCTCTTTTCCAGCCTCTTTTGGATTTTAATCCTGGCTCTGAGGGATTTCCCTTTTGAAGCGTCGGAATTATATGTTGCTATGTCTCTCAGCTTTTCGATCATAATTTCATTGCGGAGCATTTCCTGGTCGTCGGCGAAGGCCAGTTCCTGCATTTCTATTTTGCTTTGCAAAAGCGAGAAGTTGTAGTCAATAAATCTTCCGTCAAACTCTTGGATCACCATGTTTTCAAGATGCACAATCTTGTTGAAACAGTGATTCAACAAATATCTGTTGTGGGTAATGATCAGCATGGTCCCTTTATGGGAATTAATCAGTTTTTCCAGTGAAATAAGGTTTTCAAAATCCAGGAACGCATCCGGCTCGTCCATTATTATCAAATCCGGGCAGGTTAGCATTTCCTTTATGACCTGAACAAGCTTGAATTCGCCGCCACTGAGTTCAGCCACCTTTAGATCCTTGTGTTTGATTAGGTTTGAGAGACTCAATTTATTTTTGATATTGCTTTCGTAGTCATTCCCGCCAATCGCATCGAAAGCGTCCAATGCCTTTTGATACTTTTCCAGCAAAATATCGATATCCGGGGATGTTTCAATTTCTGCGCAAATAGATGTTATTTCATTTTGAAGCTTGATGTACTCTTGCCCTATATATTCGAAGACTGTGGTTTCTTTTGTTTCGTCCAGTTTTGAGAACTGGTTCACGTACCCGATTCTGCAATTCGGGTCCATATCCAACTTGCCGTCGAACATGTAATCTTCCGGATTCATGATTATATCCATCAGAGTGCTCTTGCCGCTTCCGCTTCTTCCTATAAACGCGCAGTGCTGGCCGTCTTCGAGTTCAAATGAAACCTTGTTGTACAGCTCCTTTTGCGGATATGAGTAGGACAAGCTATCAACTTTTATCATACTATTCACTTCCTTTGACATTTAAAAAGAGCCTATACAAATAAGCTCCTAAATACATATCATTTCCAATTGCAACTATGCAATTAGTTTTATTTGGTTTGACATTCCCTTCAGTATACCGTGATATACTAACACTTTTCATTGATGATTACAATCATTTAAGGCCAATTCCTTTATTCTTCATGACTCAAGAAATGCATTCGCCCACATTTGGCGCGCATATATGATTATGACTTGACTATAACGCAACGTTATAGTTTATTATGTATTTAAGGAGGTGAACGATTCATGCTAAAAATAAAGGAAGTTGCCGAACTTGCCGGAATAAGCAAACGAACTCTCCAGTATTATGATGACATAGGTCTGCTTTGCCCAAACAAGTCCGAATCGGGCTACCGGCTTTACGACAGTGGTCATCTGAATGATCTCCAGCAAATACTTTTCTTTCGGGAACTCGGCTTTCCCTTGAAAGATATCTCCTGCCTAATGGGCGATTCCTCCTTCGAGCATGGGGATGCCCTGAAAAAACATAGAAGAATGCTTGAGAAAAAACAAGACCGGTTAGGCAAAATGATAGCAACTATAGACAAAACGCTAAAATGCATTGAAGGAGGATATGCAATGAGCGACAAAGAGAAATTTCAAGGATTCGATTTTGAATCAAAAGATACCAACGAAAAAGAGTCCCGCAATAAATGGGGTGATGAAGCCGTGGATGAAACAAGAGACAGAATCAAGGGAAATGAAAAGGAAATGAGCGAAGGAATGAACCAAATCTACAGAAAACTTGCCAGTATCAGACACCTGAGCCCCGAGTCTGACGAAGCGCAGGATGCCATAGGCGAATGGTTCTCTTTCTTGAACAGAATAGGAACATACTCCCTCGAAGCCTTCGAAGGGCTGGGGGAAATGTATGTTGAAGATGAACGCTTCACCAACAACATCGACAAATTCGGAAAAGGCCTCGCCGCATTCATGAAAGATGCCATGAAAGTCTATGCGCAAAGCAACAAAT
>CAZEHH010000111.1:0-4238 GCA_964512505.1 uncultured Peptostreptococcaceae bacterium
CGAAAGGCGGAGACGCAAAGCCACGGGCCTAAAATCGCAAGATTATGGCAGCCGGGCCGCCGAAAGTTGCATTTGAATTTTTGGCTCTGCTTCGGTACGAATGCAGAGCCTTTATCATGTGCTGCGACAAGAAGGAGGGGAAAAAATGAAACAATTGCAAAACATCGTAAAAGACTTCATAATAATGGCCATAGTCATGACCATTTCCGTCCCCGTCGTTTCCCACGCGCAGGGCAATGCATACGGTTTGAACAAAAGCGAAAAACTCTACAGAGGCAAACCAACTGTGGAAGCGGTGGCGGAAAAAGAAAAAGCGCTGGAGGAAAAGGACGCCCTAAAAGCCCAAAAAGACAGTCTTGAGGCGGAGATCGAAGCTCTCGAAAGCGAGCTTGAAGCGGTCGAAGAGGGAGAATCTTCCCTGGACATTACAGAGGCCATAAGGACCAGGAAACAGCAAATGGAAGAATTGAAGCTTGCAATGAAAGAAAAAATTATCGAGGCCAAGACAGCCTTGAGAGCTTCCTATACCGAAGAGGAATTGGCGGAAATTGAGCAAATGCGCGAATCCTTGGCGCTCAAATTCAAGAACGCCAGATTTCTCCCGGTCGAAAGCATCATGGCCAGGGGAAGGAACATAAAGTTCGACACACCGCCGGTAATAAAGGACGGAAGGACCCTTATACCCGTAAGGGCGGTTTCAGAGGCCTTTGGAGCAAGCGTGGCGTGGGACCCCGTCCTGAGGACGGTCACAATCGTCAGGGGAGAAACTGAAATAGTGCTCGGCATAGACTCCCTTGAAGCCATGGTAAACGGGGAGCAAGAGCAACTCGATGCGCCTGCCGAGATAATGGGCGGAAGGACAGTAGTTCCTTTGAGATTCGTATTGGAGAAGATGGGATGGGAATGCAATTGGGACGGAGAAAACATTGAAATAATAGAAGAAGAAACCGATGCCGCAATAGAAGACGACCCCGCTGAAGAACCTGCAGATGGAACAGAGGATGATTCGCAGGAAGAACCTGAAGAACCTGAAGATCCTGAAGATGGCGAAGAGGATGAAAACGCTGCAGATACTAATGCCGATGATGGAGAAGAAATTTAAAATCGGGACAGGCCGGGGCAAAGCGTAAAAAGTAAACAGAAGAAGACATGAGTGACCCTTCAATTGATTGAGGGGTCATTTTCATATATTGGGGAATCATTGATTACATAAGGCGCAGACTTGTGTTAGGATAGGGTTAGATAAAAAAACAGGAGGCTTAAAATGTTTACAAAAGCGATTGTGAGAAAACCGGGCAGAAGCCTTATAAGCGGAATAACATCGGCCGAAGGCCTGGGCAAGCCCGATTATGAAAAGGCGGTTTTGCAGCACGAGGCATACGTAAGGGCGCTCGAAAGCTGCGGAGTCGAGGTCCAGGTTCTTGAGCCGAGCGAGGAATTTCCGGACAGCTGCTTCGTAGAGGACGTGGCAGTGCTTTTTGCGGAAGCCGCAGTAATAACCAATCCGGGGGCGCCTGCAAGAAACGCCGAAAAAGAGCTTATAGTGGAAACCATAAAAAAGCATTACCAAACAATAGAGCGCATAGAGGAGCCTGGAACCCTCGAAGGCGGAGACATAATGCAGGACGGGAAAACATTCTACATAGGAGTTTCCGAAAGGACAAATGAGGAAGGCGCAATGCAGCTCAGGTCCATAGTCGAAAAATACGGATACCAGGCAAGGCTTGTTCCAGTATGCGAGGTTCTGCACCTAAAGACGGGAGTCACGCTTTTCCCCGACAGTTTTCTGCTCGCAGGGGCTTCATTCGGAAACGACACCGCATTCGACGGCTCAGTCAGGCACTTCGTTCCGGAGGAAGAGTCCTATGCAGCAAACTGCCTGCTCGTAAACGGTAAAGTGATTGTGCCTTCGGGATTTCCAAAAACGCTTGAAGTGCTTAAAAACAGAGGATACGATATAATAGAGACGGACATGGGCGAATTCCGCAAAATAGACGGAGGACTCACCTGTCTGTCGCTCCGCTTCTAAAAAGGGCGCAAGAGACAGACCCGCCGGCAAAAGACCAAGGAGGAGGGTGCATGATGGAAGAAAAAAAGATATCCGATTTTGAAAATGCCGGAACCATCCAGGGTTTCTACATGATAAAGTCGATTTCGGTAAGAAAGGCAAAGAACGGCAGCTTCTTCGGCGACTTGACCCTTTCCGACAGCACGGGGGAAATAAACGCCAAAATATGGGACGCCCAAGAGAATGCCGAAACGTTTTTCGGTTCGGGGACCATAGTCAAGGTCCGCGGAGACCTTTCCCAGTGGAAGGGAAGGCCCCAGCTGACCATAAAGAAAATAAGGAAAGCGGAGCCCCAAGACGGGCTCGACATAGAAAATTTCGTGCAGAGCGCCCCGGAAAGCTTCGAAAGCATGTATGGGGAAGTGCTTTCATTCATAGACAAAATGTCCGATCCCGATCTCAAGAAACTCTCGGGATACCTCTTCGAGAATGTAAAG
The DNA here is from genome assembly GCA_964512505.1 of uncultured Peptostreptococcaceae bacterium. Taxonomy (GTDB): domain Bacteria; phylum Bacillota; class Clostridia; order Peptostreptococcales; family BM714; genus BM714. The sequence continues at coordinate 2,506 of CAZEHH010000111.1, forward strand.
GACAAGCTTTCCTACTACCCTGCCGCAAAAAGCAACCATCACGCAATAAGGTGCGGCCTCCTTTACCACACACTGACCATGCTCAGGGTCGGTGAAAAACTATCTTCGGTATACAGCAAAATAGACAGGGATCTGCTTTACGCGGGAATAATAGTGCACGACCTTGCAAAGACCCAGGAAATGGAATCGAATGAAATGGGCATAGTCTCGGAATACACGAGAGAGGGCAAGCTGCTCGGCCACATAATACAGGGCATTAGCGACATAGACAAGGCGGGAGAGACGCTCGGCATACCACATGAGACGGTCCTTCTTCTCAAGCACATGGTGCTTTCCCACCACTACGAGCCTGAATTCGGAAGCCCCAGAAAGCCAATGATTCCGGAAGCGGAGCTTCTGCATTATATAGACATGATCGACGCGAGGATGTTCGACTTCTTCGACAGCCTGGACAAGACTGAAAACGGAGAATTCACGGACCGCGTTTGGACGCTTGACAACAGGCAGCTCTACAAGAGGGAAGCCGCAGAATGGAGTGAAGACAATGAAGAATAAGGCGCTTGAAAAAATGAAAGAGGGAGGGCATGTATTCGGCATGTTCTGCAACTTCAATTCACCCGAAGCAGTTGAAATAATGGGGCTTGCGGGCTTCGACTTTGTCGTTCTCGACATGGAGCACGGTCCCTTCACCTTCGAAACGGTTCAAAACCTTGCCAGGGCGGCGGAGCTCAGGGGGCTGACCGCACTCGCAAGAACCACAAGCGGAAGCAGGACCGATGTTTTAAGGGCCCTCGACACAGGAGTGTCGGGAATAGTAGTTCCACAGGTTTCCACCCCTGAAGAGGCAAAGGAAATAGCCAAATGGGCAAGATACCACCCCCAAGGAGCAAGGGGAGTGGCGCTTCCAAGATCCTCGGAATTCGGCAGCAAAAGCATACTCGAATATTTCAAGGAGGCAAACAGGGAGACTCTGGTCGCCGTCCAGATAGAAAGCCGCAAGGCGCTGGACAATCTTGACGAAATAGTTGCCTGCCCCGGAATAGACATGGCATTCGTCGGCCCCTTCGACCTTTCCCAGTCGCTGGGCATACCGGGGCAAGTCGAGCACGAGACCATAGAAAAGGCGCTCGACCATATAATATCATCATGCGCGAGGCACGGGAAATACGCGGGCATTTTTGCGGCAAACGCCGACCAGGCGCTAAGGTTCAAGCAAAGGGGATTCAACCTCATAGCCGTTGGCATGGACACGACGCTCTTTTACGGGGCTTCCAAAAACCTTGCCGAATCTCTGTCCGGGCAGCCCGTTGACCCCGCCTGCCAGTGAATGTATAATTGTGTTGCCAATCCATACTACGAAAAGAATCTGCCAAGGTGGGCCTGATGGATAAAAATGAGTACATGAAGGAAGCTTTGAAAGAGGCGCGAAAGGCCTATGAAAAGGGCGAGGTGCCTGTCGGGGCTGTCATTGTAAGAAGAAACGAAATAATAGCAAGAGGCCATAATCTGAGGGAGACCGGCAAGAGCCCTTTGGCCCATGCGGAAATAATTGCAATAGAAAAGGCCGCCCAAAGGCTGGGCGGCTGGAGATTGACAGAGTCGCAAATCTATGTTACTATAGAGCCCTGTGTGATGTGTGCGGGGGCTATCCTGCAGGCCCGCATAGACGAGGTTTTCATAGGAGCCATGGACCCCAAAGCCGGAGGCGCCGGTTCGGTCTACGACCTCCTGGG
>CAZEHH010000112.1:0-4183 GCA_964512505.1 uncultured Peptostreptococcaceae bacterium
CCTTGTTTTCAATCTTCTTGGTCACCAATGACTCTACATCCTCGGGGCTTGCACCGGGAAATGTGGTCTGAATTATTATTTCGGGAAATTCAAATTCTGGCAGCGATTCCTTTGGCAAGTTGGCGAATCCAAGCAGGCCTACGCTTAAAATCAGCAGAATGACCAAAATGGACAGCTGAAACTGATTGATGAAAAGCCTGGCGATTTTACCGAATATATTGATTTTGATGGATTTTTCCTCATTATTCATGACTTTTCCCCTGTTTGCATTTTGTGTTTTCATGTATTTCCAACGAGTGATATATGTGTAATAATTACCCTAATATTTTGTGCAGACTCACAATAAATTAATTCTAAATAAATGTTTCTCATCCATTTTGCAAAAAACAATCGGCTTGCCTTATTCAGCAAGCCGATTGTTTTAGTAGTGTCTTGTCGCAAAATTGATTGTTGCAGCAATGAGCATATCCATCAGGATCGGCAAAACCAGTGCCTGCCGTCAAAATCATATTTAAAGCCAACCCTGCCCAATAAGACATCCCACCTTCCTATTCCACGCCTTGCGTCATTTTCATGGCAGTAAGACCCGATTTCATTACCAGCCTTCGAATTGACTTGTTGTACATTGCAGGCGACTTGATATGCTTTCCGACAATGTTCGCTGCTATCTTGCGGCATCTTCTTTTGTATCTTTTCTCCACATGACCGAAGCCCCTCTGCAGTTCTTCCGCCAGATAAAGAGATGTCTTGAGGGCGTAGCTGAATCCCTCGGCCGATGTGGGACTCGTTGCCCCTGCAGCCTCTCCTATAATGCACACCTTGTCGCCGGACCATCTGAGTCCTCTGATATCCATGGTTCTTTCTATGAAGGCACCTTCAGTTTTCAAATGGCCATCGAGCGCAATCCCCAAATATTCCGATGTCTTGGACCTCAACAATTCAAAGCTATGTGCCAAATCCTCGCCCAAAGGCACCGCCGTACCCAAAATCATCGCATTGTTCTTTTGTATTGTCCAGGAATAGTAATCCGTCACCTCCGAATCGAAGATACCCGTATAGTAGGGCATTTCCCTTGATACCGGATACCATTTTTGAAGGCTGACGTATTTTCTCGGTTTGATTTTTTCGCTGAACAATTGCTTCCTCAGAACCGAATTCGCTCCATCGGCAACGACAAGGAATCGGCTCTCCATAATTTTCTCTCCCCCGTCGCGGCATGTGATTTTCCATCCCGAACCGCTCCTTTCGGCTTTCTTTACGCTTGTCCCGCAAAACTTGTCAACCTGATCCGGAACCAAGCCGAAAAGGTATCGGTCAAATTTTTCACGGTTCATGTTGTAATAGTAGCGCTGATAATGCCTGTCAAGTCCATTGTCGAAATCTATGGTCCTTACACTGAAAAGCTGTGGATCCTCCAGCACACTCACCGGTATGGTAATTCCAAGCCTGGCAAGCATATGCTGCGCGTCGGGAGACAAGAGCCCTCCGCAGGCCTTGACAAGTTTGTCGTCCTCCATTAAGTCCAATCTCCGCTTGTCGACCAGTCCTATTTTCAAGTCGGTGGATATTGAAAGCATGCGAGCCAAATTGCTTCCCGCCGGTCCGGCCCCTGCTATTAATATGTCATACATAGGCTTCTCCCTGTTCGTATTTATGTTTGCTTGCAAATATAATCATTAATTCTATCAGACAAATCCAATTTGAACAATCCTGTCCCATTAAAGCCGGCTTGCCGATCAATATGCAAACCAATCGTACCTGCTTCTCGCCATTTCCATATATTCTTCCGCATCAACTATATTCTCCGCATAAAGCCTGTGCCAAGCCTCCGGAACGGGCATTTCACAGTACAGCTTTTCCCTTTGAGCTTCCAGCATATGCCTTGGAAACTTCATGTAATCGGCCGCGCATATTACGTTTCCTCCCGCTTCTTTTGACAGCGCCGAAAGCCAGTCGAGCCCCTCCATGCAGCGAAGCAAATGATGGTCAATTACAAGCGTTTCCACGCCTTTTGCCAACCTGATTGCATTATTCCAAGCTTTTTCCATTTTATCTTCCGTAAAGCCCTGAATGTAAATGGGAGGACCGCTTGCAAGTACTATGTCCGGCGCTTGTTCCAGAATTTGGCCTATAGTCTTTTCACTTAAAAACTGTATGTCTGAGGCATGGATAAACGCAGTGTCTCCATCTGAAATCTTTGTCATCGTCACCCTTCCAAGGTGTGAATTCTCCTCTCCATGCGGTACCGGACCGGAAAAAAGCAGAGATTCGTCCACCCGCCCTTGAGCTTCGTGAATGCTTCTGCCAAGCCCGAAGATTACAGCCTCTTCCCTTTGCTTCGTTTTGCCGTTTGCAGCATTGCATTTGTTTGACCAAATTTTGCATTTTTCCGGCAATTTTTTCACTTGGCTTAGTGAAAGCTGGTAAGGATTTGCATCCAAAAGGGGTATGTGGTCTCCATGAAAATGGCTTATTACTATGTCTGTTGCATCTTCCAATTCTTCGATTATACTGTCGCGTATGATTCTCCCGACTCCGATTTGGACAGGGTGTGGCATGAGGCCTTTTCTTGTGTATCCAAGCGCTATGCCGGGATCTATGAATATTTTTCTGTTTCCGGTTTTGACAAGGCAGCTAAGGCCCCTGACTCCCAGCGATTCGGTCCCAAGAATTTTTATATCCATGCTTTTGTTCACCTTCCGAAAATCTGTTTTAAGTTCTTGCCAATCTTGCATATTTTTCGCAAACATTCTTGTTATGTAAATTCTATCATCAATCAAACTTTTCGCAAATACAGCATTAAAATAGGCATACGGCAAGACAAAACTTTTCAAACGTATTACAATGATATTGGAGGTGGATCCAATGAAAAAAGCACTGCGGTTCAACGTTCTCCATCTGATTCTATGGAGTTTGGTTTCTGTCGCTTTCCTATGGGTCTTCTTGGCATTTGACGCCATTTCAAACTGGGGCGACAACGCCTTGAAGTCAATTTTGCTCGCTCTTCTGTTTGTCGTAGGATTTGGCGGCGATATGATTCTAAGATTCAAATTCAAGTTGAATAAAAATGAAACGGAGGCCGACGGACTATGCGATTCCCTTCGTCTGAAGGCTATGGAGTCAAGCTATATAGCAACCTTGCTGTATATATTCATTGCAGCAATTTCAATCTACATACGATATGAGGATTCCGGACTTGTTCCCGTAGGATGGCTTTGGTTTATCGCCTACAGCCTGGTTCTGGTTGTGCATATTGCCTCGTCGCTGGCAATCCTTATTGTGCACCACAAAAATAAAATGTTTTGAGAAAGCCATAAAGCTGGAAAAATCCCATTACAATCAAGACAAACACAATCCCCAAGCAATCCGTGAATTTGCCTTTTGGGGATTTATTCTTATTTGTATGCAACACTTCATTATTCATAAAATTTCACCCACTAAAATAAGGGATGCCTTGATACTCGGCATCCCTACCATTATTAACCAAGCAAATCAATTATTTCTTCCCGATTTGCCCGCATCCCTTCTTTTTAGTATGCGAAAGAATATTTGCAATCAGTTGGACAATAAAAAGCCCCAACATTATTCGGCCTTGCCCAACCGAATTTTCCCAAGACATCACAACAAAACCATAATTCATCGACCAGTAAAGCATCAAATATGGGACAAGCAGTTTCCAGTTGTTGCGGAAGGGAACTTTCAGTACATATTCATACAAGCCTTCCAATAGTAAAAAGGCTGTGAATATGCCTAAAAATATGCTGTACCCGGCCGGCATATCAAGTTGTTGCGCAATGAAAACGCCATAAATCGAAGGGGCTGCAAGTGACAGATAAGCAATTCCCATGACTTTCACTTTCGATGTTCCCCAAAATTTCACTGTTAAAAATATTGAAATCAAAAATATGTTATTGACCACGCCCAGTATAAAATAATAGTTTTCAAACATGCCAGCCATCTCCTTGCTTTCCATCTCAAGCGGCTTCATCTCTATTATGTTTTCGACCATTCAACCTCTTTATACCCAATTGCCTTCCGGCATTTTCATAATATGCGGAATATGCGGAAACTGCCCCTGGTGATTGCCTTGCTTTAAAATATAACGTTACTCGTTATATTTTTTATGTTTTTCATTATTTTTAGTTGATTTTCTGTCTTTTCAACTGTATACTTTGGTTTATAA
>CAZEHH010000113.1:0-4180 GCA_964512505.1 uncultured Peptostreptococcaceae bacterium
AGTTTGGCGCTCATTATGCCTATGCTAAGCCCCAAGTTGCCGGTGGAACCTACAGCAATGGAATATTTTGAATAGAATTCCCGGAATCCATCATTCGCCAATATGGAGTAATCGTCATCAGGCCCAAGCATGCCGTTTTCAAATGCCAAATCCTCCGCATGCTTGAGAACTTCATAAATGCCTCCGCGAGCCTTGATAGAACCCGATATGGGCAGATGGCTGTCGCACTTTACCATAAGGGAGCCTTCAAGACCGGAATCACAGAAATCTTCCAAAGAGCTTTTCATAAAAGGTATTTCCCTTAGAGGCGATTCGATGATGCCTCCGAAGGGCGATGTTTCCGGAAAAACCTTTTCAAGATAAGGGGCGAACCTGATCAGTCTTTGGGAAGCGTCCTCGATATCCTTCATTGAAAGGCTTATTTCCTCGAAGGCTTCTCGGCATTGCCTGTAAAGCGGATTGATCCAGAAGACTTCTTTGGTCTTTACTATGTCATTCAAGAGAGGATGTTTTTCGGTCCAGCAACCCAGCGTTTCCCCTAAAATTTTATCCATGAAGCATTTCTCCTTTCATAATTGTTTACCGGCATTTTGATTGTTATAGGATTACGTTTATACGGCTGCCGCCAATATGGGCGGATATGTTTTCGAACGCAATCACAGCCCTTCTTTCAAGAGCTTCTTTTGTCGCGAAAGCCACATGCGGAAGCACGGTTGTGTTCGGAGTATCGAAAAGAGGATGATCCGACGGAATCGGCGGCTCCATTTCGAAAACGTCTATTCCGGCACCCGAAAGCCGTCCTTCCTTCAATGCGTCCGCAAGTGCCGCGTTGTCCACGATGGGTCCTCTTGCCGTGTTTACGAGCACGGCAGACGGCTTCATCGAATCAATCAAATCCTTGCTTGCAAGTTTCACCGTGTTTTCATTGAGGGGCACATGAATTGTCACTATGTCGCTTTGGCTGAATACTTCGGAAAGGCTCTTGTAGACCATTCCCAAGTTTTCTGCCTCCTCCCTCTTGCTGCGGCTGAAGGCGATTATATCCATACCGAAAGCTTTTGCCAATGCTGCCGTCTCCATTCCTATTGCGCCCGTTCCGACTATTCCAAGGGTCTTGCCGAAGAGCTCTCTGCCGATATGGCCGGCGCGGGTACCACCTGAACGAGTTATTCTGTCGCACACCGAAACATGCCTGTATACCGATATCATAAGCCCAATGGCCAGTTCTGCGACCGCCGGAGTCGAATAGCCCGCGCAATTGCTTACGGGAATTCCTTTTTCGCGGCAAGCGTCAAGATCTACATGGTCCACTCCTGTGAAAGCTACCGAAATGAACTTGAGGTTAGGCAAGGATTCTATAACATGGCGGCTTAGAGGGTTGTTCGCTATGATAAGAATATCGGCTTCCCTGCATCTTGAAATGTATTCTTCATCGTTTCCGGGAGGGGTCTCAAACACGGTCAGACTGAATTCTCCCGAAAGCTTTTCGCCTGCAATGGCGTCGATTATTTCCCTGGAAATACCCAAGGGTTCTGCAATGACTATATGCATATGAAATACCTCCAATTTTTGATGTCTCTCTTGATTATATCAAAAATTATCGGAATATTCGAAGCTTCATGAATGATTGCCCGAGCCATGTTTGGCAATATATGTGGTATTATAGAAATAAAAAAAGGACGGCAGACATGGACAGAAAAGAATTTGCGATTCCGAAAATTTGCGGGTCGATAAACGGACAGACGGTAAAAGCGGTTGGAATACAATTTTCGGATGCCGAAAAAAAGGGAATAGACATGCTTGAATGGCGAATCGACTCCATGGCATCCACATATGCAGAATACATTGGCAAAAAAAAGGAAATAAGGGATTGCATAAGAATATTTGAAGAATGCGGAAAGCCCATAATTCTAACATTGAGGAGCGCTTGTGAAGGCGGACTTTTTTATGGCGATACGGCTGGATATTTTAAAATACTCAAAGAAATGGTGGAAAGTTTTGATTTTTGCATGGTTGACATAGAATACGCAAGATGGATGGAGCTGGGGAATATTAGGGACGGCAATTTGCCTTTCAATGGAATTGGCATAATAGTATCACATCATGATTTTAATGGAATGCCCGAAAAAAAGGAAATTCTCGACTTGTTTGAAAGAATGGCCAAGCTTGACGCAGGATTTGTGAAAGGAGCTTTCATGGCGGGGGATTTTTCAGACACCTTGAAGCTGATGGAGGCTGCGCTCGAATTCAAGAGAAAGCGACCCGAAAAAGAATTGATATACATGGCAATGGGCGAGGCCGGAATGGTCAGCAGAATCCTTTCCGGGGAAGCGGCGCCCGCAATAAGTTATGCAAGCATGGATATGGAAAAGCCTACAGCTCCCGGACAATTCAAGCTGGACATACTTGTCGGGATACTGGAGCTGCAGAAGAGACAGGCCGGCAGGAGCTGACAGGCGCTGCAAAAGGGTTCTGCAATTGAGCGAAAAGAGTCTTGGCAATGTCAAAAATTGCAAATCATGATATAATGTTTTAACGGAGTCCGCGAAGCACAAGCGGGGGATTCCTTATGGAGGGGTAGCAAATGGATAAAGGCAAACTGGATGGTATAAGAAAAGACATATTTCTGATAGGGATACTGGCCGGTCTGTTCGTGAGCAGTTTCTTCAATTATTTATTGTTTCACAGCCTGGTTGGCATTTACAGCATATCGATAGCTTTTGCCGTTTTCATGGTCGCATGGAACTCAAGAAAATACAACAAGGGAAGCTACATAATATTCCTTGGCATAGCGTATCTTTTCATCGGCTTCATAGACCTTATGCATTTGCTTTCATTCAAGGACTTTACAGTTTTTGAGGGGCAGAAGTATTTCGCGGGGCAGTTCTGGGTTGCAGCCAGGGCAATGGAAAGCCTGACTCTATTGATAGCCTTCAAATTCAACAAAAGGCTCAAGGAACGGATCAACTACGAAATGGTGTTTTCAATATACTTTGCCGCCACTGCCTTGATTTGCACAAGCATAATTAATTTCAACACTTTTCCTTTATGTTGTGTTGACGGATTGGGATACACGCCTTTTAAATTATGGGCAGAGGCAGCAATAGTCATTATGCTTTTGACTGCATGGTTCGCAGTAGACAAAAATAGGTTGGAAGTGGGGGAGAAGGCTTATTCTTTTCTCGTATGGGCAATCGTATTCACGTTGTTGTCTGAGCTTTCTTTCCTTATAGATGCCGGAAACCACGGGCTTTTGAATCTTGTAGGTCAGTTCATGAAGCTGTCGTCCTTCTACATGATTTACAAGGTGGCGATAGATTTGGGCATAAAGAAGCCTCATGACGCATTCTTCAGGGAGCTCAAGCAAAATGAAAACTCACTCAAGGATGTCGCCTTGATTGATTTGGAAACGGGCCTTTTCAACAATCAGGCATACCAAAGGATAAAGGGCAAGCTGTGGGTATTGTTTAAAAAATGCAGAACAGTAGTCGGCATAGGGCTTTTGTCCATCAGCGACTTTGAAAAATTGGAAATGGAATACGGAAAAAGGACATCACTGAAGATTCTGGACGAATTGGTAGAGATAATAATGGATGAAATAGCAGAAGACCATTTCTTTTTCAGGATGGACACAAACACTTTTCTGATTCTCTTCGGAGAAGAAGAGGGAAGAATGAAAAATTACGCAGAGACTATAAGGAAACGGTTTGTTTTAGAGGTTAAAAGCAAATATGGAATAGAAGCAAATTTGCATTACGGAATAAGTGAGAATGACGCACTTCTCTCTTACAACATTGACAACGTGTATGAATCTGCCAATGAAAATCTCTCAAGGAAAAAATTGAGATATGTGATTCAGGAAATGGAAAAGAGGCAATAGAAAATCAATAGGAGACTTGAAGACGGGAGATAAAAAAGCAATGGAAGCGATAGTTAAATACTTCAAGGATATAAGCAAAATCCCCAGATGTTCCGGAAACGAAAAGGCAGTCAGCGATTTTCTGCTGGATTTTGCCGGACAATGCGGAATCGAAGCGACTCAGGACGAGTATCTGAACATAATAATGAAAATTCCGGCGTCTGAGGGATACGAGAGAGCTCCAACGGTTATGCTTCAGGGACACATGGACATGGTATGCGTAAAGACGGAGGAAACGATTCATGACTTTGAAACCGATCC
>CAZEHH010000114.1:0-2104 GCA_964512505.1 uncultured Peptostreptococcaceae bacterium
AAGGTCAGCGCCAACATATATAAGAATGGAATGGGAGTAGGGGTTCCGGGAACAAACGGAGAAATAGGTCTTGCGATTGCAGCAGCTCTTGGAGTTACAGGCGGCCATTCTGAAAAAGGGTTGAATCTTCTTTCGGATATTGATTCAAAGGCATTGGCGGAAGCCAAAAGCATGGTAGAGAGTGGAATGGTTCATATCGAAGAATCCGATGTAAAAGACGGAGTATATGTGGATAGCGTATTGACCTACGAGAACGGTTTTGTTCGTTCAATAATAAAAACAAGACACAACAGATTCATAAAAGTTGAAACTGACGAGGGAGTAATATTTGAGGAAACCGGCAATATCGGCACCAAGAAAGATGTATTCAATAATGCGGAAATATATGAAATGACTATAAAGGAATTGATTCAGCTCATCGAGTCGATGAGTCTTGAAGATCTTTCATTCATGCTTGACGGAATTGAAATGAACAAGACAATTGCCTTCAAGGCGATGGAGAGCCAGATAGGGATGGGAATAGGCTACAAATATAAAAAGAAACTTGAAAACGGCGAACTTAATGACGACCTGTTGAACAGGGCAATGGTATATACTGCATCGGGAGCCGATGCAAGGATGTCGGGAATAAGCATGCCTGTAATGAGCAGCAGCGGAAGCGGGAATCACGGTTTGACTGCGACACTTCCACTTGCCGCATATGCATCAATAAACGATGTATCGGATGAAACTCTTTGCAAGGCCCTGGCAATAAGCCATATGGTTACGAGCTACATCAAAAGGTATACAGGACGCCTTTCGGCTCTTTGCGGATGCGGTGTCGCAGCTGGAACGGCAGTCAGCGGAGCCCTTGTATGGATAATGGGGGGCACACAGGAGCAAATAGAAGGAGCAATCAGCAATATGATAGCGAGCGTTTCGGGAATGATATGCGATGGAGCAAAGCTTGGTTGCGCCCTCAAGCTTGTTACGGCTTCGTCGAGTGCGGTATATTTTGCCAACATGGCGATGGATGGAATAATCGTACCGCAGTACAATGGGCTTGTAGGAAAAACGGTAGAAGATTCCATAAAGAGCATGGGTAAATTGGCTGCGGACGGAATGGTAATAACCGACAAGGTAATACTCGAGCGCATGGTAGAGATGGATCTTCAGCGCTGTTGACATCCTGAATTTGTTTTGAGCATGTCTGCCTTGGATTGACAAAGGATTGCCCCTCATTTAGAATGGTTATTGACAGCAGACAATGGAGTTTTGTTTTATGGAGGTATCTATGGACGTTGAATCCAAAAGAAAAGAAATTTTGCTCACTCGGGACCAAATAAAAAAAAGAGTGGAAGAAATGGGACATCAAATTTGCTCCGACTATGAAGATAAGAAAATCATGACGGTTTCGCTGCTCAAGGGCAGTTTTGTCTTTACAGCGGACCTGGTCAGGGAGATAAATTTGCCTGTCAGGGTGGAATTCATGATAACCTCCAGTTACGGTCATGCGACCGTCAATTCGGGAAAAGTTAAAATAGTGCAGGACATTGAAGCCGACTTGTCTGATTATGACGTGCTCGTTGTTGACGACATAGCGGATTCTGGAGTCACACTTGAGTTTATAATGAATCATTTGGCGAGCAAGAACCCGAAGAGCCTTGCCTCCTGTGTGCTTCTGGACAAACCCTCCAGAAGGGTCACCGATATAGAGGCGGACTATGTTGGCTTTACAATACCTGATAAATTCATTGTAGGATATGGTCTTAACTACGGCCACCATTACAGGAACGTGCCTTATATATTCGCATTTGTAGACTAAACTCAGACAGATGAGAATTACCAATTTCGGCGAATGCCTGTGCCCTTTGGGTACCATATTTGAACCGCTCTGTCACGTATAAAGCATACGCTCCAATCGTGGTTCAAATAAGCGCCTTGAAATAAGAAATTCTCATCAGTCTGAGATGTGATGGAATTACTAATTTTAGTATATCCACAAGTTAAGCGGACTAAAAAGTGATTTGCTTTTTTAGTCCGCTTTTTGCTTTGCAAAATCAAAATATGATTCTTGGAGTTTCTTATAGCAACAATTGAAGGGTCAAACAAAAGAACAAAAGAA
>CAZEHH010000114.1:2204-4124 GCA_964512505.1 uncultured Peptostreptococcaceae bacterium
AACAAAAGAACAAAAGAATAATTGATATTTATGGAACGAAATCAGATCTGATTGCATCTTTAAGATAAGGAGGCAAATCATACATGGAAAAACAATACGAAAAACATTATAAACAACTTTATAGAATTGCCTACAGTTATCTTAGACACAAACAAAACGCTGAAGATGCGCTGCAGGCTGCGTACGAAAAAGCCTTTGAAAACCAAAAGCAATTGCAAGACCCTAAAAAGCTGCGCAGCTGGCTTGCAAGAATAGTAATAAACGAATGCAATCAAAACCATAGGATAAGAAAAAGGCAAACCGAGATTGAGCGCAAGGTGGAGGCAAACAGCAAGTTTGGGGTCAATTCCGACTATGACATTTCCATTGAACTGAAAGATGCCATGCTGCTTTTAAGCGAGGAAGACCGCAACTTGATATCCCTTAAGTATCTTTTGGGCTACAGGCAGAAGGAGATTGCAGACATCTTGGATTTGCCTGTCGGAACAGTCAAATCCAGATTATCGCGTTCAATAGGCAAGCTTAGGGAAATAATGGGAGGTGGAGACGATGAATAATCGAGACATCAAGAAGTTGCTTAAGCTTGAGAGAAGGCAAATAGAAAAAGAGCTCATTGCCGACAGGAAATTGCGTGTTTGTTCATCCCGCAGAAAATTGATATTGATTGTTGCCATAATCCTCTGTTTTTCAGGCATCGCCTTCGCCTATCACCAAATGAGCGTCTATGAATGGTTCATGCTGGAAAGCCTTGGCTATGACCAGATTCTTGAGCAAAATCCGGAGTACAGGCTTGACATATCGGCAGAGGACCGGAATATCGCAATCACAATAGAGGGATTGGTTGCCGACGAACTGAATACTTATCTTTATTACCATGTCGTCAGCCCGGATGGAAAACCGCTTAGAATAAAATATCATGACGGATTGGATTTTCTGAATGCGAAAGAATTGTACGGGGGGCTAAAGGAAAGACTCGTCGAAAAGGGTTTGCCGGATGATTATGTAGATGAGAATTTCGATGATTTTTATGATGCCGGTTCATCATCGCTTGCGCCCACTGAAACCGCATCAAACAGGGAAGTGTTGCGTTTCGAGGCATTCGATTTGGAAGAGGGAACGGTCAAAATACTGATAACGCAGCTGCAGGACGCCGAGGGCGAAACCATAAGTGGCGAATGGCTGTTTGAAGCGCCTTTTGAGAAGGCGAAGGCAGAGACAATACTTCTCGACAGCGGTTCAATAATGAAGCTTCCATACAGGGATATGGATTTTTCTATTGAATTCATGAAGATGGAAATGGGCATCACAGCAGCCCGCCTCTACTATCAAGACGATTATGACGACAGGACGGTAAATGTTTCATACGGCAATTTCACAATGAACGGACAGCCGCTAAGAAATATTTTTCTGGGCGGTTCAGGTGAAGAGGAGTACAGCACGATTGATTTTTTCCCGGTCAAGGTGGATAAAATAAAGGATATAGCCTGCGAGATTGATTCATTGTTTGTGCGCGAATATGTGCTCAAGCAATACTTCATCGATGAGTTTCCCGCCCAGATAGAGTACGAGGGAGGAAGAATAAGAATCGAAGAGACGTTCACAGACAGATACCAATATACAATCACGGACTTGGACTATGCGAAACGCGACTTCGAGTTTCTCGAGTTTGAAACATACTTCAAAGGCGGAAGAGCCATAATGAGCCAGTTCGGTTGGGAGGGATGCCTTATTATGCCCGACGGAACCGAGCTTCCTTGCGAGTCGGTGATTGAAGCCATGCTGCATCCGGAGGCTCTTAAGAGGACAAAGGTTTATAAATTCGAGACACACTACTCGGACGAGGAGCTGAGGGATTTGGCCTACTTGGATTACGACGGCGAATCCGCTGTCGAATTCAGGATAAGAAGGGAACACAAGACC
>CAZEHH010000115.1:0-4103 GCA_964512505.1 uncultured Peptostreptococcaceae bacterium
CGATTGAAACCGGGTTATGGAGTTGTTGCAGCTTTGTTTAAAAAAATGGGTATAAAGATATACGATGAAGAGAATTGCGTTAATTCAAAGGAGATGAATTCAAATGAATTATAGCAAGATTATTTTCCTGATTTTGATTTCGGTTCTTGTGGCGGCATTTACCACAGGATGTGCATTTAAAATTGCATCAATTCAAAGGAGATGAATCTAAATGAAGAAGCATGGCAAAATCATTATTTTGATTTTGATTTCGGTATTGATATCGGCTTTGGCAATAGGATGCTCGTGTGAAGAGGAAATGATTCCTGAGGAGCCGGAAGAGACCGAAGAAGAAACTGCTGCTGTTCCTGTTGAAAAAAAGGTTTCGTACGTGCTTTATCTGAAATACGCTGACAAACCTTTCCTTTCAGCCGAAAGGTTCCAAAAAACTCTTTCTGAAGACGACCTCAGGACAGCGATGGAAGTTGCACTCGACGAGTTGATTGCCTATGAAGGGGAAGGATTATTGATCAGTCCTATTCCGGATGGAGCAAAACTTAAATCGGTTTTCACAAGTGGAAAAAACATAGAAGTTGATTTTTCCGGGGAATTCCTGGATGCGGTCATGCCAAGTGAAGATGCAAAGGTTGTAATTGCGGCCATAGTGAACACATTGCTGTTCAACCAGGAAGAAGCGGAATCCGTCTCTATAAAGGTGGAGGGAAGCTTGCTTAAAGAGTACAATGGATATTCCTTCGAACCGCCTTTGGGATTTTTTGAAGACGGTATTTTCCCGGACAAATAGACTTGAAGACAATTGGAGTATATGATAAATTTAGTAGGTCGAAGATATAAATAAAACTTCAAATACAGGCTTGGCCATATTGGACCAAAAGGGGAGTGCAGCATGATTGATTTCAAAAGCAAAATTATATCTGGTTTGAGCGGATTGATTGAATCTGTTCAGCCTAAAGAAATAGAAGGCATGATTGAAGTGCCTGCCGATTCGAACATGGGGGACTATGCTTTTCCATGTTTCAAGCTGGCAAGAATTTTTCGCAAGTCTCCGAATTTGATTGCAGAGGACATAGCCGGAAGGTTTGAAGAGGAAGACTATCTCGAATCAGTCGCATCGGTAGGAGGGTATGTCAATTTCAAGATTGACAAAGAAACCTATGTTTCAGATGTGATGGGCGATGTCATTTCACAAAAGGACAGGTACGGCTCCTCATGCGAAGGATACGGCAAGAAGGTTGTTGTGGAATTTTCCTCGCCCAATATTGCAAAGCCTTTCCATATAGGGCATATAAGGACCACGGTCATTGGAAACTCAATTAACAGGATATACAAATTTTTAGGGTACGATACTGTTTCTGTCAACCATCTCGGGGATTACGGAACCCAATTCGGAAAATTGATTGTCGCTTTCTCTTCATGGGGAGTGCGTGAAGATGTTGAAAAAGAACCGATAAAAGAGCTCCTCAAACTGTATATTCGCTTTCATGAAGAGGCGGAAAAGGCTCCGGAGCTGGAAGATCAGGCAAGGGAGTGGTTTAAAAGGCTTGAGAACAAGGATCCTGAGGCTGTGGAAATGTGGCAGTGGTTCCGTGAAGTCAGCCTAAAGGAATTTTCCAGAGTGTACAGTCTGCTCGACATTGAATTCGATTCTTATGCCGGAGAAAGCTTTTACTCGGATAAAATGTCTGAAATAGTCGACCAAATGCGTGAAAGGAATCTTCTCGAAACGTCCCAGGGCGCAGAAATAGTCAATTTGGAAGACTTTGGCATGCCTCCCGCGATAATAACCAAAAGCGACGGCTCCACACTCTACATTACTCGTGACATAGCTGCCGCAAAATACAGAAAAGAGACATACGATTTTTACAAAAACATATACGTTGTGGGGTCGCAGCAAATACTCCATTTCAAGCAGCTTATAAAAATCCTTGAATTGATGGGGTGTCAATGGGCCGGTGATTGCGTGCATGTTCCCTTTGGGATGGTGGCTTTGGAAGAAGGCACAATGTCGACAAGAAAGGGCCGGGTTGTATTTCTTGAGGATGTCCTGAAAAAGGCTGTAGAAAGAACTGAAGAAATAATCGAAGGCAAAAATCCGGATTTGGAAAACAAGCATGAAGTTGCCCGCCAAGTCGGAATTGGAGCCGTTATGTTCCAGGAACTGTCCAACAGCAGAATCAAGGACTATGTTTTTTCATGGGAGAAAACCTTGAGCTTTGAAGGGGAAACCGGTCCTTATGTTCAATACACGCATGCGAGATGTTCGAGCCTGCTGAGAAAAGGCGGCCTGTTTGAAGCTGGTGATTTCGATGCCTCTATTCTGACGGACGAGGTTTCAATGGACATAATAAGGCAATTGGGCAAATTCAAAGAAACGGTGGCCGAAGCCGGTAGAAAGTATGAACCTGCCGTAATCAGCAGATTCGTTGTGGACTTGGCTCAATTGTTCAATCGCTTCTATCATGAGCACTCAATAGTCGTTGAAGACTTAAAGGTCAGAAGAGCAAGGCTTGCGCTCGCGATGTGCGTAAAGCAGACATTGAAAAACGGTTTGGCTCTTTTGGGCATGCAGGCTCCTGAAAAAATGTAATTTATGCAAATCTTTCAACTTGTATAGAAAACGCCCCATGCCGATGATTTAAGGCATGGGGTTTCGTGATATAATGTTCTATGTATAAGATTGGACGGGAGGAATACATGAAAGTTCTTTTAGTCGCTTTGAATTCACAATTCGTACACTCGTCCCTTGCAATACATTCCCTTCATGCAGCGGTAAAGGGGAAAAAGGGCTGCGAAATTTCAATGAAAGAATATACAATCAACCAGGAGGAGGATCATATACTCAGGGATTTGGCGGGGAAAAAACCGGACCTGATATGTTTTTCCTGCTATATATGGAATATTGAAACGGTGAGGCGTCTTGTACGAAACATCAAAAAGATCGACCCGTCTATTAAAATACTGCTTGGGGGACCTGAAATATCTTATGCTGGCGACTGCGACAGCTATGAGCTGCCCCATGCAGACTTCATTTTGCGTGGAGAGGGAGAAGAAAGCCTTTCTGAATTCCTTGATGGCAATGCGCAAGATGGTTCGATAGCAATAGTCGAGGACTTGAACAGTCTGCCTTTTCCTTATACAGGAGTGGAACTTGCCGAAGCTAAGGACAAGATTCTTTACTATGAATCTTCAAGGGGCTGCCCCTACAGGTGCAGCTATTGCCTTTCCTCGATTATAAAAAAGACACGATACAAAAATTTGGATAAAGTGAAAAAAGAAATGGATATTTTTATTTCGAATGGCGTCAAGCAGGTCAAGTTTGTCGACAGGACATTCAATTCAGACAGGGCAAGGGCAGTGGAAATCATGCAATACCTTGTTGAAAATGACAATGGACGCACTAATTTCCATTTTGAAATAAATGGGGATTTGATTGAGGATTCATTCATCAGCACTGTTGCCTCTTCAAGAAAGGGGCTATTCCAGTTTGAGGTTGGAGTTCAGAGCACAAACGAAAAAACACTTCAAGCGGTAAACCGAAAAACAGACTTGGATGGATTGTACAATTGGGTTGAAAGACTGATAGAAACAGGCAAAAGCCATGTGCATCTTGATTTGATAGCGGGTCTTCCGCATGAAAATTATCAAAGCTTTAAAATATCTTTCAACAATGTGGATGCAATAGGCGGGCACCATTTGCAGCTGGGATTCCTCAAGTTGCTTCCGGGGACCCGAATAAGGGAAAAATCAAAAGATTATGCCTATGAATTTAAATCGGAGCCTCCCTATGAAGTTCTGAAGACTCATGTTTTGACTCACGATGAGCTTTCGAGGCTCAAGAGGATTGAGGATGTCCTTGAACGTTATGGCAATTCAGGCGGTTTCATCCGTTCGGTGGAGTATTTCAAAAGGCTTTTTAATGGGGATGGATTTGCTTTTTACGAAAATCTATCCGATTATCTTTACGGAATGGGATTTTATGAAAGGGCGCATAAGAAGAGAAAGCTTTACAAATATCTTTTCAATTACCATGAGCAGCTTGAGATTGAAAAGGACACAGCTCTTTTTATTGACATTTTAAAATTCGACTATCTTATACAAAAGCC
>CAZEHH010000116.1:0-4085 GCA_964512505.1 uncultured Peptostreptococcaceae bacterium
CGGTCAAATCAGCCGGCGGCTTTTCAACGTCAAGCTCCAATCCCTTGCTCAGCATGAAAGACTGAAAATCCTTAAGCTTCTTGTATACTTTGTCGTATCTCTTCCTCTTCATGCTGTCGACATTGTCAAGCTTGTCCAATATGACACGGAAGGACTCTTCAAGGGAATACACATGCATGTCCGTAAGGCTTCCTTCGACTTTTTTCTGTTTGACCCTGAAATCGCTGTATATGAGCACAAGGGATTCTATGGGAAGCGCTTCAAGCTCCAAATCCCAAGTCGAGTGGTTGACCGCAACGTTTCGTATGTACACTATGTCATGCTTCTTGAACCACTCGTCGGTATAGTAATAATGCAAATATGGAACCCTTTTCATTTCCGAACCCTTGCATCCGTATTTGCCTATGTCGTGACCCGCCGCGGCTCCTGAAACCCTGCCCAGGTCAATCGCCACTCCGGCTTCCTTGAGCTGTCTTGCGATGAAAAGCGCCAAGTGGTGTACTCCCAGTATATGGTCGAGGGTGCTGTATCCCAACAATTCCTGATTCAGCTTCATCATTTCGTAGACATGGTCATATTTGAAAACTTCCATGAATTTTTCGTATTCTGAGCTGTTTTCCAAATCCTTTATTTCGGACTCTTTTAAAAATTCAAATGCGTACTTGCTCTGCCATGTTCCGTCTCCGGATTTCTTTTGACGTTCGGCTACTGCCGACAAAACATCAAAATACAATTCCGAGGCGCCGTCCAGTTTGCTGTTCATTTCTATCTGTACGGCATTCGGAAATGATTTTTCAAGAGCATGCTGGTATGTGTAACTCAGCCAGTCCTTAGGCTCAATTCCGCCCGAAAAACCAATCATTATCTCCTTCATTAGGGCAAGGACAGCCTTGCATGTGTAGTCCTTCTCTTTTTCTATCCTCTCGACCTCTGTCCGGAAAGCTTGTCCGCCGATTTTTTCCATGACCATGGATTTGATGCGGTCGTTCAATGACGTATTGATGTATACATTCGTTTCGATAATGCTATTTATTCTGTCAAATAAATTTTCCATGCCTTTCCTCCCGTATCAATTCCCTTGTCATTGACTGATCAAGACATCGGTTCAAATTCATTTATCCCTGGTCTTCTTTATCGCAGGGATTTTCACCATCAGCCGCCATGGTTATTTCCTTTTCCTTGAAAAATTTGAACGAATGGTAAATGGAGTTGATTTCACCGCCAAGCATCAATACTATGCTGCTCATATAAAACCACACCATAAGCACTACCATTGCTCCAAGGCTGCCGTATATCAATGTATATCTGCCGAAATTGTTCACAAACTCGGAAAACAAAACCGACAGTGCGACCCATCCGATCATGGCAAAAAGCGTCCCGGGAATTACCTCTCTCCATTTGTCGTGCCGGTCGAATGAAACATAGTAGAAAAATGAGATTACAATAAAGAAAAAACCTATTATGAAGGGCCATCTGTAAGCCAGAAGTATTTTCACAAAACCCAAATCAAGGCTGAACGTGTGTTCGATGAAGTGTACAAAATCCTTGCCCATGCTCGGAAGCGTCAATGCGAATACAATGGCCGTCATCAATGTCATTGTGTATACAATGGAAAGGACCCTCTTCCTCCAAAATTTCTTCACCGATATGACTCCATATGCCCTGTCCATGGCCTGTCTCAATGCATGGATGCCTCTCGACGCCGACCAAATTGTTATTATCGCCGATATTGAGAGATAATTTATGCTTGCCTGCGGAACGAGGTCTGAAACATAATCATCCATTACCATCACCACTTCTTTGGGAACAATCTTGGCTATTCCGTCGAAAAATCCGCTATAGGACATGGAAAGATTGGAAAGTATTCCAAACAAAAATATCATGAAGGGGAAAACCGACAAAACAAAAAAGTATGCCATCTGGGCTCCATAGCCGAATATATTGTGTTCGCCAATCCTTTTTATCAGTTCACGCCAGGCGAAGGCGTAGAACTTCTTTTTTCTAAACATGCAACCGACCGCCTTCAATTATCTGCATCTTCAAATATTCTTATTGACCATGAACATCTCGGTTTCAGAGACAAGCTTTCTGTATCCGGACTCCAAGAGGGACTGCGGACCGTCGCTGAGCGCCTTTTCGGGATTGTTGTGAACCTCAACCATTATTCCGTCCGCGCCGCATGCCAGCGCCGCCTTGCTCATGGGAACCACCAATTCCCTCAATCCCGTACCATGGCTGGGATCGACAACAACAGGCAGTCCAGTCTCTTTTTTCATTACAGGCACAGCCGACAAATCCAAAGTGTTTCTTGTGTAGTCTGAAAAGGTTCGTATTCCCCTTTCGCATAGGATTATCTCGCCGTTTCCGCTCGCCGCCAGATATTCGGCCGCAAGTATCCATTCCCTTATGGTGGCGCTCATACCCCTCTTGAGCATAACCGGTTTTCCGGTTTCGCCGACCGCCTTGAGCAATGCATAGTTGTGCATGTTCCTCGATCCTATCTGTATCAAATCTATCTGACCTACAAGCCTGTCTATATGATAAGGGTCCAAAACTTCCGTTACTATGGGGAGTCCTGTCTTTTCGCCGGCTTCCTTCAGGTACTCGAGTCCTTCCCATCCCAATCCCTGGAAATCATAAGGGCTTGTCCTGGGCTTGAAAACTCCGCCTCTTAAAAATTCGGCTCCGGCCTTTTTTACGATTTCAGCTATTTCTATTATTTGTTTTCGGGATTCGACTGCGCAAGGACCCGCTATCCTTACGGGAACATTTCCTCCGCCAATCCGAACTCCCCCCGCAATCACGGTTTTGTCAGTCCCGTCAATATGAAAAGTCATCGATACCATCTCCATCTCTTTTGCCTTTAATTTCAACAATCAGCCTGTGGGGAAGGCAAACCAGAATTTCCCCGGGTGAATTTATTGTTCCATCACGCACACATACTTGGTCGGGACAATCCGAGTACTCCATTCTCAGGCCCTCCCTGTCAATCACAATTATGTTCGAGCCGAACTGCGTATCCAGCTTTATTTCCTTTTCCAACCCTTCTGTCCACTCGAACGACTCATATGTTTCTCCGTCAACTTTTATTTCCACAAGCCTAATGTCCACAGGCCTGTCCCTGTAAACGCCCAAAGCAAAAAGAGAAATCGCCGAGAAAACAAGCAACAATATTATTATGATGAAATCCATTTTCTTCATGCAAACCGATCCCCCGATTTTTTTTGCTTATAATACACAATTCTAATATAATGTAGCTACAATGTCCAACATGGAGGCCTTTATGAAAACAAATAGATTTTTGTCCCTTTTTATCATGCTTGCTCTTGCAGCTGTTTCATTTTCCGGCTGCACAGAAAATTCGGCCGGCAATCCACCAGCCACTGAAACCAACCTTTTCATGGGTACCGTTGTACAAATAAAAATATATGATTCGGCCGATGAATACATCTTCGACAAGGCCTTCACGAAGATTGAAGACATTGAAAGCAGAATGAGCCTTAGTCTTCCTGACAGTGAAATAAGCCAAATAAATCAAGCCGCAGGGAAAAACCCGGTCCATGTTTCGCAAGACACGTATGAAGTGATTGAAAAAGCGATATACTGCGGCAAAATTTCAGGGGGAGCTTTCGACATAACAATAGGCCCTCTGGTAAATTTGTGGAACATCGGCAAGGAAAACGCAAGATTGCCGAATCAATATGAAATCGACCAAGCGCTCCTTCACATAGACTATTCAAAAATCAAATTGAATCCCGATGAAAAAACCGTATTCCTTGAGGATGAAGGCATGATGCTCGATTTGGGCGGAATCGCAAAAGGATATGCCGCCGATGCGCTTGTCGAAATGTTCGAACAGGAAGGCATAGAAAATGCAATAATCAATCTGGGCGGGAACATTTACGCCCTCGGCCAAAACCCTAACGGCGAAAAATGGCATATCGGCATTCAAAATCCGGAAGCCGAACGGAGCGATTATATAGGAATTGCAAGTGTGAGAAACAAGTCCATAGTCACATCCGGAATATACGAACGTTACTTTGAATCGGGCGGAAATTCATACCACCACATACTCAGCCCTTTCG
>CAZEHH010000117.1:0-4054 GCA_964512505.1 uncultured Peptostreptococcaceae bacterium
CCCCAAATCAGTATACCACTCAATCCGTTTGTTTTCCATTTGCTTGCCCGCAAACTACCCAATGCAGAGCAGAAGTTTAATTTTGAACAAAAAACTTATTCGAGCACCTTCTTGACCGCTCCGTCCTCGTAATAGGTGACATGGGGGCTCACCCGGGTTCCGTTCTCGTAAGTCGCCTCGGATTCCAATGCGCCGCCAGGGTAATACTTCCTCCATGTGCCATGCTCCTTTCCGTTTTCGTAAGGCATCTCCGAAGCCACTGTACCGTCGGGATAATAGCTGTAGGCCATGCCTTGCTCCATGTTGTCCACATATGGCGTCATCCTGTCCAGATAGCCGGAGCTGTCGTACTCCCTATGCTCCCCGTGCTTTAAATCACGCCGGTATTCCGTCTCCCTCTCAAGGGTTCCGTCTTCGTTATAGACGATCTCCCAACCATCCTTCATGTCATCCACATAGGAAATCACATAGTGAATCCTGGTCTTCTCCGGGTCGAAGTAGCCAGTCACCTCGCCCTGCCTGCGGCCTTCCCCGTCCTCATGCCAGATTTCGGTCTCCGATTCCATGCGGGTAAGCTCGCCGGGATCCTTTCTATCCTCGCCGTCGACTTTCACGACAAGTTCGGCCAGCTTGACGCCTTCGGTGTCGTAGCATTCCACCAGCATCTCCCTGGTGTAGCGGTCCCCTGCGTTGAAGGCCCCGACGGTGCCCTGCCCCACTGTGCCGGACCGGTCCCCGTCCACATAAAAGAGTGCAAATGGCGCAGGATCCCCGCTTCGGGTCTCAAGCCGTACAGTGACTCGCTCCCCGGGCTGGTAGAGGTCCTTGTCCGGAACCAGGACAAGGTCCGACCCGCCGGTGAATTCCACCCATTGGAAATCGTACCAGTCCTTGTCCTTGCTTTGGAACAGAAAGCCGATTTTTTTCTCATTCCCAACGAAACCCGGCATGTCGTACTGCCTGTAGGAACCCCCCGAGTAGACGGGGTTCTCGAAATCCTCGTACCAGATTTTGGCCTCTGGCTTGTAGATGCTGAGATAGAGCTTTGAAGCCACAGCCGGGGAAAGCTCCACCCTGAAATTCAAACGGTTGGGGTCTGCAGAAAGGCCTCCCCCGATTATGATTTGGGGATGCTCGAAGATGTTGTTGAAAAGTGCACCGCTTTCCACCTCTGCCCATCTTTCGCCGACTTTATACTCGTCAACAAGTGCGAATTCCCCGCACCAGTATATTTCATCATAGTCCTTGCCGTTCATGACATAGGGCGTGAACTGCTTGCCGTCGAAGGTTATGGTCCGGGACACGTCCCCCGGTTCATTGGGGTCGCAAAGATAGACCGTGTTGCCATCTATTTTATAGGCGAAAATGAAATGTCCCCCTTTCGCAGCGGGATCGCTGCTGTATATGGCAATGCCCTGGGGACGCTTGCTGGCGGCCATGGCGTACTTCATGCTGTAGAACTGCAGCTCGGCCTCTTCAGCGAAAAGCATGTCGGAAGCAATCTCCGACGCCTGCCAGGCGTAATCCGCAAAAAATGACTTTCGGTTGTTTCCGCCCGCATCCGTATGCACGGAGCTGCTGAGGCGATAGGCCCAGGAGTCGTCCTGCCAAAGATTCGGCGTAGGGGTCTTGCCGTTGTTGTCCCAAAGGCCATGAAGGGGCTCCTCGCCCTTTAGGCGGCGGTTCTTGTAGTGCCAGAGCATGGCAACCGACTGTCCGGCGCAATGGCCGTCCGGATTCACGTAACTGCCGTAGTTGGTGAACTGGAAATCGTCAGCGCCGGGCCTGAAGCCGGTGTCGACAACAGAAAGCTTGTCGATGGAAGCCTTTTCGGCATTGACCACAACCATATCCTCAAGCCGGTTGGTTGCCAGGGTGATAGAGTCAGCCTCCAGGCCGGCCGATGGAATACCCTCCCAAAGCGCTTCCTCTCCGCTTTGAAAAAATGCGACAGATATCTCCCCATCCTTTGTTTTATGGGGAATATTGACGAATGCAGTCTCAAAAAGGAATGGCTCGGATGCGGAAATCTCGACCACGGGAGAAATCGACTTGGCGTTTTCAGGCATTTCCGCAGGAGTTCCCCCCTGGCTTATACGAATATTGATCGCGCCATCTGAAGCCCCTTCAGCAACCTCCACCGACAAACCTTTCAACGGGCCATCCTCCACCAATGCAGTTCCTCCGCCCGCCTCAAGGGTGGATTCAAACAAAACAGCCTCGGGCTCCCCGCAGCCAGCCATCGACAAAGCCAAAATTAAAACGCCAAGCAACATGTACAGCTTTTTTCTCATCCTTTCCACCTTCCTTCTTTGTGATTCAAGCTCGTTTAGCCTCATATCGATTTTATACCCGAAAAACCGATTTGTTTAATTGGAATTTAAAATTTTTTTCGGATTTTTATCGATTCTCTAAAAAATCCGAAAACAAGATAGATTGCGCCGTATCCGTTCTTATACGCAGCACCATATCTTTCATCCCTTGTTTTTGGCTATTGAATCCCTGTAGCTTTCAGCAATTTTCACAAGTGTTTTTTGTAAAGCATTAAAATCTATTGTTCATCTAAAAAACCCGCCCATTATTTTACATTCATATGCTTTAGGGTTATAATCAGGGTGATCGAATGTCAATATATGGATTGATTGCCGATTTTCCAAAGCCTGCCCATTGCAAGGCTTTGTCCATCTGATTCCAAAATTTAACCAAGGGGGGGGCTCTTCCCATGAACAAAATTAAGCCATATTTAAAAGCCGCTATGAAACTGCTGGTCACTTTTGCAATTCCAATAGCCCTTTTGTTGCTGGTCTATAAAAACGTCTTTGACATACCTGTAAACTGGTGGTTCGCGATTTATTTTTTGCCGATTTTCAGCGCCGCATCTTCTCACCATTATGTGCCAAGCGTCATTGAAACCGGGATCAAAGCTTCAGAAGATTTCACCGCCGGCTTTAAAAACAAGCTGGAATCGTCCCTCTGGGAAATAGTTAGCGAAAACGAAGAAACCATAGTCTTAAGACCCAAATTCGACATGCTCTACAACAGCATTTGGAGAGAACATGTTTCGGTGGACATGTCCGGAGGCAGAGTCCGTCTATTCGGAGCAAAAGCATACATAAAAAGGCTTAAAGCTCTTGTTGACGGCAAGAGAACTCTGTGGGAGAGAATAGGCGTTCGAATCGCCGCATACATTGTCCTGATAATAATGCTGCTTGTTCCCGTCTTATTAGAATACGGTCTCGTAAACGATTTGAAAATAAGAATTGACGAATACAAAACGAGAAATGTCGCCATACTCGATCTTGAGGAAACCGGTCTTACCGGCAACACTGACGGCAACATCAACAGCTATGGCAGGGCCGTTGAAAGCGAAGATTACTTCTTTTACATAAAGGAAAGCCTCAAGCTGTGTCGTTCCGACAAGGATTTTAATAACGAGACTGCTTTGATCGACAAGCGCGGAGGCACAGGCATGAGCTATCTTAACACCTCCGGTGAATGGATTTTCTTCACAAGCGGCAAGACCATGAACAGAATGAAATCCGACGGCAGCGGGCAGGAGACCATCTACAGCATGGGTTATCTGCTTGACGTTCATCTGCTGGACAACTCGATTTATTTCATCAGCCATGCCGATCGCTACAGACTGTACAAAATGGACATAAACGGCAAAAATCTTCACGCTATCAGCGACAAAGGAATAAGAGACTTCTCCATCTGTGACAGCCGCATATATTTCAGCCATGAAAAAGACGGCCAAGGAATGCTGGAAAGCATGGACATGGACGGGGGAAACACAGAATTCATAGCGAATATACTGCCCTTCGATATGGTCAAGAAAGGCGATACGCTTTACTATACAGACTCGCGTGATTACAATCTCTACAAATACCGGCTGGGAGAAGCCGGCAGTCCGGAAAAACTGGTGGACCGGGTTCTATCAAAATTCATTGTCGCGGGTGATTCTATATATTATTCATTGAAAAGCGAAGATGTCGGCTACCCGGGCAAGGGTCTTTACAGGATCGGCCTTGACGGAGGCCTGTCCGAAAAAATC
>CAZEHH010000118.1:0-4031 GCA_964512505.1 uncultured Peptostreptococcaceae bacterium
GTAGCTTGCGGGGAAAACCAGCGCGGCTCCTACGATGAAGTTTGCGAGCTCGCCCACACCTGCGGTTGAGGTCCTTGTGATGAAATGCAGAAAGTTCTTGATAAGCTCGATGGTCACACCGACGGCGGGACCCATAGCGAATCCTCCTACCAAAGCTGGCAAATCGCTCAAATCAAGCTTTAGGAATGCCGGGAAAAGCGGAAGCGGCATTTCTATCATCATGAGTACGAAAGCGATTACGGACAAGACCGATGTCTTGACCATTTTGTTTGTTGAACTTGTTCTTTTCATAATCTTCCTCCCAAAATAATATGCCCTGGATCAGGGATTCCAGGGCATTAAGTATCGTTATAGTATAGTTTTCTTCTCTCATCCAGACTTTAACTGTCGGCTTCGGAAATTATCCGAATCAACCGATTTCTCGGCTCGCGGGCTTTACCGCCGGTAGGGAATCTCACCCAACCCTGAAGAAAATATTCAATTTTCTAAAAGGATTATAACACTGATTCTTTTAGCCGTCAAATGTATGTTTTCAAAAACCGGGGAGAGAACTTTTCGATGTGTTTGTGGTAGAATAAAGCCAAAGATCAACTGCCATTGGAGGCTGACCATTATGCTTGGATCGATAGTTTTAGGATATCTGCTTGGGAATTTTCAGACGGCATATTTAATCGGTAAATTCTTCGGTAAAATCGACATAAGGCAAAAAGGCTCGTCGAACGCAGGTGCTTCAAACGTCACCCAGGTGATGGGATGGAAATTCGGAGTCCTTACCGCTCTTGCTGACATACTGAAGGCTTTTCTGGCAGTCAGGATTTCATTCTGGGTTTTTGGAAGCGACGCATATGCTTTTACAGCCGGGACGTTCGCGGTTTTGGGGCATATTTTTCCTTTCTATCTGAAATTCAAGGGAGGAAAGGGCTTGGCTTCCCTGGTTGGCATGATGCTGGCGTTCAAGCCTGAAATAGGCTTGGCCATGATGGCTTCGGTTTTGTTCTTGACGATAGCCACGGACTACATAGCTGTGGGGTCTCTGACCGTATATTTGGGATTGCCCGTCCTGCTGTTTTTTTACGGAATGGAAAAGGCGATATTGCTTGAGAGCGCCGCGCTTGCTCTTTTGGGACTCTGGCTGCATATAGGGAACATAAAAAAAATATTGAGAAAAGAAGAAAAAGGACTTCGCGCCACAATAAGAAACAGAAAAAACTAAAAAGGGACAGACATTTTTTAGTCCATTTTTGACGCAAAACGACCGGCATATGTACGCCGGTCGTTTTATGATTTTTGGAATTTACAAATTCGCTTCCGCTTCGGTCACCAGCTCGTCCATAAGCTCCTGAACAGGCACTATCTTGTCAACTTTGCAGCCTTCGGCTCCTATGAACACCAGCCCGTCCTCCACATCGCCCTCTACAGCCTTCACAAGCGCTTCTGTTATGCAATACGGAGCCGTTGCCGGATTGCAGGCCTTGAGGCACCTGAAGCATTTTTTGATTTTCTTTCCGGATTCCTCGACTGTCTTGACGTGTTTGTTGTATAGCGCCCTTCCCGGCATTCCGAGCGGACTCACCACAATCTTTATTTCATCTTCATTCGAATTCACATATGCTTCCTTGAAATTTCTGTGGGCGTCGCATTCGTCGGTTGCAACGAAACGGGTGGCCATCTGCACCCCCGAGGCACCCAGTTTTATGAATTCGGCGATTTCTTTCCCGGTATAGATTCCGCCGGCGGCTACAACCGGAATTTTCTTGCCGAAGGCTTCCTCGAAAGGCTTGAGGATTTCAATCACGCCTGAAACTATTTCCTTCAGGCTTGGCAGAACTGGCTTGGAAAGGACTTCGGGACTGAAGCCCAGGTGGCCTCCCGCTTTTGGCCCTTCGACTACAACAAGGTCTGGGAGATAGTTGTATTTTTTTGTCCAAAGCCTTGTTATGACTCTTGCGCCTTTTGCCGAAGACACTATCGGGGCAATTTTTGTTACCGAATTCTTAACCATTTCGGGAAGGTTTGTAGGAAGTCCAGCTCCTGAAATGATCAGATTGACTTTCTCTTCTACACAGACCCTGACCTGTTCGGCGTAATTGTTGGTTGCGGTCATTATGTTCACGCCCAGTACTCCGTCGGGACTCATGCTTTTGGCCTTCCGTATTTCTTTTCTCAGTCCCCTGAGATTTGCCGCGTCGTTGTCGCTTTCGAAATCCGGTTCCCGAAAGCCCACCTGGGCGGCTGATATCACTCCGACTCCTCCGGCATTTGCGACGGCGGAGGCAAGCGATGACATTGACACACCTATTCCCATACCTCCCTGTATTATAGGTATGCGGGCAGTCAAACCGTCTATTGTCAATGGTTTTAGTTTCAAATTTATAGTCTCCTTTAAAGTTGTTTTAAATGCTTTGATATTCAAAGTATAAGCAAAAGGCGTTTTTCTGTCAACCTTTGCACAAGGGGAAAAACATTGACAAAGAATTTGATCCGGTATATACTTTGAAAGTCAAAACAATAATGCTTTGAATATCAAAGCATTAACGGATTTGGACAAATGCTTAAGGAGGTGACGGGTTTTGTCTGATACTTCAAGAGTCTTGAACGAAATACTGGTGGAGCTGTTTTGGAACATTCTCAACATAGAGGAGAAGGAACTCAAGCGCATGGGCTGTCTTCTGTCCATGACGGAGATGCATACAATAGAGCAAATAGGTTTGGGTAAGCCTCAATCCATGAGCGCTGTAGCTAAGAAGCTCAATATAACCATCGGAACACTCACCACGTCCATCAATCGCCTGGTCAAAAAAGGGTATGTCGAAAGAAACAAGAACCAGCAGGATCGGCGGATTGTAGAAATAAATCTGACCAACAAAGGCAAGGAAGCCTATCTGATGCATGCAAGATTCCATGAAGGCATGGTAAACGGCGTTATGGAAGATTTGAAAATACAGGATAACAAGCAGCTGATTAAGGCGCTTGACAATCTGAATGAATATTTTAAAAAGAAATATCAAGCAGACAAATAGAAAGGGGTGGCTGAATGAATTACGCCAACATCATTGGCACAGGCACTTATGTACCTGAAAAAATCGTTGACAACCATATGTTGTCGGAATTGGTTGAAACAAGCGATGAATGGATTAGAACCAGAACCGGAATAAAGGAAAGAAGGATATCGACAGGGGAAAACACGTCGGATCTGGCGCTCAAGGCGTCTGAAGCGGCACTTGAAAATGCGGGCATGAGCCCGGAGGACCTGGACATGATAATTCTTTCGACATTGACTCCGGATTATTTTACGCCTGCAACGGCCTGCCTGGTTCAAAGAAGGCTTGGGGCGGAAAATGCTGCGGCTTTTGACATTTCGGCGGCATGCTCGGGATTCCTTTACGGATTGGATGTTGCGGACAGCTTCATAAAAGCCGGCAAGGCGAAAAACATTCTGGTTGTCAGCTCCGAGGTAATGTCGAAGGTAATAGACTGGGAAGACAGAAACACATGCGTCCTTTTCGGAGACGGAGCCGGAGCGGTTGTTTTGAAGGCGTCGGCCGAGCATGGAATAATAAATACGGTGACAGGCTCCAAAGGCGACATTGAAGGCAATCTGGTTTCTAAATCCAGAAATGTCGTCAATCCCTTCATGGAAATTCCGGAAACCGGGGAAAACTATCTGTCCATGAACGGAAAGGAAATATTCAAATTTGCTACGCGCATAATGAGGAAGGCCTTGAAAGATGTTCTTGACGGCACCGGCATCGAGTTGAGCGCGGTAAAGTATATAGTTCCGCACCAGGCGAACGACAGAATGTTCGAGTATGTTGCGGGGAAAATGAAATTTGACAAGGAAAAATTCTATGTGAACCTCGAAAGGTTCGGGAACACATCTTCGGCCAGCATACCGATTGCTTTGGATGAAATGGCGAAGAAGGGTTTGCTTTCCAAGGGAGACAAGCTTATTTTTGTAGGATTCGGAGGCGGACTGACATGGGGCGCCGCACTCGTGGAATGGCAACTTGACTGAAATCAAAACAAAAAAG
>CAZEHH010000119.1:0-2318 GCA_964512505.1 uncultured Peptostreptococcaceae bacterium
ACGCCTTCATGGGCGTCTTCTGTGGTGCAGAGGGTCGCGAAGTGGTTGTTGACCAGCTCGAACGCCTTTGTGTACTCCAGATCGCTCATTGCGTAGAAGGATTTCTTTCCCAGCTGAAGGGCCAGGGGACTCTTTGCCGCAAGCTTGCCTGCAAGTTTCATTGTCTCGGCTTCGAGTTCTCCCTTGGGAACAACCTTGTTTATCAGCCCTATGCGCTCCGCCTCCGTTGCGTCTATGAGGTCGCCCGTGAGCAGAAGCTCAAGCGCCCTCTTCCTTCCAACGCTCCTTGAAAGCGGCACTGCCGGTCCCATGCAGAAGAGGCCTACGTTTATGGCAGTAGTGCCGAACCGCGTTCCTTCCTCCGCTATGGCAAGGTCCGCCGAGGCTATTATCCCCACTCCGTTTGCCACCGCTATCTTGTGGGCGGAGGCTATGACAGGCTTGCCCATGGCCGCAATGGTGAGGCTCATCTTTTCCATGTTGTCCACCCAGCGCTTGTACTCCAGGGGTGTTTTTCCTTCCAGGTCGTTTACGTCTATTCCCGCGCAAAAGGCCTTTCCCTCGCCTTTTATCACTACAACCCTTACCTCCGGATCCTTTTCCATGTCCATCAGGGCTTCGTTAAGCTCGGTTGACAGGGGAACATTGAATGTGTTCATGCTCTCCGGCCTGTTGAGGGTGATTGTTCCTATGTAGTCCTTCTTTGTTGCAATCAGTGTCTCGTAAACCATTTAACCGTCTCCTTTTCGTATTTTTTTTGGAGGCTAAGGGCGGTGCCCTGTAACCACCATGTCGCCGTTTTCGACCCCAAGGTGCCCAGCCACGAGGTCGCACTTCGCCATAAGCATGAAATAAAGAGGTTTTTGTGTCTTTCCCCAAAGACTCTCAAGGTTTCCCTGTCCCTTTGAGATTATGAGGTCGGCTTTTTCAAAAAGTTCCCGGAATTCCGCGGATGTATGCTCAAGAAGAGTTCCCGGGGCGTCATGGCCGTTTCCTATAACCTTGGCCACTTTGTCAATTCCAACCCTTAGGGCGTCGCAGGCCGTTGCATCGTTTATTACCGGCTTGCCCCTTACTGCGAACCACAGGTTGGGATGCGCCATGGTCTCTATGAAAAGCCTGTCCAGAACAATCTCTCCTGCATTGTCCCCCAGATAGAGAATCGTTTCCGCCTCCGCTGCGGCCGTCTTGAGACTTGATATCTCGTCTACGGCAAATGTTTCCGAAAGCACGCGCCTCAGCGTTTTGTCGACGTCGAATGGCTTTCCCGGCCCGTAGTCTATTATGTTGCCTGCAACCGCAAGCCTGGCCGCCATGTCGAAAGGGTCTTCGGCAGTCTCGACAAGGTCTTTGAACTCGCCGTAGCGGGCAAGCATCTTGTCGTTGAAAGCTTCTTTTATTTCCCTGTAGGGGTCCTCTATGCCCAGGATCGACCGTATCACTCTGTGGCTCTCTGCGACAAGCTCAGGCGGACTCTGGTCGTAGTCGGCCCTTGCCATGTGTTCGAAGAAGGTCCTCATGGCCCTTTCCCTGTCCTTTTTTTCTTCAAAATTCCGATTGACCGCCCCCACGAACTCGCTGAACACGCAGGGAAGGCAACTGTATCCGTCAAACATCCTCTTTCCTCCTCGCCTATGGGCATTTGCTCTTTAATATTACCATAAAAGGGAGGAATTTGACCATTCGCAGCGATAAAATCGGCAGGCTCATTCCACATGAATTTTAAAGCCCTCATCTTCAAGCTTTTCTATTATCTCTTTCCTGTGGCTGTGTCCGTTGGTTTCAACCGTTATTCCCAACTTGACGTTCATCAGGCGGTCCAGGGACGTGAACTGGTTGTGGTCGAGCTTTATTACGTTTGCATCCATTTTGGCCAAAAGCTCCGAAACCCTCAGAAGCTCTCCCGGCTTGTCCGGAAGGTCTACGGTAAACTGCAGTATCCTGCCCCTGCCTACCAGGCCCCTGCTTATTATGGAAGAAATGGTCAATACGTCGATGTTCCCTCCGCTTATCACGCATACCGTATTCAAACCCCTGCCCTTGAGTTTTCTGAGCGCCGCAAGAGGCAAAGCCCCAGCCGATTCGGCTACAAGCTTGTGCTTTTCAATGAGCATAAGAGATGCTTCCATTATTTCGTAGTCGGTCACGGTTATTATTTGGTCGACATAATTCTTTACGACTTCGAAGGCGAGTTCTCCGGGTTTCTTTACCGCCACTCCCTCGGCTATTGTGTCAACCCTTTCCAGGCATGAAAGCTCCTTTTTTTCAATTGAAAGCCTCATTGCCTGGGCCCCTTCGGGTTCGACTCCGATTATTTT
>CAZEHH010000119.1:2418-4014 GCA_964512505.1 uncultured Peptostreptococcaceae bacterium
GTCTTAGGCATTACTATGGTGGCGCGAACTCCCTGGGCCTTAGCGGCGAATGCCACCCCCTGCGCGTGGTTGCCTGCGGAGGACGCCACAAGCCCCTTGGAACTCTCGCTGCCGGCAAGTTTTGATATTCTGTTGTATGCGCCCCTTATCTTGAAGGCCCCGGTTTCTTGCAGGTTCTCGGGCTTAAGCCACACTTTGTTTCCCGACTCGTCCCCGAACACCGGGCTTTCAATAAGATTTGTCGGCCTCAACACCGGTTGGAGGCGCCTTGCCGCCTGCTCGAAATCCATCCCTTCGATTGTTTTCTTGAAACTCGTTTTCTCTTTCATCTTTTCTCCCTTCGATCATTTCAACTTTACAAAATAAAATGCCCGTCCATGGAAAATCATTCCAAGGACGGGCATATCCCGCGGTACCACCTTGCTTGCGCCCACAAAGGGACGCCGCTCTTTCGGCTCAAACAAGCCCAGGCCTTTATCGGGGCCAATCGGCAGGCATTATGCACGCTTAGCGCTTTCATGCCTGCAACTCGGGAGGGATTCTGTTTTTAAAGGGGCACCGGTTCGCAGCGAACACCGGCTCTCTTGAGCCATCAAATAAAAACACTATCTCCGTCAAAGTCGCATGATGCAGTTTTTTGTATTGTTCTGTATTCTATATCATCAATAAAACTTTTGCAAGCTGTTTTTCCAATTGATTCATTTTCGGTCAAAGAGCGGCTTATTGTTTAAGGTTCTTTATTATTTCATCCGCCATTTGCCTTGTCCCGATAGGCCTTTCGTTTTCCCGGGCAATGTCGACTGTCCTTTTGCCGTCTGCAAGTGTTTTTCGGACCGCTTCCTCTATTGCCGAAGCCGCCTTTTCCTCACCAAGGGCATGCCTGAAAAGCATGGCGGCAGAAAGTATGGCCGCTATGGGGTTTGCCGTGTCCTTCCCCGCTATGTCCGGCGCCGAGCCGTGTATGGGCTCGTATATGCCCTTACCGTCCGACCTGAGGCTGGCTGATGCCAGAAGCCCTATGGAACCGGTTATTGCAGCCGCCTCGTCCGAGAGTATGTCTCCGAACATGTTGGGGGCAAGCACCACATCGAACTGCCTCGGGTTTATCACGAGCTGCATTGCGGCGTTGTCGACATACATGTGGCGCAGCTTGACCGAAGGATAGTCTTCGGCCATTTTGTCGACCGTGCTCCTCCAAAGCCTTGAGTTCCTTAAGACATTTGCCTTGTCTACGCTTACCAGATTGTTTTTCCTTGCCTTCGCAGCCTCGAAAGCCATCTTTGCTATTCGCTTTATCTCCATTTCGGAGTAGCTCATTTCGTCCCAGGCGGAATGGTCTCCATCCCCCGCCGAGACTCCCTTGTCCCCGAAATATATGCCTCCTGTCAGTTCGCGAACGAAGAGTATGTCGAAGCCCTTGCCTATGACCCTCGGCGAAAGCGGAGACGCGTCTTCCATCCCCTTCATTATGGATGCGGGCCTGAGATTTGCGAAGGTCCCCATCGCCTTCCTCATTGAGAGCAAGCCCCTTTCCGGGCGAATTTCACTGGGAAGGCTGTTCCACTTTTCTCCCCCCACCGCCCCCAGAAGTACAGC
>CAZEHH010000120.1:0-3994 GCA_964512505.1 uncultured Peptostreptococcaceae bacterium
CTTAAAATATGTTGCCTGTCAGGCGCGCAGTCGAAAAAGCCGCCTGAAGGTTGTATCCTCCTGTTTCCCCGTCGATGTCCAAAACTTCTCCGACAAAGAAAAGTCCCTCCACCTTTTTTGATTCCATGGTTTTACGGTTAATTTCACTAGTGTCGACTCCACCGCATGTCGCCATGGCGATGTTAAACCCTTTTATTTGGCTTATTTCAAATCTCTCTTCAGTCAAAAAGCCTGCCAAACGCTTTCTTTCCGCCTTGCCCGTCTCGGATATGGAAAGCCCTTCGGATATGCCCGCCTTTTTCATTCTGTCAATGCAAAAGCGCTCCGAAAACCCGAGTTCCCTAAGATATTTTTTAACTTTTGGGGGAAGGCTTTTGGATGCCCGTTCAGTAAGTTTTTTTTCAAACGAAGCTCTGTCTTGCCCGAAAAGATAGTTTATTTCGAGTATGTCTCCCGGCTCAAAGTCCCTCGAATTGTTTAGAATGGCAGGGCCCGAAAGGCCGTCATGGGTATAAAGCAGGGGACCTTCGAAAGATCTTTGTTTTTTACCTTTGCGCCAAAGTCCCAAACCTACTTTTTCAAAGGAAAGCCCTGCAAGCGAGTCTCCTTCAAAACACTTGCAGACTACAGGCGCAAGGGCCGGCTTGACAGGCACAATGGTGTGACCTAGACTCTCTGCGAAAGCGTAGCCGTCTCCCGAAGACCCGGTTGAAGGGTAGGACATGCCTCCGGTCGCCAATACAAGAAATTTTGATTTAAGCTTAAGGTTTTTCGTTTCAACCTGAAACCCATTTTCCGTTTTTATTACTCTTGCCGCCTTTTCATTGCATAGTATTTCTACTCCAGACCGCCTCAGTTCTTTTTCCAGCACACTAAGTATGTCCGAGGCTTTGCCCGATTTCGGGAAAAATTTGCCGTCCTTCCTTTGCTCGAAGCTTACGCCCCTCTTTTCAAAAAAACTCAGCAGCGCCATATTGTCGAAGCCCTTGAAAGCAGGTTTCAAGAACGCCCCCTTGTCTCCATATTTGCCTGCAAATTCATTCATGTTTCCGGAATGGGTGAGATTGCACTGTCCGCTTCCCGAGAGCAACAGTTTTTTGCCTATCCGGTCATTCTTTTCAATTATTGCCACTGTGTCCAAATGCTCTTTCATTGTGACTGCCGCAAACATTCCCGCAGGTCCGCCTCCTATGACAATTGCGTCATACGACATCTTTTTCGATTTTGGCTCCAACCGCTCTCCCCCTTGTCAACATGCAGTAAATCGGAACTATATACAAATAAAAAGCAAACGGTATGAAAAGGCTTCCTACGCCTATTGATGCGGCAGGAACCGCCCCCGCAATGTTCCATGGTATGAGGGGCGCCATTACAACAACCGAATTTTCCAGATCCAAGGCAAGCCGTTCCCTTCCATCTCCCATGTAAACATCCTGGTTCTTCATTATTTGAAACACTATCACTATTGCGAGTGTCTGCGTGCAACCTATCGCAGAAGCCAGGAGGCTGGCTGCAATGGCGACGGGAAAGGCCCCCGCTTTTTCCACCCACAATCTAATTTTACCCTCTGTCTGATCCATTAAACCCGCCTTGTCCAAAATGCCCGAGTAGGCTGCGGATATCAAGACTATGAGAGCTATGTTTATCATTGATAGAATGCCGCCGCTTCTCATTATTTCGGAAAGCAGTCCCGCTCCCTCCAGGCTGTACCCCGAAAAAGCATATCTCAAAACGGCTTGTACCGTCTCCCCCTGATACAGTACAGCCACCAATGCACCGGTTAAAACGCTCATGCTCATCGCATATTTGACATGTATGTGGAATGCCGCTGAAACGAACAATACAATCGCCGGCAGAAAAGCCCAGAATCCCATTGAAAACTCCATTCGCATGCTTTCAAGAAAAGCCGTCTCGACTCTGCTGAGGGGATTGAAAAACGAAACCGCCAAATAAACGAAACAACTCACGGCAAATGGGACTGCGGCTGTCTTGAACATGTTTTTAACATTCCTGTACAGGTCGGTGCCTGTCAATATTGAAATCAGGTTTGCGCTCGAAGACATGGGAGAACACCTGTCGCCGAAATAAGCTCCTGCGATTATGGCTCCTCCTGCGACATTGGCATCCACTCCCGCAGATTTGGCCATTACAAGCAATACCACCCCTATTGTTCCCGCAGTTCCGAATGCCGTTCCGAGAAGAAAAGACATCAATGAGCTGAGTAGAAATGCGAAAAGTATGAAAATCTTCGGGTTCATCCATTTGAGTCCGTAATATCCTATTGCGGGTATTGTTCCTGCCGCCATCCATGTCGATGTTATAGCCCCTATCAGCATGAATATCTGTACAATCAGCACTATTCCCTCCGTGCCTGAAATCATCATTTCAGCTATTTCCCTGAGCGAAAAGCCCTTTTGCCGTGCCATCCATCCGAACATGACGATTCCCGCAAGAAGCGGAAGCAAAAGGTTGATTTTCGCCACAACCGCCAAAAGCAACAGTGCAAATAAAATTGTCGAAGCTAAAAGCATGTTCATCAAACCGCCTCCTGAAAGTCCCGCTTTTGAAATCGTACCACTGCAAGGGCAAAAAAAAAAGAGCCAAAGGCTCTTTTAGTAAATTTTCACTTCATACTGCTGTTTCAGTTCGTTTATTTTTTCCATGTAGACATCTCTTTGCTTTTCGGCTGCGAGCCTTTGCCCTATTTCATTTTTCACTTCTTCGTATGCCCTGACCGATGCTTCCTTCCTGTCTTCAACCTTGATGAGATGGTATCCGAACTGGGTTTTGACAGGTTCGCTCATGTCTCCGACTTTCATTTCAAAAGCCGCGTCTTCGAATTCGGGAACCATTTTCCCTCTTTCGAACATTCCCAGGTCTCCTCCGTTTTCTTTCGAAGGGCATTTGGAGTATTTCTTGGCGGCATCCTCAAATTCGCATCCGCCGTCTATTTCAGCCTTTATGCTTATGGCTTCTTCCTCGCTATCCACAAGAATGTGTTTTGTGCGCACGCTTTCAGGCGTTTGGAAGTTGCTTTTGTTTTTTTCATAAAACTCTTCAGCCTCTTTTTCCTCGACCCCTACGCCTGCAATCGTCTTGTTTACGGCATATTGCTTGAGTATGTTGGCCTTGACCGTCTCAAGCTGGGCTTTGAAGGCTTCTTCCCCATCCATTCCATTTGCCATTGCGTAAAGATAAAAAAGCTCCTGATTGATAAGTTCATTCAAAACATACTCCCGTCCCTTATCGTTATTGAACTGGGCCGCACGCTCCGGTCCAAGGCTTTTGATCATCATTTCCATCTCTTCTTTAAGTATTTCCCTGCCGCCTACTTTTGCCAAAACATTTTCGTTCATTTAATATTCTCCTTTGAATTTAGTATAATGACATGATAACAGAAAGCTTTATGGCTGTCCATTTACAGAATCCATTTCCTGTCCCTCAGTAGAGCTTCTATCTTGCCGCTCTGCTTGACCGCATCCACTCTGACATCTGTCATGTCCATATAGAGGCGTATGGATTCATCACACAGATTTCCGCCCTTCATTGCGAACACGCCGTCATTCATTGTCTCTCCGTTAATGATGCCCTTTTTCTCCATTCCTCCAAGTATAATCCCCATTCTCATGTGTCCGTCTTCCTCTTCAATGAAAAATCCCGCCACTCTGTCCAGATTTTCCTTGGAAAAATTCTCCGACAGGAAGGCCCGGCTGTCCAAATGGCTTATGTCCACCATCCTTCCCCCTTCGAATGTGATTCTCCGGTTGTTCAGAAATTCCATGGAATTCCCTTCGCTTCCAAGGACTGTCCCATATCCCTCGGCTGTTTCCCTGTGGACAAGAATCTCCATGCGGTTCTTTCTGACTCTCCAGAAAGAGTCTTCGGGCAGCTTTAGAGTCATTTGATTGAAAAGGGAATTGATCATTATTTTTTCGTATCCCTTCCCATTGAACATCGTGCACATTTCGTTGAATGCATCTCTCATATATTTCAC
>CAZEHH010000121.1:0-3942 GCA_964512505.1 uncultured Peptostreptococcaceae bacterium
GGAATATTTTTTCATCCCTCAGGACCTCGCGGACTTTCTCGGGAATGGCTTTTAGCTCTGCGAGTACGGATTCATATCTTTCGTCGCTCATCACGCCCTTGACTCTTGCCATATGAAGGGCTATGAGGTACATGCTCATAAGCTGGGTTGTGTATGCCTTGGTGGATGCAACCGCAATCTCCGGCCCCGCCCATGTGTAGAAGACATCGTCGGATTCGCGTGAAACGGAGCTTCCCACAACATTTACTACTGAGAGTATCCTGGCTCCCTTCCGCTTTGCCTCGCGAAGCGCGGCCAGTGTGTCTATTGTCTCTCCCGACTGGCTGACCGCAATGAAGAGCGTCTTGTCGTCCACAAAAGGATCCCTGTATCTGAATTCTGAGGCTATGTCCACTTCCACAGGTATGCCCGCGAATTTTTCTATTGCGAACCTTCCCACAAGACCCGCATGATATGCCGTTCCGCATGCTACGATGTATATTTTGCTGATCTTTTCAAGGTCTTCTTTCGTAAGGCTTATGCCGTCGAGAGTTATGGAATTATCTTTCTCGAGCCTCCTGTGCAACGTTTCATAAAGCCCTTTGGGCTGCTCGTGAATCTCCTTGAGCATGAAATGCGGATAGCCTTCTTTTTCTGCCGACTCTACATCCCACGTGACCTTGAATGTGTCCCTGTTCTGTTCCTGCAGCAAGCTGTTGTATATCTTGACTTCATTTTTGGTAAGAACCACGAATTCGTTGTTCTCTATGATGTACATGTCGCGTGTGTGCTTAAGGAGTGCGGGTATGTCCGAAGCAAGGAAATTCTCGCCCACTCCCTTCCCGACTATGAGGGGGCTGTCCTTCCTGACAGCCACCAGCTTGTCCGGTTCTTTGCCGCAGACAACCACTATCGCGTACGCACCCTGCATTTTATCGACAGCCTTGTATACCGCTTCAACCAAATCCCCTTCATAAAAATATTCGATGAGATGGGATATGACCTCTGTATCCGTTTCGGACTTGAACACGACTCCGACTTCGTTTATGAGCCAATCCTTGAGTTTCATGTAGTTCTCTATTATGCCGTTGTGTATTACAGCTATGTTTCCGTTGGTGCTTGTATGCGGGTGTGCATTGAAATCGCTCGGGGCCCCGTGGGTAGCCCACCTGGTATGGCCCATTCCTATTGAACCCGAAAAATCCTCGTCCTTGATTTTTTCTTGCAAAACTGACAGTCGTCCGGCAAACTTGCGGACTTCGAGACTTCCATTGTTGTAGACCGCTATACCCGACGAGTCATATCCTCTGTACTCAAGCTTGGCAAGCCCTTCAACAATGATTGGGGTAGCCTTTTTATCACCTATATATCCTACGATTCCACACATGATGAAATCCTCCAATTTTTTTATTTTTTCAAACCATCTGTCATGATTCCACCCAACCGCTTTGTTCCCGAAATCGCTTCCGGACTTTGTACAGTCTTTTCGGCCGTGGACCGGCCGCGGGGCATCCGCCGAATTTTCGATAAACCCCGCCCTCGTCAGCTCTGTGAGCTCAGGCGCTTGTTCCGTTTGTATTTTCTTATGCCATTTATCACAACCTTTCAAACAGTTGTCAGCAGACAGTTGTCAGATATCAGAAAAGGCTTAATACTAATAAGACAAAAGATCTAAACAATAAAAGCAAACCAAATTCGACTTCAAAATGCTCATCATCTTTCTTACACTTCACACTTCTTTTCCCGTTTTATCTTTTGTTTCCACTTGCTACTTACTACTTGCTACTTGTTAATTGCTATTCTTTATGCACTATATCGTCATTATGGACACAAAAATGTCTGTCCCTTTTTAGTCCTTGTTTCTACTTTCTACTATTCGCTATCCCAACCGTTTCTCTATAAGGTCAGCCAGTTCTTTGGCTTTTTCCTCCAAAACGCTTTGATCTTTGCCTTCTATCATCACGCGGACAAGAGGCTCTGTACCCGATGCCCTTACAAGCACTCTTCCTTCCCCATTGAAAAACTTCTCCATTTCTTTTATCGATTGCCTTATTTCTTCGTCTTCCACATAATCGTGTTTCTTGTCATTGTCGACTCTGGCATTTACAAGAACCTGGGGGAATGTCTCCATTATGCCTTTTAGCTCGGAAAGCCTTTTTCCTTGCTTTTTCATGACTTTCATCAGCATAAGTGCGGACAAGAGTCCGTCGCCTGTGGTGTTGTGGTCCAGGAATATGAGGTGGCCCGATTGCTCCCCACCGAAGTTGTACCCTTCAGCAAGCATTTTTTCAAGCACATACCGGTCTCCAACCCTTGTTTTTTCAATTTTTATGCCTTTTGAGCCAAGCGATGCAAAAAGCCCCATGTTGCTCATGACCGTGGTTACAAGGGTGTCTTTCTTAAGCTTTCCGGTCTCCTTTAGATAATCCGCGCAGATTGCCATTATCTTGTCTCCATCAACCACTTGGCCCGTTTCATCAACAGCAATCAGCCTGTCGGCGTCGCCGTCAAATGCCAGTCCAATCGCATAATCGCCGGACTTGACGAGATTCTGCACAAGCCCGACATGGGTTGACCCGCAGCCCTTGTTTATGTTGTGGCCGTCGGGTTGGCAGCAAAGAGCCGAAACCTCGGCATTCAATTTTGAAAGTGCATAGGCGGCAGTGGTTGTTGCGGCTCCGTTTGCGCAATCTATTGCCACCTTCATCCCGGAAAAATCCGTATCTATATTTTCTGTCAAATGGTCGCAATAAAGCTTGTAGGCCTGAGGCATTGTCTTCCATGTCCCTACATGGTCTCCGTCTATGATTGATTCCGCTTCGAGTCCTCCAAGTATGTATTTTTCTATTTTGTCTTCTATTTCATCCGCCAGCTTGTATCCGCTTTTGTTGAAAAATTTTATTCCGTTATATTCTGCGGGATTGTGGGATGCGGAAATTACGACGCCTGCATCCGCCTGCAGTTTTTTTGTCAAAAACGCAACGGCAGGGGTCGGCACTACTCCAACAGACAGCACATCCCCACCCATTGACATTATTCCTGCCGCAAGGGAGGCTTCGAGCATGTCGCCGGATATCCTTGTATCCTTTCCTATCAATATCTTCACATATTTTCTTCCTTCTGTCAGTACATGGGCTCCGTATCTCCCCAGCTTGTATGCAAGATCGTTAGTAAGCTCCACATTAGCTATTCCCCTGACTCCGTCCGTTCCGAAAAATCGCCCCATATCGCCCTCCGCATTCTATATTTGTTCTTCCTGATTCACATAATATACTATGTCATAACCAAAACCCATCTGCCTAATTTTATCATACCATCGCTTTCCTCTCAATGACAAAACGGAAACAAGGGACTAAACTAAAAAAAGGATGCCGCTTTTGCGGCACCCTTTCAGTTTGAGTATTTATTCTTTTATTCCTCCGTTGCCTGTCAATACCTTGTAGGATCTGGCTACAAGAACTACTGCCAATCCAAACAGAGCAACTGCGAATGCTACAAGAAGCATATTGCCTGCTGCGATGTTTTGCTGAATCAAGAGAACCAAAGCAGTGAGAGTAGCAGCAAACATGAAGATCATTGGAGGTATTATCATGCCATACTTCTTGCCGTCTTTTTTAAGATATGCAGCAAGAGCAAGCAAAGCAAGTCCTGCCAACAATTGGTTTGATGAACCGAATAGAGGCCATACCCTTGTCCAGCCAACTACTGACAATGATCCACCTGCAATAACAGTAACTGTTGTTGCAACGAAACGGTTTGTAACGAGTATGCTTTGAACTTCCTTCGTGTCGTCCTCGAAGAACTCCTGAAGTATGAAACGGCCAAGTCTTGTTGCAGTGTCAAGTGAAGTAAGGGCGAAGGCCGAGATTGCAAGAGCAGCGAAAGGTTTACCCACTGAGAACGGAACGCCAATTTTTGTCATGAATGTTCCGATACCCTCTGAGAACACATTGATAGGTCCGC
>CAZEHH010000122.1:0-2088 GCA_964512505.1 uncultured Peptostreptococcaceae bacterium
TGACATCTGACAACTGATATCTGCCTTTTGTCTTTTCGCTTTTACTGACAACTGAAATCTGACAACTGACAGCTGTTTTTTTGTAACCCTTTCTTAATGCAGTCCCTCTGCCGCCAGATGTATAATGAATGCATCAGAACCAGCGAAAGGAGATTCATATGAGAAAAGTGCTCGGCTGCATGCGAAAAGCCGCTCAGGAATATGAAATGATTGCCCCGGGCGATGTGATAGGGGTTGGAATATCGGGAGGGAAGGATTCCCTTGCCCTTCTTTACGGGCTCCACCTCATGAAAAACTTCTATCCCGTCCCGTATGAAATAAAGGCGTTTTCGATAGACATGGGATATGAGGATTTTGACTTCAATCCGGTCAAGCAGTTTTGCGACAGTCTCGGCATTGAATATTTCATCGAAGAGACAAAAATCTACAGGATAGTGTTCGATGTGCGAAACGAGAAGAATCCATGCGCGCTGTGCGCAAATCTCAGGAGGGGCGCACTTTACAACCTTCTTAAAAGGCACAACATAAGCAAGGCTGCCCTGGGCCACCACCGCGACGATGCCATAGAAACGCTTCTCCTCAGCATGCTGTACGAAGGCAGGATACACTCCTTCAAACCTGTCACATACCTCGACAGGCAGGAAATAACGGTAATCAGACCCATGGTCTACGCCGAGGAAAAAGACATAATCGGAGCAACAAGACGCCACAATTTCCCTGTAATAAAAAGCAAGTGCCCAATGGAGGGCCGCACGCGAAGGGACTATATGAAGGAGCTGCTTCGCGGAATAGACAGCCAAGCTCCAAGGGGCAGGGAGAATCTGCTTAAGGCTCTTACAAACCCCGAACAAATGAGCATTTGGGAACCCAAGTGCAAATGAATGCGAAAGGAGAAATCCGGACATGAAAAAAATGAATTCGATATGCCTTGGCTTGGTTTGCATTCTAACATCCGCTACAATTTCCCATGCAGACTACAATGTCTTGAACCGGGAAACTTTCACCGAACAAATAGGGAACGGAGTGACTTACACGGAAGACTTGATTCTTACGGAAAGAGGCCACATATCTGTAAGAATACTCGAAGGAGGCATTTCGGACGGAGGCGCAGGCATCGGAGTTTTATCCAATCATCAGGTCAACAAGCGTTCCACCCTTTCGGATTTTTCTGCCCTGGAACCGTCCGCAATAGGAATAATAAACGGCGATTTCTTCGACACGGGACTTTCGGTGTCCATGGGCCCGGTGGTAAAGGACGGAGTCCTCATGTCAAGCTCAATAGGCGACCCGAGCTTCAACGCGGCATGGACAGACTCGGAAGGAATGCTTCAAATAGGCGCAATGTTCGAGGAAAGATACACAGTCAAGAACCTTTCAAACAGAAAGGAAATTGCCGTATCATGCATAAACAAGCCCTACCTTGAGCCCGGCAAGGCCATAGTGTACAACGCCTCATGGCAAGGGCTCCCGCCGCAAAAGCCCGACTCGGTCTACATGGGAGTTTCAGATGGAAAGGTTGAATCATTCGAGAGCTCGGTGTCCGAATTCGGCGACGAGAAACCCGATTTCATAGTTGCGGCAAGCGGCGGGGTGAAGGTCGAGCTGATGGATGCCTTCAAGGAGAATCAGCGGGCAAGGCTCGAAATCGACACAAAACCTTCTCTTTCAAACATAGGCGACGCAATAGGGGGAGGAAGCATACTCCTTGATGGCGGCAACCTTCCGGACTCGTTTTCACTCCCCATATCCGGACTGCATCCCCGGACGGCGCTTGGAACAAACATGGAAGGCAACCGCTTCTATCTGCTTGCGGTAGACGGCAGAAACCCTTCGGCAACAGGCATGAGCGAAACGGAACTCGCCCTCTACATGAAAGGTCTCGGCGTCTGGGACGCCATCAACCTTGACGGTGGCGGATCGACTGAAATGATGGCAAGGCGGCTAGGCGAAAGCGCCGTGACGATCGAAAACAATCCCTCCGGAGGAGCCGAAAGGCGCATAGCAAACGCAATTGCCGTAATAAGCCCTCATGCAAGCCTCACGCCTTACGATTTCAAGATAGCCGTCTCGGACGACAAGGTGGCTTTC
>CAZEHH010000122.1:2188-3904 GCA_964512505.1 uncultured Peptostreptococcaceae bacterium
AAGCCTCACGCCTTACGATTTCAAGATAGCCGTCTCGGACGACAAGGTGGCTTTCGGAACATCGAGGAAACTTGAGACGCATTTCTTCGACAAGAATTTCAATCCGGCAAAGGACGATTCGAATTCCATAGACTGGATAGTCCAAGGGAACGGCAAAGTCGAAAACGGAAGGTTCTATCCCGGAGAACCCGGGCTATTCAGTGTAACCGGGACCTACAACGGCAATTCGCACAGCATAGCTTTAACATGCGTGGGGAAGGCAACCGGAATCGACATCTCTCC
This sequence comes from uncultured Peptostreptococcaceae bacterium, assembly GCA_964512505.1. Classification (GTDB taxonomy): domain Bacteria; phylum Bacillota; class Clostridia; order Peptostreptococcales; family BM714; genus BM714. Next base: position 2,471 of record CAZEHH010000122.1, read on the forward strand.
GGGAAGCATTTCACTGGACCTGGGCGAAACAGCGGAGATTGAAGCCGTCGTGCACACCGCTCAAGGATACGACATTCCCGTGGATTTGCAGGACTTGTCCGCAAGCTTCCCCGATCGGCTGGGCACATTGAAGGGACAGACATTCACCGCGTCAAACAGGGCCGCAAGCGGAAAGATAAGCGCAACATTTCAAGGCAATACTGACGAAATACCCGTTTCCATAGGATACTCGTCCTTCGTATTCAACGACTTCGAAAGCGCCGGGGACACCTTTTCTTCATACCCCGAGGCGGTCACAGGTTCATACAATCTCGATGAAACCATAAACAAAAACGGCGAATCTTCGGGTTCGATGGCATACGACTTCACAAAAACAGACGCAAGCAGGGCGGCATATCTAAACCTCGAACATACGCTTTACTCCACGCCATCGCACTTGGGGGTTTGGGTCAGAGGCGACGAAGGCGGAGGCCACTGGCTCAGGGCGCGCATAACAGACAGCGACGGCAAAACAAGCACAATAGACTTCGCACGGTACGTAGACTGGACAGGATGGCGGTTCGTAGAAGCAAAAATACCTCAAAGCGCCGTATTTCCGGTGAAACTGGAAAAGGTCTACCTGGTTGAAACGGATCCCGAAAACAAAACGGAGGGGCGGATATGGTTTGACGATTTCACGGCTTTCTACAAAACTCCATACAGCGGGCAGCTGAATTCCACGGGTATAAAAATCCCCTACGACGAAAACCTCCTGAAAAGCAAGCCGGAGGATCCCGACTTGTCGATCACGGTGCTCGGAAACACATCGCCCGTTACAACGCTGCTCGACAGGCTAATACACATAAGCTTGTCAAAACTGGCAAATGAATCCGATTTCCTTGTTTCCTCGGGAACGCTTAGCGGAGAACTGGAAAAGAGGATAACAGCTCCGGTAATAGGCGGCGAAGAAAGTTTTTCATCGTCCGGAGGCAAAAACCTGCTCGTGCTAAGGCTCGACAATTCATCACAAAATGGACTCCGCGCCTCAAACCCTGCACAGATACCTTGGCTTAGGGATAAGCTGGAAAACGCTTCAGAAAAAAACATCCTTCTCTCCATGTCCTGTTCATGGAAATTCTCGGACCCGCTCGAGGAGGAACTTGTGCTTAGGTGGCTTGAAGAATACAGGACAAGGACCGGAGGAAAAACATATGCGGCAACCCCTTCACAAGACGGGGAAATGCATACTAAAATGATAAACGGACTTAAAATCATCGAAGCGCCTTCAACACCGGACGTCAAAGGTCTGGACATATTCTCCGGCCTCGACATCATGACAATCTACATGACAGAAGACGGGCTCAAATACACCGTCGACCCAATTTATAATAGACCATAAGAAAGGAAACCCACAAAGGGTTTCCTTTCTTACTACCGCTTATAGGCTGTATTTGC
>CAZEHH010000123.1:0-3893 GCA_964512505.1 uncultured Peptostreptococcaceae bacterium
CATGTTTTGAACCTCAAGTTTGGCCGCGCGTCCGTCTTCTCCGGCGATGACCTTCTTGGGGCTCGCAAGGAACACGAATTCGACGCCTTCTTCGCGGGCTTCCACGATTTCAACTTCCTCAGCCGGCATTTCGGCTTCGGTCCTTCTGTATACGAGGTAAACTTTTTCGGCTCCAAGCCTTACTGCGGTACGCGCCGCGTCCATTGCAGTGTTTCCTCCGCCTATTACGGCGACGCGGTTTCCTATGTTTGTCGGTTCATTCAGTGCGGCTTTTCTGAGGAAATCGATTCCACCGTACACTCCGTCCATTTCTTCGCCTTCGCATCTCATCGAAGAGCTGCTCCATGCGCCTATTCCTACGAAAACGGAGTCGAAGTCTTTCCTTAGGCCCTCGACCGTGAAGTCGGTTCCGGCTTTCTTGTTGTTTATCAAGGTGACGCCCATTTTTTCGATTACGCCTATTTCCTTGTCGAGCACGTCTTTGGGAAGACGGTACTCGGGTATTCCGTATCTGAGCATTCCGCCCATCTTGGGCATCATGTCGTATATGGTCACGTCATGTCCCTTGACCGCGAGGAAATATGCCGCAGTGAGTCCGGCCGGTCCGCCTCCGACTATTGCAACCCTCTTGCCTGTCGGAGCGTCAAGGTCGGGTATGAACATTTCTTCCTTCTGCATGTCCATGTCGGCTATGAAACGCTTTTGCCACGCTATGGCTATTGGTTCTTCAACGAGCTCCCTTCTGCATGCATCCTCGCAGGGATGGGGGCAGACACGGCCTATGCAGCCTGGAAGGGGAAGCTGTTCTTTTACCAGCTTGAGCGCCTCGTCAAACTCTCCGTTTGCGATGAGTCCCACGTATCCCTGGCAGTCGGTTTGTCCCGGGCATGCCAGCACGCATGGAGGACGGCAGTCTCCAACGTGGTCGGACAAGAGAAGCTCCAGCGCTATCTTGCGCGATTCAACAACTCGTTTTGTCCTGGTCTTTACGACCATTCCGTCCCTTGCCTCCGTGGCGCAGGATCTGAGCAATTTCGGTATTCCTTCAACTTCCACAACGCACATTCCGCATGAACCGTATATGTCCATTCGTTCGTCGAAACATAGCGTGGGTATTTCAACATCGTATCTCTTGGATATCTCAAGTATTGTCTCGCCTTGATGGCCTTTGACTTCAATTCCGTCTATATTCAATCGTATCTCTGACATCTGTTTTCCCTCCCCTATAGTATTTCCACTGCATCTACCGGACAGACCTCTGCGCATTTTCCGCATTTGATGCAGACGGCCGGATCGATTTCGTGTGGTTTCTTGACTTCTCCCGTTATGCATGAAACAGGACAATTCCTTGCGCAAGCCGTGCAGCCTATGCATTTATCGGGATCTATCCTATAGGTTATCAGGGCTGTACATTGTTTTGCCGGGCATTTTTTGTCTTTTATGTGAGCTTCGTACTCATCCCTGAAATATCTGATTGTTGTCAGAACAGGGTTGGGAGCCGTTTGTCCGAGCCCGCAAAGAGACCCGTCCTTGACTTTTTTCGCCAAGTCCTCGAGAAGCTCTATGTCGCCCTCTTTGCCTTCGCCCTTGGTTATGCGTGTTAGTATTTCAAGCATCCTGGTTGTTCCTATTCGGCAATGTATGCATTTTCCGCAGGATTCCTTCTTGGTGAAGTCGAGGAAGAAGCGGGTCACGTCTACCATGCATGTGGTTTCGTCCAATACTACCATTCCCCCGGATCCGACAATTGCTCCGGTTTTGTTTATTGATGCGTATTCCATAGGCGTATCCAGAAGCGATTCCGGTAGACAGCCGCCGGATGGTCCGCCAAGCTGAACGGCCTTGAATTTTTTGTCATCGCGTATACCGCCACCGATGTCGTATATTATTTCACGGAGAGTCATGCCCATAGGCACTTCCACGAGTCCGCCGTTCTTGATTTTTCCGGTAAGCGCAAAGACCTTTGTTCCTTTTGAGTCTTCCGTTCCCATCGACGAGAATGCGTTTGCGCCGTTGTTTATTATCCACGGAACATTTGAGAATGTCTCTACATTGTTTATGTTTGTAGGCTGCTGCCAGTATCCCTTTTGTGCGGGGAAAGGAGGCTTGAGCCTGGGCATTCCGCGTTCGCCTTCGAGAGATGCTATGAGGGCGGTTTCCTCGCCGCAGACAAAGGCTCCGGCTCCGGCTTTTATCCTCATGTCGAAGTTGAAGTCCATTCCAAAGACCCTCTTTCCGAGGAAGCCTTTTTCGCGGGCTTGTTCTATCGCTTTTTCAAGACGGACAATGGCAAGAGGGTACTCTGCACGAACATATACTATTCCCTCTTCTGCTCCCATCGCATAGGCGCCTATCATCATTCCCTCTATAAGGTTGTGGGGGTCGCCCTCGAGTACGCTTCGATCCATGAATGCTCCCGGATCGCCTTCGTCGGCGTTGCATACGATGTACTTGGGCTCGCTCTTCGACGCCCTGGCCGCGTTCCATTTGAACCATGTCGGGAAACCTGCCCCGCCGCGGCCCCTGAGGCCTGATTTCTTGATTATGTCAATAACGTCTTCAGGCTTGAGCTGGGAAATGCATTTCTTTATGGCTTCGTAGCCTCCAGCCTCAAGATAGTCCTCTATCTTTTCGGGGTTGATGATTCCGCAATTCCTAAGCACTATGCGTTTTTGGTTGCCAAGTATATTGAGGTCGTTCTGTGTTATTTCGCAGGTGTTAACTTCCTGGTTGTCCCTGATTTTCTTGAGTATGAGATCGTCCACCATTTCTGGAGTGACCTTTACATATGTAGTTTTCTCTCCGAAGTCGTCGTAGATATCCACAATCGGCTCAAGATAACACATTCCGCAGCATCCGGTGATTTCAACATCGGCTTTAAGGCTGTTTGCCGAAAGGACTTGAGCGATTTTTTCGTGTACTTTACCGGCTCCAGCCGCCAGGCCGCAACTTCCTTCTCCTATTACTATCTTCATCTACTGCACCTCCCCTTCAAGCAGAGCTTCTTTTTTCAACTTGTCGAGAATGTTCTCGGCCTTTTTGGGCGTAAGCTTTGCATACGTTTCGCCGTTTATCATCATTACCGGTGAAAGGCTGCAGCATCCCAGGCAGGCTACGTTGTTCAAAGTGAACAGATTGTCTTCTGTAGTTTCGCCGTCCTTTATGCCAAGCTTTTGGCATATGGCCGATTCAATCCTCTCGGATCCGTTTACATGGCAGGCCGTACCCTGGCAAAGCATAATAAGGTATTTCCCTACCGGCTTAAGCCTGAACTGGGTGTAGAAGGTCACCACTCCGTAAATTTTTGCGGGTTTAACCTTGGTTTTTTCCGCAATGTAGAGAATGACTTCTTCCGACAGGTAGCCGTAAGTTTCCTGGGCTTTCTGAAGTATGGTAATCAGACTCCCTTTCACGTGCGCGTATTTTTCGAGAACCGGATCGATCCTTGAAAAATCAAACTCGCTTTGTTTCATATCATGTCCCCCTTAGAATAGTTTATTAAAAAAAATAGCAATAGCACAAATTCTCTGCCATTGCTTCTCTGTCAGCTTGATTGACAATGAATCATTTAAGAAGATTCTTCCAGAGTTCTGTCCGGAACCGGTTCTTTTGCCTGAGAAATTCATCAATGCCGGCAAACATTGACTTGTCCCTTCGGCGGCCGCAGATGGCGCTCTCCCGAGTCCTTCATCCAGTTGTGCGTGTTCATTTGCACTCGGCAAGCAAACATATATTATTGCAATAGTCGTGCCAAGTCCATGGGTTTTTTAAAATTCATGCAAGGCAGTGATTTCAACATACTTTCTGTTCGGAATATTAAAACTCCTTTTATTCAGTAAAAATCGGCGAAAAATATTTCGCAAAAAAGAAAATACTTTCACCAAAAATCAATC
>CAZEHH010000124.1:0-3880 GCA_964512505.1 uncultured Peptostreptococcaceae bacterium
TGAAAGTCAACCATAAATTTTGGTTGACTTTCACTTGAATAATTTCAAGGCTTATCAAATGTATTGTTATAAACATTCAAATTGACACCTTGACGCTTTTCAAATCATTCATATTTGTTCTGCCGTATTGACTGATTCCTGCGGGATTGATCAGAAAAAGATTTGTAACGGGTTTTATAACATCTAATCCAGGCATCTGTCGCTTTACGGTTCCATGAATTGATTACAGTTCAGCTTTCTTCAGCAATCCATATGTTAGAAATGATGACATGAACAATATTGCCATAAACATTGCAACCATTATCCATTGTCCTTTTTCTCCATAGTAGCCTGCAGAATTAACTACAGAATATATTACAAGTCCATTAGACAGGACAAATAAAGATACTCCATTTTTTGAATCCTTAATTAAGGCCACTCCACTCATCAATAACAGTATCCCCATAATTGTTTCTGCCGCCATATGAAAAGCAATGCTTATCAGGGCTGTTTTGAGCTCAGGTACATTGCCGGTACTTAACAACATGCTCCACAAACCCATTATTGATACTCCAAGCAGTATTGAATATACTCCCGCCATCTTTTTCATCGCACCCTCCATACAACATAATATCAGCTTATTGTTTTATTACTTGTTTTTCAAACCGCCTGCATGAACATGTGCATTTACACCGTCAATTTTACAGCGGCACTTCCAAATCAATATCCGCCCTTCATGAATTCGATCAAATCTTCAAGGAGCGGTTCATATACTTCTCCTTTGGTATAGTACTCCTGAGGCGTCGGTTTGTCCTCCCCATATACCAGCAAATGATTCAAGCCCGGATACAGCTTGAAAGTGAAGTTCTTCCTGTCGTTCAGCGCTTTGAAGATTGCGTCGTATTCTTTTACCGGCACCTGGTAGTCCCTGTCCCCCTGGAAGACATATGCCGGTTTTTCGATATTGCCGGCAAGCTCTATAGGGTCGTATTGCGACAGATCCTCCCAGTAAGCCTTATATGCTCCGAATACAATCTCGTTTTCATTTATGGCATCGGGATTCAGCATCTTGTCCACCACAGCCTCCGTATCTTCGAGCCGTTTTTTCTCCTCATCCGTTACAATGCCATCCAGCTTGTTCAAATAGTCAATTTGGTATGGGACTATCTCAGCAAGACTTGAGTAAATCCCCGAAGCCATCATGTAGCCGTCGGCCTCAGGGGTGACTTCCGCTATTCTGGGCATGAGGTAGGCTCCCAGGCTATGGCCAAGCACAAAAATTCTATCTTTTTCTACATAGTCGAGTCCATGTACGAATTTAACCGCCTCCGCCGCATCTTCTATTGTCTCGTCATATACCGTGAAATCCTTAAGCTCCGCGATTTTTCCCCCATATGTGAAAGTTCTCTTGTCGTATCTTAAAACTGCAATGCCGTTTTGCGCAAGCTTATGCGCGATATCCTTGAAGGGTTCGTTCAGCCCAACAGTCTCATTCATGTTGTTGGGTCCTGATCCATGCACGAGCACAAGAGCCGGATAAACGCCGTCAGCTTCGGGAAGGGTTATTTTGCCAGTAAGTTTCCACTCTTGCAATCCGAATTCTACATCGATTTCCCTTGTGCCTTCAGGCAGAACTTTCTCACCGAAAGTATATAGGCTGAAATTGAGTCCAGCTATGTCTCCGTTTAAGTCGAAAACAACGTTCATGTTGTAATTTTGATTTTCAAACAATGCGCCGATTGACACAATCGTATACGGGTCCTTTTCTGAAACATTGATTCCCTTGAATCCAATGAAACCGCCTGCCGTTTTCTTCAATTCGACAAAAATGCTCTCATACTCTCCTGGACTCACCATTCCCTTCATCTGTGCCGTATGCGGATAATCGTTGTAGGCGCTTTCATATTTCTCTTCGACAAGGTCCTTCAGATAGGCCCTTGCTGTTTCAACAATCTCTTCATTCGTTGAAGCTTCTCCCCCCGCCTGTTCAAATGTGTATTCCGAAAAATTTATTCCCGCCAGCTCCCCTTTTTCATTGAAAACCACATTTGCATTCAGCTCCCCTTTTTCAAAAATCACTCCGGAAGTGAAGATAGTGTATTCTCCTTCGGTTTTTGTTTGCGTTCCGCTGAAAGCTTTGAAGTCGCCCTGCTGACTATACAACCCATCGAATATTTCCTCATAGGCATTTGCATCCACTGCATTCTCCATTGCTTCATCATGGGGATATGCATTATATGCATCCTCGTAGTTTCCGCTGAACAAGTCGCTCAGGTATGCCGCACCGGTTGCTTTCGCATATTTTTCGTCTGCAATGAATTCTTCTTCCGGTTCTTTGGATTTCTTGCACGAAACTGTAAAAACCATGAAGATACAAAGCAGAAGCAATATCGCTCTCTTCATTGACATTTCCTCCCTATTCGGTAATGTTTGTATAAACCTATTTGTGTTTATACCCTTGTGTTTTGCATAATCAACCGGCTATGCAACAGAAAAGCCCGGAAACAAAAGTTTTCCGGGCGCATTGAACCTTAAGTGTTTAAAAATATATTTTTCGTTATTGTTGATTCAAAAAATCCATTGCAAACTTCGCATGGAGTGCCGCGGCAATTACCAAGGCGTCTTCATCTATGTCAAATTTGGGATGGTGGTGGGGATAAAAATCATGTTTCTTTTCATTTTTAGTTCCCACAAGAGCAAAAACAGATTTGCTTTGTCTGGAATAGAGCGCAAAATCTTCTCCCGCCATGGTTTTTTCGAACATTATGTTAGCATCTTCTCCCATGATTGATGCAACTGAATTCCTGGCAATTCGCGATAGTTCAACATCATTGATCACAGGATCGACAAGCTGCCTATACTCCACCCTCGCTTCTGCCCTATATGCCTTTGCTGTATTCTCGGCTATGCGCCTGATTTGCTCTTCAAGTCCATCATTCACTTCCTTGCTGAAACAACGGGTTGTGCCTTCAATATACGCATCGCCGGGAATCACATTGAAGCTTTTTCCTGATTTGAATATGCCTACGCTAACTACAGACGGTTCAAGCGGATTTATTTCCCGGCTCGCAACCGATTGCAAATTAAGGAGGATTGAAGCCCCGACAAGCGAAGCATCAACGCCTTGATGGGGCATGGATCCATGTCCGCCTTTACCTTTTACAAATATTTTAAACAATCCCGCCGATGCCATTCTGGGTCCGGCTTCAACCGATACTTTTCCAACTTCAATCTCATTCCAAAGGTGCAGACCAAAAATGGCATCCACATCTTTAACCGCTCCATCAGTCAGCATACGGTCTCCTACTTTGGCCCCCTCTTCTCCCGGTTGGAATAAAAGCTTTACCGAACCTTTGAATTCATCGCTTTTGTCAATCAAAATTCTTGCCGCAGCCAAAAGCGCAGCCGTGTGTCCGTCGTGTCCACAAGCATGCATCAAGCCGTCATTCTGTGACTTGTATTCCGAATCATTTTCTTCCCGGACCTCCAGTGCATCCATATCGGCTCTAAGAGCAACAATTTTTCCTTCACCTGTTCCTTTTATATATGCAACCACACCAGTACCGGCAATTTTTTCACATTCTATACCGATTTTGCGCAATTCTTCCATTACCCTCTTTTGTGTCCTGAATTCCCCCATGCCAATTTCCGGATTCATGTGGAATTCCCTTCTCAATCCGACAACATAGTCTTTATAGTTACCTGCCAATTCATTAACAGACATAAAAAACCTCCATTTATTGTTTCAATAATCGGTTTATAAATAGGCAACTTCTTGGATTTCAATCAAAGTGTTTTTGGAAGGTCCGAAATTTCAAGATCAGTTCTGACAGGCGAGGAGAGTTTTATTTTCTCCACTCGATTATTTCGTCCAAATCCACTTTGGCTCCGCCGCATACTA
>CAZEHH010000125.1:0-3877 GCA_964512505.1 uncultured Peptostreptococcaceae bacterium
TTGAATCCTCTGTTCGAAGCTGTAGTCGAGGCTGTCGAGGAAGCCATAGCCAATGCGCTTTTTGCATCGGGCGACATGGAGGGCCGCAAAGGGGTGGTAAAGGCAATTGACATAGAAGAAGTCTTGGAGATTATGGGAAAATTCAACTACTTCGATATGAAAAAAAGCTAAATCTCGTTCATTCCATACCTCTTGAAGGCCTCATTCAATATCCTGCGTATCAGCTGGTCGTATTCCATGTTTGCGGAACGGGCTATTATTGTCAAGTCGCTGAAACCGTCAATCAGTCCGGGAAGGGGATTTATTTCAATGAAATAGGGTTCGTTGTCCTTTTCCGAAACCCGTATGTCGATGCGCGCCACATCCCTGCATTGGAGAGATGTGAAAATTCTTAAAGCCATCTTTTTGATTTTTTTCTCAAGCTTTGAGTCAATTTGGGCAGGGCATTCATATCGTATGAATTTTTCTGAATTTTTTTTGACATTGTAGCTGTAAAAAGGATTTTCGTCTTTTTCGAATAGTATTTCCATCAGAGGCAGCACTTCTACATCCTTGCCGTTTCCTAGGAGGCCGACTGTGAACTCGCGCCCAGGCACATATTCCTCGACGATGGCAGGTTCCTCGTAGGATTCAATAATACGGTTTGTCAACAGTTTCAGGCTGTGTTCGTCGCGTGCAATGGACGAGTCTATTATCCCCTTGCTGGAACCTTCGGCATTCGGCTTTACAATAAGGGGAAATTGAAGCGATTTTTTCAAAACATCGGATGAATTGAAAAATATCTGGAACTTTGGGGTCCTTATGTTCTCGGTCATGGCTATACGTTTTGAAAGGGCTTTGTCCAGGCCTATTGCGAGCGTTGTTTCATCGGAACCGGTAAATGGTATGGAAAGGAAGCTAAGCAGTGCCGGAACCTGGGACTCCCGTCCCCGTCCCTTGAGTCCCTCCGCGAAATTGAAGACCATGTCGATGTGCTGGTTTTGGATTTCATTGACTATTGAGCGCGTTGCTTCCATCGGAACGACCCGGCATCCTGTTTTTTCTATTGCGTGTGCGATTGCTTGAACCGTCTCTATCGAGTCGAATTCAGCCTGGTCGTCCTCGTTTTTGAGATTGGATTCGTTTTTCAAGTTGTAGGTCAAAGCTACAGAGTACTTGTTTTGTGAGTTCATTTTCAATCTCCTTTGAAATAGCTGCGGGCAACAGCCCGGCAAGATTTGATGGTGCTGATGGAATATATTTACCCTTAATGTAAAAATAATATTGATTTTTTGGGAAAATTATCTTATATTATGAGCATTGAAGAGTGTATCGGTGACGAGTGGCTCCGATAGAAACAATTAATTCTACATAAGTGAGGAAAGGAAGAAAAATGGCTAAAATTTGCGATATTTGCGGAAACGCGATTATTGAAGGCAGAGCTTACAAGAACCACGGGAAGACAATCTGCAAAATGTGCATGGATGAAATTTACGAGGAAAGCAACGGGAAGAACAAACACACTTCAAAGAAGAGAAGGAAAACGGTCAAAAGGACAATTGAAGAATGATTGGCTGATTGACAAGGGCCAACGATGTTGATAAAATATTAACAACTGTATCGGGAGATTCAAACAACTGTTTCCCGAATTTGAAAACATAAATGAAAACCTGACAGAAAAGCGGAGACTGATCTGAAAGGGATTCAGGCATATTAAGCAAACGTTGTTTGCGTAAGTTTCGCTTGTCTGGCTTTCCTTTTATTGGGGAAGCCTTTTTATTTGAGGGGGTAAACATGAAAGAAAAGCTTAAAGACGCCTTGATCGGAATGGGGCAGGGAGAGCCGCCGGACAAAGATTTTCTCAAAACAATCATTTCTTTAAAAGATGAGGAATTAAGCGGAGCATTGATGTCTATGGCGGATGAGAAGAGACGCGAACACTATGGGAAGAAGGTTTATTTGAGGGGACTCATAGAGTTCTCGAATTTTTGCTTGAGAAACTGCAAATACTGCGGAATAAGGGGCAAAAACAAAAATGCGGAAAGATATCGTTTGAGCAAGGACGAAATAATTGAATGCTGCAAAAGGGGATATGAAATCGGCTACCGCACGTTCGTGCTCCAGAGCGGCGAGGATTGCCATTTTGGAGACGAAACCATGGTCGGCATAATAGAGGCCATAAAAACATATTTCCCGGACTCCGCAGTGACTCTTTCGATAGGAGAAAAAACCGAAGAAACCTACAGGGCATATTATGAAGCCGGGGCTGACAGGTATCTTTTGAGGCACGAAACGGCTTCGGCCGAACTCTACGATGAAGTCCATGAAGGCATGCATCTTGAAAGCAGGCTCGAGTGCCTGGACAGTTTGAAAAGAATCGGCTATCAGATAGGAGCGGGTTTCATGGTCGGCCTTCCGGGGCAGACGGATGAAAACCTTGCCGAGGATTTGCTCCTGCTCATGAAAATGCAGCCCCACATGATAGGGATAGGGCCCTTCATCCCCCATGCCGATACGCCTTTCAGGGATTGTCCGAAAGGCGATTTGGACAAGACTGTCAAAATGCTGGCATTGGCGCGCATAATGGTTCCAAAAGCATTGATACCGGCAACTACGGCCTTGGGGACGGCTGATTCGAATGGCCGGGAATTGGGCCTTGCGGCGGGTGCCAATGTACTGATGCCCAACCTTTCTCCAATGGAAGTCAGAAAAAAATACGCTTTATACGACAACAAGCTCTGCACAGGGGAAGAATCGGCGAGCGAAAAAGAAATCATAGGGAAAAGGATAGAAAGCGCAGGCTACCAACTGGACATGTCCAGAGGAGACCATATCGACTGGAGGAAAAAACAATGAACACCACACCCGAATCAAACAGACTGACAATAACTCTTTTCGGAAAAAGGAACGCAGGCAAATCCTCGCTTCTGAATGCCATTGTCGGTCAGGATGTAGCACTCGTCTCAAAGCAGAAGGGCACAACAACCGACCCTGTCAAAAAGGCCATGGAGTTCATACCTTTCGGTCCTGTCATATTCATAGACACTGCCGGAATGGATGACGAAGGCGACTTGGGCAAGCTTAGGGTGGAACGCAGCAAGAAAATGCTGATGCGGACAGATTTCGCCTTATATGTGATGGATGCGGCGGACATCTCGTCGGAGGATGAAAAGAGCGCTGAGCTTCTGTTCAAGCGTTTCCACATTCCTTTCATGAAAATAATCAACAAGATGGACCTGCTTGACCAAGAAAAGACGGAAAATCTTAAAAAAAGATACCCGGATGCCGTTTTTGTTTCTGAAAAGGATTTTTCAAGCATCTTGCGGCTCAAGGATGAAATAGTTAAAAGGATTTCAAAAAACATGGAAGAACCTCCGCTTGTGGCGGATCTGCTGCCTTATGGGGGAACTGTTGTCATGGTTGTTCCAATCGACTCCGAAGCTCCCAAGGGGAGGATAATATTGCCTCAGGTGCAATGCATAAGGGATTGCCTGGATCATGGAGTGAAAAGCTATGTGGTAAGGGATACGGAACTCGAAAAGGCGCTTTCAGACCTGGACTACAAGGTTGATCTCGTAATAACGGACTCCCAGGCTTTCAAGAGCGTGAATGAAATGGTTCCCTCTTCAATAAGGCTGACATCGTTTTCAATGATTTTTGCAAGGAACAAGGGCGATCTCGCTGTTTTCAACGAAGGCCTCAAGGCGATCGACAAGCTGGACGAGAACTCGAAAATACTCATAGCGGAAAGCTGCACACATAATTTTTCGTGCGAGGACATAGGCCGCGTCAAGATTCCCAGACTTCTGAACGAGCGCCTGGGGAAAAACTTGAACTATGAGTTCAAGATGGGACACGATTTCCCTGAAAACCATGAAGAATACGATTTGATAATCCA
>CAZEHH010000126.1:0-3877 GCA_964512505.1 uncultured Peptostreptococcaceae bacterium
TTTTCAATGAGTCCATGATTCTGTTAAACATTTTTCTTCCTCCTTTTGATTTGTTTGATTTTATTATTAGCCAGTCAATCCTTCTTTGTGAGAATCGACTAAATTAACTCACAGAATGCCATGTATCAGTATTTATATCCACAATATTCCGAAAGAAACAATATTCCTATGTTTAATTTTGGCCTTTGTCAACAAGTGCTTATTAATGTTGCAATCGTAATAATATCATTCAATATATGCCATGTGGCGAACCCAAGTATACTATATATTGTTATATTTCCATATATAGTTATTATACCATTTTTATTGTAAATGTACAAAAAAGCCTTCGCATTATGCGAAGGCTTCCGTATTTCCAATATGCTTTATATTATATTGTCTTTGGACTTTTTCCCGCTTTCATCCTGTCATTGGCGTTAAGGATTTTCTTCCTTAATCTCAAGGCGTCCGGAGTTATTTCAACGAGTTCATCTATCTCGATGAATTCAAGAGCCTCTTCCAGTGTGAATTTTTTTGGATTCTGAAGCTTTATTGCATCATCGCTGCCCGATGCCCTTGTGTTTGTCAGTTTCTTGTTCTTGCACGGGTTGACAACCATGTCGTCCTGGCGGCTGTTCATGCCTATTATCATTCCTTCATAGACTTCCGTTGCGGGTTCAACGAATATTGTCGATCTTTTGCCGAGGTTGAAAAGCGAATACGCCATTGTCGATCCCCTGAGCTGAGCAACGAGAACTCCGTTCTTTCTGCCCGGGATTTCACCGAAATAAGGCTGGTAATCCTGGAATGAACGGACCAATGTCCCTTCTCCCCTTGTGTCGTTTATGAATTCGCTTCTGAATCCGAGAAGGCCCCTCGTGGGAACGGCAAACTCGACTTTCACATAACCGTTTTCGGTGTTCATGGCATTCATTACGCCCTTGCGCTCATTAAGCTTTGAAATGACTGTTCCGCTGTAGCTTTCAGGCATTGTAGCCAAAACCTTTTCGACAGGTTCGCAACGGACTCCGTCGATATTCCTCATGAGCACCTCCGGTTTTGAAACCGACATCTCGTATTTTTCTCTTCTCATGTTCTCAAGAAGTATGGAAAGATGCAGTTCCCCCCTTCCGGATACTATGAATCCGTCCTTGCCTTCAAGCTCCTCCACCCTTAGTCCCACATTCACTTCAAGCTCTCTTTCGAGCCTTGCCTTAAGATGCCTGGATGTGAGGTATTTGCCGCTTTGCCCCGCGAATGGAGAGTCGTTTACATAAAAGTTCATCGCCAGGGTAGGCTCTTCGATTTCTATCATCTCGAGTGCTTCCACCTCTCCCTGAAGACAAATTGTTTCACCTATTGAAATGTCCGGTATTCCTGACAATATGACGATTTCGCCGCTTGCTGCTTCTTCCGCCTCAACCCGCTTAAGGCCTTCGTTTATATACAGATTGGCAATCTTGCCCTGTTTGACGCTTCCGTCCCTTTTGGCCACAGAAACTGTCTGACCTTTTTTTATTGTCCCTTTTTTAACTCGCCCGATTCCAAGACGACCTACGTAATCGTCGTAGTCAAGCGATGAAATTTGAAGCTGGAGCGGCTCGCCGCTTCTGTCGGGATAAGCCTCGACATGCTCTTGTATAAGATCAAACAGCGGATTCAGATTGTCGCTTTCGTCTTCCATTTCGCGTTTTGCGATGCCTTCTCTGGCAACACCGTAGACAATTGGAAAGTCGAGCTGCTTGTCGTCGGCTCCAAGGTCTGCAAAAAGGTCGAATGTCATGTCTACGACTTCCTCGGCCCTTTGGTCCTTCTTGTCTATCTTGTTTATGAACAGAATCGGTTTAAGCCCGTGCTCCAATGCCTTTTTCAAAACAAAACGGGTTTGCGGCATAGGGCCTTCGCTTGAATCGACAAGCAATATGGCCGTATCGACTGTTTTCATTATCCTCTCGACTTCCGATGAAAAATCGGCATGTCCCGGAGTATCCACAATATTGATTTTAACGCCCTCGTGTTCGATTGCGCAATTTTTGGAGTAGATCGTGATGCCCCTCTCTCGTTCAAGGTCGTTGCTGTCCATTATGCAGTCCCTTACTTCCTCGTTGTCCCTGAAAACATTGCTTTGCTTGAGGAGTCCGTCCACGAGAGTGGATTTGCCTGCATCTACGTGGGCTATCACTGCTATATTAATAATTTTTTGCCTCATTTTTCCATCCTTTTCATGCATTTAGTTATAGTCAACTCTTGAATTATACACTTTAATGTTGCCGTGTGCAAATTATTCTTTTTAATATCTGCCCATTCTATTGAGCGCTTCCATCAATTTTGGAACAACCTGTTTCTTGCGCGAAATAACACCAGGCACAAACATCCCCTGCTTTTCGGGTATACCGAACGCTTTTCCAATCAGTCCTTCGACATCAGTGCGGTAAAGCATTGTGGAACCCTCTTTAAGGATATCGGTAATCACCATCAGGGTTGTCATGTATCCGTTTGCTTCATGCTCATTTTTTATGAATTCAAGCATCTCGTCACGCCGGTCCATTAGGCTTTCTATGTCCATGGTTATTACCTGGCTAATTCCCGAAGTTTTGTTTCCTATTTCAAAGGTTTTGAAATCGCTGTAAAATACCGTCTCCATCGAAAGACCCTCGAGAGACGTACCGACTTTGAACATCTCGGATGCATATCTGTCCATGTCCATTCCAAGCACTTCATTCAGTTTGTTTGCCGCATCCACATCGACAGGTGTCGTTGTCGGCGACTTGAAATTCAATGTATCCGATATTATTCCCGAAAGCAGCAGGCCTGCCACATCCCTCTCGGGCTTTAATCCGAATTCGCAGTACATCTTATATATTATTGTGCATGTGCTCCCTACCGGCATGTTTCTGAATGAAATTGGCAAGTTTGTCCTTATGTCTCCTATTTTGTGATGGTCGACAACTTCAAGAATTTCAGCCTCCTCTATTCCAGGCGCGCTTTGGGAGTATTCATTGTGGTCTACCATTATGACTTGCTTCTTTTTTGGGTTGAGGAGCTGGTTTCTGCCTATGAATCCGGCATATCTATCATTGTTGTCTATTATGGGATAATACGAGTGGCGGTGGTCGCCCATCCTCTTGTATACATCCTCAAGATATTCATACTCCTTGAGGGCGCAAATTCCATCCTTTCGCATTATGGATGATACATATGCGCATTGATTGATTTTTTTAGATGTCATGTAGGTGTCGGGCAATACCGACATTATCGGGACACCCATTTTTTCGGCCAGTTTCAACAAATTGCCCGGTATTTCATGGCTTCCAGTAACCACTACGAGCTGAACCCCGGACCGTATGCAGAATTCTATGTTTTCATAATTGTCTCCCACAATGCTTATCCACCCGGAGTCGAGCATTGTGTTTTTCTCCAATGTCTTATGGTAGAACGCCATAACGATCATTTGCCCGTCAACCTCTTCCATTTGGCCGACAAGCATTTTACCGTTCAAGTCTTCCACTATGTTCTTCATATGGGTCCTTAGTCTTCTTTCGTCATTTTGTATCAAACCCATAGCTATGTCCTTCATTGTGATTATCCCAAGCAAGCGCGATTTTTCATCACATACCGGAAGTATTTTAACCTTTTCTTTTTCCATTGTTTCAAACGCCTGCAATATTGACGATTCCGGACCGACAAATGGAATATCCTCATAAGCCAAATCCTTTACTTCCATTTTTATGTCTTCTATTATTTCCGGGCGCTCTACACCGAACCTTCCCAAAACATATTCCGCTTCCTTGTTTATTGTTTCGATTGCGCACGCTTTTGTTTTCATTCCAAGCTCGTTTTTAAGCCTAGACAATGCAATGGCCGAGCAAATCGAGTCTGTATCCGGATTTCTATGCCC
>CAZEHH010000127.1:0-3866 GCA_964512505.1 uncultured Peptostreptococcaceae bacterium
AGCGTATGCTTTGCATCCCTGTAAGTCTTATGCTTTTTCAATTCCTCCGAAAACTTCTTCAGTATTTCCACTGCAATATCGTCAACGCTGTCGTCGTCATTTCCGTATGCCGGATAATCTCCATCTATTTCAAAATCGACAGCTATTCCGTCCTCCCTGATTGGTCTGACTGAGGCGTATTTGATGGCGCTGAGCGAATCGGCTGCAACCGAAAGACCTGCCACCCCAAATGCCATAAGCCTTTCGACCCTTGTATCGTGGAGCGCCATCTGTCCGGCTTCATATGCGTATTTGTCATGCATGTAATGTATTATGTTCATTGTATTGACATATAGCTCGGCAATCTTTTCAAGCACCTTGAAGTAATTTTCCTTAACCGTTTCAAAATCAAGCAATTCGTCTTCTATGGGTTCTATGCCTTGGATTATTTCCACTCTCTTCTTCTCATCCACGCCTCCGTTGATTGCGTATAGAAGCGATTTGGCAAGATTGCATCTGGCCCCGAAAAACTGCATCTGCTTCCCTATGGACATTGCCGAAACGCAACAAGCTATTCCGTAGTCATCTCCGTAGACGGGTCTCATCAGCTCGTCGCTCTCATATTGAAGCGCAGCGCTCTTTATTGACATTTCCGTGCAATATGTCTTGAAAACCTCCGGAAGCCTCTCGGACCAAAGTACGGTCATATTGGGTTCGGGAGCCGGGCCGAGATTGTCAAGAGTATGAAGGAACCTGTAGGACGTCTTTGTGACAAGAGTCCTTCCGTCTATTCCCATTCCTCCAATCGACTCCGTGATCCAGTTTGGGTCGCCGGCAAACAATTCGTTGTATTCCGGAGTCCTAAGGTGCCTGGCCAAACGCAATTTTATTACAAATTGGTCAATAAGCTCCTGCGCCTGACTCTCTGAAATAAGCTTTCTTTCCTTGTCTCTCTCTATATATATGTCCAGGAATGTGCCGGTTCGTCCCAAAGACATCGCCGCTCCGTTGTTTTCCTTTATCCCTGACAAATAGCCGAAATACAGGTACTGAACTGCTTCAGCCGCATTTGTTGCAGGTTTGGATATGTCGACGCCATAAGAATTGGCCATCGCCTTCATGGCTTTCAGAGCCCGCAACTGATCGGATACCTCTTCTCTGAGCCTTATGGAATCCTCAGTCATGGCATTTTTCATTTCACCAATGTCGCACTTTTTTCTTTCAATAAGAAAATCGATTCCATAAAGCGGAATCCTCCTGTAATCTCCTATTATCCTTCCCCTTCCGTAGGCATCCGGCAATCCGGTCAGAAGCCCGGCACTTCTCGCTTTTCTCATTTCAGGCGTGTAGACGTCGAAAACCCCGTCGTTGTGAGTTTTTCTGACACTCTTCAGAACCGAAAGCGTTTCTTCATCGAAAGCATATCCATAGTCCGCAAGCGCCTCGTCCGCCATCCGCAAGCCTCCATAAAAATTGACCATTCGCTTCAATGGCGCGTCGGTCTGAAGCCCTACTATAGTCTCGTTCTCCCTGTCTATGTAGCCGGGTTTGAAATTGTCGATTCCTGAAAAATGTTCGGTATCGATATCGAGAACGCCTTTCTTCTGCTCCAATACAAGCAAATCCTCGCATTTGCCCCAAAGATTTTTTGTCTTTTCCGTCGCTTCCGCGAGAAAGCTTTCATTCCCCTCATAAGGTATATAGTTTTTTTGTATGAAGTCCCTTACATCCACTTCCTCTGTCCAGAGTCCCTCTTTGAAACCTTCCCATTCCAGCTTGACCATAAAAAAATCCCCCTCGACAATTGCTCATCAAGCCCGGGATTCTTCAAAAACAAAGACCGCCCGGACTTATCGCCCAGGCGGTCGGCATATTATAATCACACTCCATGTGGTTCATTCCACTTCCGCCAGTCATGTGATTGATTCATCATATATCTTTTATTGTATCTACATGATAGCAATTTCTTAACATTGTGTCAATATGTTTTTTATAATATTCGTGTTTTGGTTTGTTTTTAGAGATATTCACATGATAATGTTCGTGTTTATCATTCTTTTTCGCAATTGTCAACTTTGGCATTCTCGCCTGTCAAACCTTTGGCCAAATGCCTCGCCGCTGCAGCTGAAATCATATAGGAGAAAAGCAAAGCTCCAAAAACTCCAGTCAATCCAAACATCCTCGATCCGGCCAAAGCCAAAGGAATGTATACGAAAAACATCTGCGCGATCATTACTGCCGCCGCCTTGAACGGTTTGTGGAGAGCATTCATGACAGAAACCGAAATCCTGAGCACTCCGTAAGCACCGTACCCAAGCGGAACCAATCGCAGATAAAGGACAATGACCGAAACCACATTTTGATCGTCGCTGAACAGAAGCGCCACATTCTTTGCCGACAATGCAAGCACTGCATACATGGCAAGCATTAGGGCCATTGAAAATCTGAAGCTGGCGCTCATTCCCTTGCGAACCCGGTCGCACCTTCCCGCCCCATAGTTTTGACCCACAAAAGGCGTCATAACAACTGAAAGAGCCATTACCGGTATAAGAATGAATCGTTCAATCTTTGCTGCAACCCCAAAACCCGCGACAGCCTCGATTCCATAAGTGGACAAAATTCCGGTTATTATTCCTATTCCCAAGGGTTGGACTATCCTTGTCAGCGCATTCGGAACTCCTATGAAAAGAATTCTTTTCCATGAAGCAAAGGTCCTTCTCACCGTAATATTTCTGAAAGAAACAATCCCGTCCCTCCATACAAGAACATACATTGCCACGCTGAATGTGGTCATCCTGGACAAGACCGTCGCAAGCGCGGCTCCCGAAACCCCCATGCCCGGAACTATTCCCCATCCAAAAATGAATATGGGATCAAGCGCAGTATTTACTATGGCGGCAATCATCATGACTATCCCAGGCGTTTTTGTGTCGCCCAAGGCACGCATGCTGTTGTTTCCCACCATGGGAATGACCACGAATACGACCCCTGCGTACCATATGCTCATGTAATCTTTTATGTATGGCATCACTTGCCCGCTTGCTCCAAGAAGTGCAAACAGGGGCTCTATTGTCGCAAAGCCCGCAACTACGAATATTCCTGTCACAATTACCCCGAGGCTGAGGCTGTCGGTTGCATAACTTGCAATTTCACCATGGTCCCCCTTGCCTATTGCCCTTGACAGGACTGACAGGGTACCCGTTCCTATTCCAAGCGAAATGCTGTTTATGACCAGAACTACAGGAAAGGTGAATGTGAGCGCAGCAAGTTCGTCAGTCCCGAGCCTGCTCACGAAGTATGTGTCTACGAGGTTGAAAGCAATGAGCCCGAACATTCCAAACATCATGGGAAGGGTCAATTTGAACAGCAGTCTTTTGATATCGCCGATTGTCAGCTTTGCCTCGATTTTTCTGTCCATTCCGCACACCTCTGGAAGTTTTTATTATTATACCATGAACGATGCCGCGGCCGTTATTTGCAATAAATCCCTTATTTGATCGCGAGAATCCTAACAAAGGATTTCTGCAAACAAAAAACCCGGACAAATATTGTCCGGGCTGCTTCAATTCATCCAAATTGCCAATACTCTATGTCGCCAAGGCTCCCATGATTCTAGCCTTGGGCAATATTCCCACGAGGCGGTTTTCTTCATTTACTACGGCAAGCGGATACGGCGATTTGATTGATTTGTCAAAAACATCGCCAATGTACTCGTCAGGCATAACCGTAAGAAAATCGCGTTTCAACATGTCATTAGTCGTTTTTCCTTCTTCTATGGCCTTTATGCAGTCGTCAATGGTTACTATCCCAACAGGAGCCCTGTTCTTGTCCACCACATAGATTCTTTCTATATCCTCGGCGTCCATCTGCTTCATAAGAACCTTGGG
>CAZEHH010000128.1:0-3761 GCA_964512505.1 uncultured Peptostreptococcaceae bacterium
GGATTTGATTCATTGACTGATTTGTGGAATACTTAAAACAACGAAATGACAAGGGAGGATCATAATGAAATACGATTTTGACGAAATCATTGAACGCAGGGGAACAAACTCAATGAATACGGACGGATTTCGGGACTACATATTCAACGCCCCGGAGACCATGGAATTTCCCTATGCCGATGACGAATTCATACGCATGTGGGTTGCCGACATGGAATTTGCGACGCCAAAGGTCATTATTGATGCAGTAAAGGATAGGCTGGACAAGCGGATTTTCGGCTACACCCAGGTTTTCGACAAGGACTACTACAGGGTCTTCGCCGAATGGACACAAAAGATGTACGGCTGGACTTTTCCAAAAGAGCAGCTGGTCACTTCGCCCGGAGTCATTCCGGCTCTATACGAACTTGTCGGGCATCTTTGCAAGCCCGACGAAAAGGTGCTTATTTTCACTCCGTCTTATGCCTTTTTCAAGCATGCCGCGGATTACAACAATGTGGAACTAGTCACATCGGACTTGAAAAACGACAACGGAGTGTACAAAATGGATTTTGACGACTTCGAGGCAAAGGCGAAAGATACCAAAACCGTGCTTTGCATCTTCTGCAACCCCCACAATCCAACGGGAAGGGTATGGACAGAGGACGAGCTTAGGCGCGTTGGAGACATATGCCTGAAAAACGACTTGTGGGTGATATCGGACGAAATTCATTGCGATCTGCTCCGAACCGGCAATAAGCACATACCTCTCGCAAAGGTTTTTCCCGAATCCGACCGCATAATAACAGCCATGGCTCCGAGCAAGACTTTCAACTTGGCGGGGCTTATGCTTTCGAACATAATCATTCCGAGCGATAATCTCCGAAAGACCTGGCTGGACCGCCACTACCCCTTTGAGAATCCGCTTAGCATTGCGGCGACCCAGGCGGCATACGGGTATGGTTTTGACTGGCTTGTTGAACTGAAAAAGTACCTTGACGGGAATTTCGAATTCACCAAGCGCTATCTGGATGAAAATCTTCCCGAAACGAAGTTCGAGATATCCGAGGCCACATATCTTGCCTGGGTAAACATCGACCCCTATCTTCCGGGCGAGGAGAACCTGTCGCTGTTCTTTGCAAACAATGCGGGAGTCCTTCTGGAGGGAGGAAATATGTTCGTGGGGAATTCCGACGGATACATCAGGCTCAATCTTGCATGTCCCCGCTCCGTTCTGGAAGAGGGGCTGAAGCGTATAAAAGAGGCCGTGTTGAAATAGACCATTCTTTGTCCGGACTTTGTTCAAAAATCCTTATAAATTGACAAAATAATATTTTAAAAACAAAAATAAGCAAAATGAGTTTTGCTTATTTTTGTTTGCTGGAATCACGGGGACGTTTGGACAGGGGAGGGTTTTCTAAAGCTCGATTGAGTGTTATGATTGAAAAAAGACTATTTTGGAAGGGAAGATTACTTTGAGATACGAGTTGTTGATATTTGACGCGGACGGAACGCTTTTCGATTTTGAAAGGGCGGAGGAGTACGCCTTTTTCAAGACTGCAGGGGATGCCGGGCGCGATTTCACAAACAAGGAATACGGGATTTACGCAAATGTGAACAAGGCCATATGGCAGGAGATGGAGCTTGGGCTAATAGACCAGAATACGCTAAAAGCCGAGCGCTTCAAGCGCTTCTTCGACAAGCTGGAAATAAAAGAGGATTCCGAACGTTTCTCCAGTGAATATCTATACAATCTTTCGACGGCGGGTTTTCTGCTTGAGGGTGCGGAGGAATTGCTTGAAAGCCTGAAGGGGCGTTTCAGGATGGTTCTGCTTACGAACGGCCTTACATCGGTTCAGGACAACAGACTCGGCACATCGCCGATAAGGCCTTATTTCGAGGAGCTTGTAATTTCGGAAAGCGTAGGAATCTCAAAACCCGATCCGGGGATTTTCGAGCACACTTTTGAGAAAATAGGATACAGGGACAAGGAAAAGGCCCTCATGATCGGGGACAGCCTCACATCCGACATTCTGGGCGGGCTCAATTACGGGCTTGACACATGCTGGTACAATGCCGGGAAAAGAACAAACGAAAAAAACATCTTTCCCAAGTATGAAGTTCATGATTATGACGAACTTTTGGGTATATTGGAAATAGGCTTAGATTAGGGGGTGTATTTTGTGGCTGCAAAAAAAATGCTCTACAAGGACACGGAAAACAAAATGCTTGGAGGAGTATGCGCGGGACTGGCTGACTATTTCATGATCGACCCAACCATTGTAAGGCTGGTTTGGGCTGTGTTCGCCATGCTCTACGGTATTGGGGTCTTGATTTACATTGCCGCGTGGATTGTTTTTCCTGACAAGAATGAGGTTGTGTAGGCGGAGATTGCTGGAAAAAAACGGGTGCTTAATGCATCCTTTTTTTGCAATGAGAATTATACGAATTATAATTGGGAATCAAGGCAAAAAAATTCGTAATAGCTATTGAATCAAAGGGAGTCCTTTGTTATTATTATGTTGGGTTTCACTTTTATATTCTGATGATATGGTTCAGAAGTCTCTACCGGGCTGCCTTAAATTGCCCGACTAGAAGTGAAGAATGCAGTCATGACTCAGACTGGTTTTTCACTACGCGTGTGAAACCGGTTCTGGGTTTTGTTTTTTTAAAGGTGCTACTCATTATTGGATAGCCCGCAGCATTAAAATGGGCTATCCTTCTTTTATTTAATTTAAGTCAAAGAGTTTCTGGATTTTAAGCGGCGAAAATAACCGGAAAACAATGGATAAAGGTGGTTATATGAAAAATACGGTCAGAAGAATTTTTGTGGAAAAGAAAAAAGGCTTTGACGTGGATGCTGTGCATCTTGCTTCGGATTTGAAAAGAAGCCTGGATTTGAAAAATTTGCAGGGCGTAAGGATAATAAACAGATACGACGTTTCGGGAATGGACAAGGACGCCTTCGACCAATCCGCTTATACAATTTTTTCGGAACCCAATGTCGACGATGTTTACTTTGAGAAGCTCCAAACCGGCGGGGATGAAACTTATTTCGCAGTAGAGTATCTGCCGGGGCAATACGACCAAAGGGCCGATTCGGCTGCCCAATGCGTTCAGATTTTGACCAGAAAGGAAAAGCCTGCGGTTTCTGCAGCCAAGATGTATGTGCTTAAGGGGAATCTGGATTCGGTGGAAGTTGAATCAGTCAAGAAATATCTCATAAATCCGGTGGATTCCAGGGAGGCTTCGCTCGAAAAGCCCATTAGCCTTGAAATGGAAACCTTTGAGCCGGAAGACGTCGCAGAGGTTATGGGTTTCACCGAATTCGACAAAGACGAAATGAAGGATTTCATGGATAGTGTCGGCTTCGCAATGAGCTACGGGGATCTTCTTTTCTGCCAAAAATATTTCAGGGACCAGGAAAAAAGGAATCCGACGATAACAGAGCTCAGGGTGATCGACACCTACTGGTCCGATCATTGCAGGCATACCACTTTTGCCACCGAAATCGTTTCGGTGGAAATTGAAGGTGAAAAGTTGGGAAGGCCTGTCGCAGATGCATTCGAGGCATACGAGAAGGCGAGGGAAGAAGTCTACGGGAACAGTAAGAAAGACCGATGCCTGATGGACATAGCCACAATGGGAATGAGGCTTTTGAAAAAGAAGGGACTCCTGGACGATCTCGAGGAGTCTGAAGAAATAAATGCTTGCTCCATAAGAACAACAATAGAGGTTGACGGAAAGCCCGAGGAATGGCTTGTAATGTTCAAGAACGAGAC
>CAZEHH010000129.1:0-3714 GCA_964512505.1 uncultured Peptostreptococcaceae bacterium
AGGTCCTGCCATCTTATCCCCGTAAGCGCGTAATGCTGCTTCATCTCCTCTTCGGGTTCCTCTCCCAAAACTGCAGTCCCTTCCTCCGGAACGGCAACGAATGTGACGGCCCTCCTGTATACCGGGCTGTTCGCAAAATCTCTTTCGAATCGCTTGGGCATGAGCCGTATCCTGAGCCCCGTTTCCTCAAAAGCCTCCCTGAGAGCGGTTTCCTCGGGAGTTTCGCCATTCTCGATTCCGCCTCCGGGAAGGCCCCATACAAACAGGCCCTTTTGTTTTATGTGGTGCTCAAGCATGACATATCGTCCGTTTTCCATTATGAACAATTGAACCCTGGTGTCCCTTTTAGGCAACATTCAATCTACCCTCTACCCGACCTGTTGACATTTATGAAAGCCAGAAGCGCAAATGCAAATGCGAACCCGGAGCCCAGATATCCCACATACGGATGCACTGCGCTTCCGAAGCGGCCCAAAAGGCTTGCAGCCACCGCCAAAACAATCAGCCCTATTATGTTCTGTTTCTGTTTTTTATCCATTTTATCTCCTCCCGTCCCATGGCTCTTTGCTTATATTATACACTATTGGGCCTCATATGATTCCCAAAACTGTCTTATGATGCGCATAGATGGGTATATAATCAAAGAATGGTCAAAAGTAAAGGAGGCTTCAATGAAAACATTCACTTTGATAATAGGGGGAACCCAGGGAGAGGGCATAGTAAGCGCCGGGTCGATACTTTCAAAGGCTTTTTCCCGCAGCGGATACTACACCTACACCCACAGGACTTTTGCATCACGCATAAAGGGCGGACACACCCGCTCCAGAATAGAGATAACCCCATTCAGAAACGCCGCGGCGGGAACCTCCGCCAATTTGATTGTGGCTTTTGACAAAAAGACTTCGGAAACCGATTTCGATCTTTCTCCGCAAGGCTGCCTGATGGTCTCCGACGAAAGGCTGGGGACGGTGCCGAAAAAATCCGACCGCCATCCCGAAAACGTCTTCCTGCCTTTTTCCCAGGCATCGGCAAAAGCCGGAAACAAACTGGCCAAGACAACGGTTGCCTTGGGTTTTTTATGCCGCTTGCTGAAGCTAAACGAAGACCTTTTCACGGAGCTTTTGGAAGAAAAATATAAAAAGAAAGGCGCTTCGGTTCTCGAGTCCAACCTTGATGCATTCAAGTCCGGGCTTGAGATGGCAGAGATTCCTTGCTTCAAAAAATACGAAAACTTCAAGCTCGATTCCGTTCCTTCCGTAAAAAGGCCTGTAATCACAGGCAACTACGCTCTTGCCCTCGGGGCCTTGGCGGGAGGATGCAGGTTCATTTCCGCCTACCCCATAACGCCGGCTTCGGAGATAATGGAATACATGTCCGCAAAGTTGCCCGCAATGGGAGGGCTTATGGTGCAGACGGAAGATGAAATAGCCGCAGTGACCATGGCCATAGGAGCATCCTATGGAGGAGTGCGAAGCATGACGAGCACTTCGGGGCCAGGGCTGTCCCTCATGATGGAAGGCATGGGCTTGGCGGCAATGGCGGAAATTCCGCTCGTGGTAATAGACTCCCAAAGGGTGGGTCCAAGCACAGGGCTGCCGACAAGGGTTGAGCAAAGCGATTTTGACACGGCGCTTTACGGGGGCCACGGAGAATATCCTTCAATAGCCCTGTCGCCCTACAGCGTCGAAACATGCTTCTCGCTTTCGCGGAAAGCCTTCTACCTGGCTGACGAATTCTCCTGCCCTGTATTTGTAATGAGCGACCTTGCACTCGGCCTTTTTCCTCAAACCTCCGACCCTTTCGAAACAGACCCCAAAGAAGCCTCTGTAAAAAATCCTGCGCCCGAGGACCTCGGCCAAGGGCCGTATTTCAGGTGCTACGGAGAAAACTGCAAAGTGCGTACGGCACCAGGCACACCGGGCGGCATCCATTACACCACGGGGCTCGAGCACGGGCCTTTGGGCGCACCCGACAACACACCGGAAAACAGGATTCGCATGATGAAACGCAGGATGGAAAAATTCGATTCGCTTTCAAAGGCCCCCGGAATAGCACTGGAAAAAACGTCCGGACACCTTTTGGTGATTGCAACAGGTTCGATCTATGGGATCTGCCAAAAGGCGCTTGACGGCCTCGGCGGAAGAGCGGTTCTCGGCGCCCTGCACAGGCTCAAGCCCTTTCCAAAAGAGCAATTCTCGGCCCTGTCCGAAGGTTTCGATTCCATTCTTGTAGTCGAATACAACTACGGGGGACAGATTTTCGAGCTTTTGAAAAAACACATGCCTGCCGGAAAGCTTGGCAATCTGCACAGCCTGACAAAATTCAGCGGCGAACCCTTCACCGTATCCGAAATAGAGAAAAAAGCGAAGGAGTTGATTTAAGTGGCCCTTATAGACATGTACACAAACGAAGTTGAGCAGACATGGTGCCCGGGATGCGGACACTATTCGGTGCTGAGGGCCCTCAAGATAGCCTTGGCGCGCCTTGAAATACAAAACCACAATGCCGCAATAGTCTCTGGAATAGGCTGCTCTGGACGCATAGGAGGCTACACCAAGGCCTACGGCTTCCACGGTATACACGGAAGGAGCCTGCCGCTGGCACAGGGGATAAAACTCGCCAACCGAAAGCTCACGGTAATCGCAGCAGGAGGCGACGGAGACGGCTTCGCAATAGGCACAGGACACGCCATGCACGCAATAAAGCGCAACATAGACATAACCTACCTGCTGATGAACAACCAGGTGTACGGGCTGACAAAAGGCCACACCTCCCCCTTAAGCGACTTGAACTTCGTGACCAAAAGCACCCCTCTCGGGCAGGTTGAGGATCCCCTGAGGCCCTCCCTTCTGGCCCTGTCTGCAGGAGGGGGCTTCATAGCGCAAGGCTTTTCGGGCAAGCAGGAGGAGCTTATAGAACTGATAATGAAGGGAATACTCCACAAGGGCTTTTCCCTCATAAACATCTTCAGCCCCTGCGTGACCTTCAATCCCGGCAAGAGCTACGCATGGCTTCGGGAAAACCTCGTTTCGCTCGACGAGTCGCGAAAGGTCTCCGACCGGGGGGAAGCCTTCAAGGCATGCCTGGAGACGGACGGCTTCTTCACTGGGCTTCTGTACGAAAACGACGCACCAGACTACCAGTCCCGAATACCCGTTGTAAGCGAAACCCCATTGGCGGATCTGGACATAAAAAACACCCGCTTTCTTGACGGGCTGATAGAGGAATTCATGTAATAAAGACGTCCGCCCCCGTTTCCTGTCAAGCAAAGAGAAACGGGGGCGGTCAATTTTACTTTTATACCTTTATCCTTCCTTCCCTTCCGCTTTTGAGGTCAAGATATGTATCCTTACTGTTCTCTGCGATTATTCTGTCAATTCTTTCATAGTCTTCAAGCAAGGCCTTTAGCCCTTGGCTTATTTTGTCTTCGTTTGCAATGACGGGAACAAAATGCTTTACAACCCTTTTTATGTTTGGTCCGAAAACCTTTGTCATTCCCACCTGCACATTATTCTTCCTCAATAGATCGACAATCCCCTTGGCCTTCCTGGGGTCCGCATGGATTTCCTCTTCCTCTTCCCCGGTGGTGTTTCTTACCGTTTCGACAAACCGGCAGGTGCTTCCGTCCATTTCATATATATCGTATTGATTTGCATCTCCAAAATGGCATGCAGCAAATTTTTCCCCGTCGTTTGTAGCGCAGGCTATTATCAT
>CAZEHH010000130.1:0-3709 GCA_964512505.1 uncultured Peptostreptococcaceae bacterium
ATGTTGTTTTTGCCCAGGGATCCGTCCTCGCGCCTGTTTTGCGAAGGAGCCTTCGAGAGGGTTGCGAGAGAAGAGGGTTTTGAAGTTTTGCTGTGGAGGGAAGTCCCTCAAAAGCGAACGGTATGCGGAAAGCTTGCTGCGGCGACCAGGCCGGATATCGTCCAGGTTTTCATAAAGGCTGCGGCGGATGATGTCAGTGAAAATACTCTTTTGATAATAAGAAAAAGGATGCAGGCCTTCATTTTGGAATCGGAGGTTCCCTATACGGAAAAATTCTACATCTGCAGCCTTTCATTCAATACAATCGTATATAAGGGGCTCGTGCCGGGGAGGCTTCTGGGAGAATTCTACACAGACCTGGAAAACAAAGACTATAAGACAAGAGTCGCGATAGTCCACGAACGATACAGCACGAATACATTTCCTTCCTGGGAGCTTGCTCAGCCGTTTCGCTTGGTTGCGCACAATGGAGAGATAAACACTTTGAATGGAAATGTCAACTGGATGAAGGCGAGAGAAGGGGTAATGACATCAAAGGTCCTGGGAGGCAGGCTTAAAGACGTTTTGCCTGTAATCGAACCGGGAGGGAGCGATTCGGCATGTTTTGACAACGCCTTGGAATTTTTCATTGCTAACGGACACGGACCGGCGAAGGCCCTTTCTATGATGATTCCGAGAGCCTGGGACGGTAATCCGGAATTGTCCGAATCCGAGAAATCTTTTTACGCCTATTTCGGAAGATTCATGGAGCCCTGGGACGGACCGGCGTCTATAGTCACCTATGACGGCAGGCATTTATGCGCGGTAAGGGATAAAAATGGACTCAGGCCGCTCAGATACGACATTGACAAAAGCGGTATGCTTGTAATGGCTTCGGAATCCGGAGTCGTGGAAGACAGAGATGAGCTCAAGGAAAAAGGCGGCCTTTCACCCGGCGATGTAATTTGCTTTGATTTGCAAAGCGGTAATTTCTCAGACGGAAAGGCGACACTAAAAAGGCTTTCAGCTGAACACGATTACGGCAAATGGATAAATGAAAACAGGCTTGAATTGAAAAACCTCAGAATCCCATGCAACGAGATGCCTCTTTCTGAATCCGAGAGGGAAAGGAAGCTGGTTCTGTGTGGATACAACGCGGTTGAATTGTCGGAAGGCCTTCCGGCAATGGCCGATTCGGGGAAGGAAGCCATTGTTTCCATGGGGCTTGACAGGGCTCTTCCTGCATTGTCGGCTGAAAATCACCTTCTTTTCGATTATTTCAAGCATCGATTCGCACAAGTCACCAATCCGCCCATGGATCCCATAAGGGAAAAAATGTATACATCACTGAAGCAAATAATCGGATTTCCCGGGAAACGTGCCGACAAGATTGAAGTCAACCGTGAAATGCCCTTCGTTGAGCTCGAGATTCCCGTACTCGATAATGAGGAAATGTCGGGGCTAAAGCAGCTGGACAACGAAAACTTCAGGGCGGTGACTGTGCCGATGCTGTTTCCTGCAGACGGGGCGGACAACAGACTGGAGAAAGCCTTGGGAGAGCTGCTGAAGAGTTGTGAAAGCTGTGTTGACAAGGGCTACAATTTGCTTGTTCTGAGTGACCGCAGGGCAGACCCATTGTATGCGCCGATACCGTCCCTATTGGCGCTTGGCGCTTTGCACAATCACCTGGTCGAAACGAAAAAGAGGACCAAGGTGGAAATAATTGTCGAAACGGCAGAGGCCAGGGACGTGTCGCAAACGGCTCTTCTGTTGGGATACGGAGCAAAGGCGGTAAATCCCTGGTTTGCTATCGAACTAGTTAAGCAAAGGGCGGAAAAAAGCCGCAAATCGGACAAGGAAGCCATAGGCAATTTCAAGAACGCCATGGCTTCAGGAATACTTAAAATAATCGCCAAGATGGGAATAACGACGCTTCAGGCATACCAAGGCGCAAAGCTGTTTGAAACGGTAGGGCTGTCGGAAGAATTCGTTTCCAGATATTTTGAGGGAACTCCGGGGTGCCTGGGAGGAATCGACATTGACATATTGCAGATGGAAACGCTCAAGAGGCACTCCGATGCATACGGACGAAAGAAGGATGTCGATGAAAAAATGGTGGAGCCGTTAAAACCTGTACTCTACAGCGGCACGAATGTAAAAAGGCTCGGCAAGGCCTCCGCCACAGGCGATTACGCATTGTACAAGAGCATGTCTGATGAAATAGACGAGAAAACATGGTCCATAAGGAGCCTTTTGGAAATAGTAGGGGATGAAAGCCGCGACGAAGACTGCGTAGAGACCAAAGAATCGGTCCTTAAGCGTTTCAGCGCAAGTGCAATGTCATATGGTGCCATAAGCCCGGAAGCCCATGTCGCAATATCTGGAGCAATGAACCGTTTGGGGGCAATAAGCAATTCCGGAGAGGGCGGAGAAAAGGACGATACCAGAAAGAAATCCGAAAAGAGCGGAAGCAGGCAAATAGCTTCGGGAAGGTTCGGGGTTGACGTGACCTATCTGGCGGATTGCAGAGAGATAGAAATAAAAGTGGCTCAAGGCGCAAAGCCGGGCGAGGGTGGTCATCTGCCTCCTGAGAAGGTTACGGATGAAATAGCGAGGGTGAGGAATGCAAGCCCGGGGATATCGCTTATTTCGCCGCCACCCCACCACGACATATATTCGATAGAGGATCTGGCTCAGCTCATCCACGACCTCAGGCAGGTCAACCCTTCTGCCGATATAGCCGTAAAGCTTGTAGCATCTGCCGGAATCGGCACAGTCGCAGCAGGAGTAGCAAAGGCCGGAGCCGACAGGATACTGATAAGCGGAGGCAACGGAGGAACAGGCGCCGCGCCGCTTTCATCAACAAGGTCTGCAGGAATACCGTGGGAGGTTGGCCTGTCCGAGGTGCACCAGACGCTTCTGCTTAACGACCTCAGGCATTGCGTCGAGCTTAGGGTCGACGGAAAGCTCCTTACGGGCAGGGATGTTGTAAAGGCAGCCATGCTGGGAGCTGAATCGTATGGCTTCGCCACGGCTCTTTTGATTGCCATGGGTTGCAGAATGTGCCGAAAATGCCAGGCCAACGTATGCCCTGCTGGAATAGCGACTCAGGACGAAGAACTCAGGAAGCGTTTCAAAGGCTCTTCGGGCCATGTTGAAAGGTATATGGAATTTGTCGCAAGGGAAACCATCGAGATACTTGAAGCAAACGGTTTCGCCAGCCTGGATGAAATCATCGGGCGGAGCGACTTGCTTAGGAAGAAGGAGAATCTCAACCTGAAGGCTGCCAAGCTCCAGCTTGATTCTGTGCTTTACAGGCCAGAACTGCCTTCAAGAATATCAAGAAGATTCAAGCCGACGCAAAAGGATTTGGCGGCTTCCAGGATTGATGTTGCAGTTGCGGATGAAATAATGGATTCGTTGGCCAAAGGCAAACAGCATGAATCGGAGCATAAAATAACTAATCGCGACAGGGGAATAGGCACTTATTTGAGCGGCTGCATAGCAAGAAAAGGATTTGCCGGAAAGCTTAAAAACGATACGGTTGAGCTTAGGCTTTCCGGTTCGGCCGGGCAGAGCCTTGGGGCTTTTCTTGCAAAGGGAGTTTCCATAAGGCTCTCAGGAGATGCCAACGACTATGTGGGCAAGTCGCTAAGCGGAGGCAAGATTGTAATTGTTCCCGACGCTGAAATGCAGAGCGGAATAAAAGACAACATGATCGCCGGCAATA
>CAZEHH010000131.1:0-3698 GCA_964512505.1 uncultured Peptostreptococcaceae bacterium
GCTCAAGGGGAAGGATGATTGAAACAGGCGAGCCGGAGCCCCTTTTGGAGGCCCCCCAAAACTGGGACGCGTCGCAGCGAATGCAGATTGTAGAGCCTGTAAGCGGAAAAATCCTGGAAAAAAGTCCAAGCGCTTTTGAAAGAGGACCCTATTCAAATGAAGGCACGGTCGCCTGGGGAACTCACTTTTTTGTAAATCTTCCTGCCGGAGAGGATACAGCGCTTGAAGTCGCATATGACAGCGAGAGCGGTTTCTACAGATACCAGGATGTGATAAAAAGCATATATTCACAAATTTACTACCTGACCCCGGCAAAATACTACAATGGAAAGCCAAAGGTGACGCTCAAGGTCGATTTTCCAGAAGGGATGGAAATTGCGCTTCATTCCAACATCCCGATGGACATGGCAGGGGAGAATTCGTATATTGCCGAGCTTGAAGGGATCCCTGAAGAGGAGTGGCTTATAACATTTGTTGACAGGAGCGGACTTTTTCTGGGGACAAACAAAAGAGCGCTGAACAATTATCCTGTTTTGTCATTTTTTACTGTTATGGCTGCTTTGGCAATATGGCTTTGGAAAAGCAAAAAAAAGAAAGGCGGGGCAGTTCTCTTTCTGCTTGCCGGAGCATTATCGCTGTTTCTGCTTAAGCCCTCCTACGGTTCCTTGTTCCTGCTTTACATGGCCTCGCCTCTGATGGCGATTGCATTGCTTATATTTGCGGCAGTCTGGATTGCAAAGAGGGTTATGGCAAACAGGCGTAAACTGTAGTGTATGTGATCGTGAATGTCAATGAATTGGAGGAGAAAATTGAAAGAACAAGTTCTCAGGATAGGGAAAAAGGAATCAAAAAAATATTTGCAGGGATATCCCCTTATAAGGGAAAAGGATCTTGCCGGTGCGAGCGGGGGACTTGATGAAGGGTCGATTGTGAGTCTCGAGGACGAAGAAGGCAATTTTCTGGCCAGGGGCTACATAGGCAGGCAGAACAAGGGCCTTGGATGGGTGCTTTCCAGGAAGGAGAAGGAGGCGATTGACGAATCCTTTTTTTTCAACAAAATCGCAGCTGCCTTGGGCAGGAGAAGTCGCTATTTTTCGGACGACGAAACAACAGCATTCAGGATTTTCAACGGAGAAGGAGACGGCATAGGGGGAATGAGCATCGACTGGTACGATGGCTATTGCCTGATAAACTGGTACAGCCTTGGAATCTACAGCTTTAAAAAAACAATAGTCGAGGCGCTGTACTCGATGACCGCCCCAAAGGGAATATATGAAAAAAAGAGGTTCGATACCGGAGGGAAATATGTGCCTGATGACGACTTCGTGAAGGGGGAGAGGCCCGATTTCCCGCTGCTTGTCATAGAAAACGGGGTCAGATATGCCGTCTATTTGAATGAGGGGGCAATGACTGGAATCTTCCTTGACCAGAGGGAAGTGCGAGGCCGCCTGAAAGATGCCTACGCAAAGGGAAAGACCGTCCTCAACACATTCTCGTACACGGGAGCTTTTTCGGTTGCGGCGGCGCTTGGAGGAGCTAAAAGAACTGTGAGCGTCGATCTTGCCAACAGGAGCCTTGAAAGGACCATAGAGCAGTTTGAGTTCAACGGACTGGGAGCCGAAGGCCGTGAGATAGTAGTCGACGATGTATTCAAGTACTTCAAAAAAGCCGAAAAAAGAGGGCTTCTTTTCGATCTTGTCGTTTTGGACCCGCCGAGCTTTGCCAGGTCAAAGGACCATATTTTCAGCGCGCCCAGGGACTATGGAAAGCTGGTTTCACAGGCGGCAGCCCTGCTTGAGGACGGCGGGGTGCTTTTGGCGTCCACGAATTGCGCGGCTTTAGACATGCAAAGGTTCAAGGAAATGGTGAAGGAAGGATTCAGGGATGCCAAGATGGATTTTTCTATTTTGGAAGAGCACACTCTTCCCGAAGACTTCAGGACATGCGAAGAATACAGGGAAAGCAGCTATCTGAAGGTGCTCTTCATAAAGGCGGCAAGAATAAACCGAAGGCGCATGGAATGACGGTATCAATTGGGATGAATCCGTATTTTGAATTTTCGTAAAATATAATGAAAATAATTAATAAATAATGTACAATAGAAAGAAACATTCATACCCGTTGGAAAAACATATTATGAAATAGCCATGGGAGTGTGAACGGGAGGGAAAAAATGAATAAGCAAAAATATGCAAGAAGAATGAAAAGAATGGAATCGAAGGAAATGAAAGAGATCCTGGAACTGGCGGATGTTCCTGGACTGATTTCCTTTGCGGGAGGACTCCCGGCACCGGAACTTTTCCCGATAGAGGAATTGAAGGCGTCCTCAATCGAGGTTTTGGACAGTGTCGGCAGAAAGGCCCTCCAGTACAACGACCCGGTAGGATACGGACCTCTCAGAGAATGGGTCGCCAAGCGAATGAAGACGGTTGACGTAAGCGTGGAAGCCAAGGACATCCTCATAACGAGCGGTTCACAGCAGGGGCTGGATTTTGCCGGAAAGGTGTTCCTTGACGAAGGGGACATTGTTCTTTGCGAAAGCCCAAGCTACCTGGGGGCTATAAATGCATTGGGAGCGTACGAGTGTGATTTCCTTGAGGTTCCGACAGACGATGATGGAATGATAATAGCGGAGCTTGAAAAAATTGCGGCTTCAAACGACAAAATCAAATTGGTTTACGTAATACCTGAATTTCAAAATCCGACAGGAAAGACATGGTCCAACAAAAGAAGAGAAGAATTCATGGAAGTCATAGAAAAATACGGTTTGATTGTTCTGGAAGACAACCCATACGGCGAACTGAGGTATGGAGGAGAATCCAAGAAGAGCCTCAAGTCCATGGACAAGAGCGACAGGGTTGTTTATCTGGGCACTTTCTCAAAGATACTATCTCCGGGAATCAGAATCGGCTGGGTATGCGCAGGCGAAGAGACAATGGACATGTTTGTAAAGGTAAAGCAGCGTTCCGATGTCCATACCAATTCGGTTTCACAGATGGAAGTGGCGAATTTTCTTGAAAACAACGACATCGACGAGCACATATCCAAGATTAAGGAATTGTATGGAAACAGGCGGGATCTGATGCTTGAAACAATAGACGAGTGCTTTCCCGAAGGAGTGGACATCA
This sequence comes from uncultured Peptostreptococcaceae bacterium, assembly GCA_964512505.1. Taxonomy (GTDB): domain Bacteria; phylum Bacillota; class Clostridia; order Peptostreptococcales; family BM714; genus BM714. Next base: position 3,129 of record CAZEHH010000131.1, read on the forward strand.
CAAGGCCTGACGGAGGACTTTTCCTCTGGGCTGTTCTGCCGGAAAAGATTGACGCAAAGGAAATGCTGAAAAAGGCTGTTGAAAAGAATGTGGGATTTGTTCCGGGCGGAGCGTTTTTTCCCAATGGGGGGAACAAAAATACAATGAGGCTCAGCTTTTCAAACATGCAAGAGGAAAAAATAGTCGAAGGAATCAAAATACTGGCAGAAGTCATAAAAAAAGAAATATAAAACTTTTAAAAATCCGCTTATTAAGCGGGTTTTTTTCTTATGTGGTATGATAGAATGTGTAAAGAAAATACAATGAACGACTTCAAAGGGTGGTAAATATGATCAGATTAGGAGAAAGGCAATCGCTGCAAATATTGAAAAAAACTCCGGAAGGAATCTTTCTTTCGGATTCCGTCGACGGGCAAAACGTTTTTTTGCCTGCCGCTGAAATGGAAGAGGAAATGAAGGTGGGAGATTCCATAGAGGTATTCGTCTACAAGGACAACAGGCAAAACCTAAAGTCCACAACAAAGCAGACGAGATTGGAAATGGGCGGAATAGCCTTGTTGTCGGTGAAGTC
>CAZEHH010000132.1:0-3665 GCA_964512505.1 uncultured Peptostreptococcaceae bacterium
AACTTTTCTTTTACTGCGAACTGCTTACTGCATGCTGCCTACTATCTTAATGTTTGAAATGCCTCATGCCTGTAAATATCATGGCTATTCCATACTGGTTGGCTTTTTCGATGGACGCCGCATCGTTCATGGAGCCTCCAGGCTGGATTATGGCTGTGACTCCCGCCTTGGCTGCCTCCTCCACGCTGTCAGGGAAGGGGAAGAAGGCGTCGGAAGCCATCACGCTACCCTTGGTGTCCACAAGAGCCTGCTTGACGCAGTTTTCAACCGCCCAGATCCTGTTTACCTGTCCCGGGCCCACGCCTATTGTCTGCTTGTCCTTTGCAATTACTATTCCGTTGGACTTTATGTGTTTGACGACCTTCCATGCGAAAAGCAGATCCTCCTTTTCCTTGTCGGTCGGTATTCTCTCCGTTACTGTTTCGAATTCGTCCATAAGCGGCCTGTCGAGCTCCTGTATCAAAAGGCCTCCCGCGACTTTCTTTAGGTTGTATGCGCCGCCAGGCTGCTTTTCCATTATTGACGGAAGCTTGATCAGCCTTATGTTTTTCTTTTGCCCCAGTATTTCGAGTGCATCGTCGTCAAAGTCCGGTGCCACGACTATCTCGATGAATATCTTGTTTATTTCCTCCGCTACGCGATAGTCTATTTTCCTGTTTGCGGCAATTATGCCGCCGAAAATTGATTTGGGATCGCTGTTGTAGGCCTTTAGATAGGCGTCGTATATGTCGTATCCGCTTCCCGCGCCGCATGCATTTGTGTGCTTGACTCCTATCACGGTAGGCTCGTCGTATTCCTTAAGAAGCTCGAGGGCCCCATTTGTATCGTTTATGTTGTTGAAGGAAAGTTCCTTTCCGTGAAGCTGCACGCCGTCGACAAGGCTTCCTTTCTCCATTCCGAAGACCTTGTAGAATGCGGCCTTTTGATGAGGATTTTCCCCGTACCTCAGATCCTGAACTTTTTCAAAAGTCATGGTCAGTGTTTCAGGATACGCGTCCTTTCCGGCTTCCTTCTTGAGATATCCGGCAATCAGGGTGTCGTAGGCGGAAGTATGCTCAAACACCTTGAGAGCCAAATCGTATTTGGTTCCGTATGTAGTGTCTCCGAACGATTTTATTTCAGATGCAACCTTTTCATAGTCCCTCGGATCCGTTACCACTGTTACCGACTTGAAGTTCTTTGCAGCCGACCTCAGCATGGTGGGTCCCCCGATGTCTATGTTCTCGATTGCGTCCTCGAATGTGACATCATTTTTAGATATGGTCTCTTTGAAAGGGTACAGGTTTATGACTACATAGTCTATGGGGTCGATGCCGAGTTCTTTCAATTGAGCCATGTGGTCATCGCTCGCTCGCACAGCCAATAGTCCTGCATGGATGACCGGATGGAGAGTCTTGACACGGCCGTCCAGGCACTCCGGAAAACCTGTCAATTCCGAAACCCTCACGACCGGGATTCCCGCCTCTTCTATCTTTTTCGCAGTTCCTCCAGTGGACACAATCTCTATCCCCATTTCCGACAATTTCTTTGCAAAAACCTCTATGCCGGTTTTGTCTGAAACGCTTATAAGTGCTCTTTTCATATTTCTCCCCCTCCATGTTTATAAATCATTTTTGAATTTCGAAATGGCTGTCAGATTATTTCGACCCTTCGCCCGTCTATCTTAAGCCTGTCGTCGCAGAAAAGCTCGATCGCCTTGGGAAGCAAACGGTGCTCGATTTCAAGAACCTTCTCCTGGATTGTCTCGGGTGTGTCTTTATATGTGACTTCAACCGATTCCTGTAATATTACAGGCCCTCCATCCGGGATTTCATTTACAAAATGAACTGTCGCCCCTGTAACCTTGACTCCGTAGTCGTAAACAGCCTTGTGCACCTTCATTCCGTAAAAACCCATTCCGCAAAAGCTGGGGATAAGAGACGGATGCGTGTTGATTATTCTGTTTTCATATGTTTTTATGAATTCATCGTCAAGAATGCTAAGGTATCCCGCGAGCACTATGAGGTCTATTTCATGGGTTTTAAGCTCGTTTACTATTTCATCCCTTCTCAGCGCCGGATCGGGGAAATTGCCCTTGCCTATGTAAAGGCTCTTGACACCGTAGTTCAGGGCCCTTTTCATGGCGAAAGCCTCTTTCCTGTCTGAAATGACGAGTGCCACGGTTCCGTTTATGTGACCGCAGCAGGTGTGGTCTATAACTCTCTGCAAGTTCGTGCCGCTGCCTGATGCCAGTACGGCTATGCGCTTCTTCTTCATCTTATTGCAACTCCTTCATGCTTGTTTGTTATTTTTCCGACTATATACGCTTCCTCTCCCAAAGCCTTAAGGGTTTCGAGCGCCTTCTCCGCCTCCGACTCCGGTACGGCCGCCATAAGGCCAATGCCCATGTTGAAGGTCTTAAACATCTCGGTTTCGTCAAGCCCGCCTTTTTCCTTGAGCAGTTTAAAAACCGGAGGAAGGGGCCAGCTGCCCGCATCTATGTCCACCCCGAGTCCCTCGGGGATTATTCTCGGTATGTTCTCGTAGAATCCGCCGCCGGTGATATGCACCATTCCCCTTACGTCGCAAACTTTCATGAGCTCCATGATCGGCTTGACATAAATTTTGGTGGGTTCAATCAAAAGCTCGCCAATCGTTTTTTCATGGCCTTCTGGAACATCTCCGACATCGAAATTGCTCTTGTCGAATATCACCTTTCGCACCAGGGAATAGCCGTTCGAATGGATTCCGCTTGAAGCCAAGCCAATCAGAACGTTTCCGTCTTCAAGGCGGCTCCCGTCGACAATTCTCTTCTTGTCTACAATCCCTACGGCAAAGCCGGCAAGGTCGTATTCTCCTTCCCCGTAGAAGCCCGGCATTTCTGCCGTCTCCCCGCCGATGAGTGCGCATCCCGCCTGCCTGCAGCCTTCGGCTATTCCAGCAACAATCGATGCGGCCTTTTCGGCTTTCAGGTGGCCGGTGGCCATATAGTCGAGGAAAAACAGAGGTTTCGCGCCCTGGCAGAGTATGTCGTTTACACACATTGCAACAAGATCTATTCCAACCGTGTCGTGCACATCAGTCAAAAATGCGATTTTCAGTTTGGTTCCGACCCCGTCCGTGCCGGATACCAAAACGGGTTCCTCAATGTTTTCAAGGTCGAGTGCGAACAATCCTCCGAACCCGCCCAAGTCTGCAAGTACATTCTTATTGAAGGTGCTCTTTACGGAATCCTTCATTAGTTTGACAGCGCGCTGTCCCTCAAGAGTGTCGACCCCTGCTTCCTTGTAAGTCATCTTTTCCATATTGTTCTGCTCCTTTAACAGCAGGCAGTTTGCAGCAGGCAGTTTGCAGTCAAATGCCAAACCCATAAAACCGCAAAACCTTCTCAAAATCTACCTTGCCATTCCGCTTTTTTATTATTTTTAAATTTTATTAAATGATTAAATTCATTCTAATAAAATATTTCTGCAATCTTATTACCGGAAATTTTTTATCTTTTTGCTTTTATCTTTTGCCTTTAATCATTTACTGCCCACTGCCCACTGCAAACTTCTTTTGCTGTTTGTCTTTAAGTTTTTAACGTTTTTCCTGACATCTGACATCTGTCAACTGACATCTGTCTTTCTACGCTTTCTCAAACAAAAACTTGTCGGCTTTCTTGGGCACTTCCATGGGGTAGTTTC
>CAZEHH010000133.1:0-3627 GCA_964512505.1 uncultured Peptostreptococcaceae bacterium
TTTTTATGCTCTGTATGAAGTCGGCATTGATGATTTCCTTGCCTTTGCTTGTTTCGATTTCAATCCAGTCATCGTTGATTTCAATAATTTTCCCCCTCACAGTTGTTCCCAATGCTCCGGTAGTTATCTTGCAACGCTCCCCTTCAAATTTTTTGATTATTTCATTTTTCAATTTCGCCAACCCCTTTCTTCTTTTGGTCTTCAGAATAATCATCTGCCTTATCCGCTTTTGTCTTGGAAGAATGACAAAAAATAAAATAAACAGAGGCAAATATATTGCTATCCATGTCGATGAGTTCAATCGCCCACCACCTTTTTATTTCTTTCCTTAATATTTAAAACCCGACATTTGTCAAATGCGCACGAACCGCCCTATTTCCTTAAATATAACCTTTATGGCTTGCCGGTTCAATATTTTATGCGTACGGCAATAAAAATAGGCAAATTCATATATTCAAAGCCGCCGAATAGCTTCCTGAACAATTATGCTTATTGACGCATAATTCAAGAATAGCTTTATAAAAAAAATTGGAAAACGTCAATTCTCCAAGAGACAAAAGCAGACCATTTTGCCGGTCTTGGCAGGATGGTCTGCTTTTCGTCGCTATTAACAAATGCTCAAATAAACCTTGGACTCCCTTTACTTCGGAGCACATTGCGAACCCGGAGGATTCAGCAGGAAATGGCTCCATAAAAATGCTTTCATTCTTTGCCTCCCCTGTCCTTGTAATCGTCCTCTATGCGCTTCTTCCAATCTCTTTCCATTGTGCGGTTTGACCTAAGTTCTCTTACAGCATCGCCCACGACCTGATAGTTAAGTGCTGTGCCCTTGGCATCCGAGTTGAACCTTGCCGCCCTGTCCTCTGCTATTCCGAATCGCCTCGCCTCGGCAACGGCGTCTATGTTTGCTCCGAGGAATATGAATTCCCATCCATATTTGGTCTTCTGCCGCTCGACCATTTTCCTTACTTTTTCGTAGCTGTACTCGCGGCTCGCATTTTCCATTCCGTCGGTTGTTATTACCAATATCACTTTCTCAGCCCGCTCGCTTTCAGGGGAGTGCTTCTGGGCATTTCCTACCTTGCTTATGGTTTTCCCCATAGCGTCTAGCAACGCCGTTGTTCCCCTTACGAAATATTCGTTTGATGTGATCGGGACCATCCCCCTCAGGTTTACTCTGTCGTGAAGAATTTCAATTTCATCGTCGAACAAAACCGTTGTGACAAATGCCTCCCCCTGCTCGTCCCTCTGCTTCTCCATCATTGAGTTGTAGCCTCCGATGGTGTCCCTTTCAAGCCCGCTCATTGATCCGCTTCTGTCCAGTATGAAAACAAGTTCCGTCAAGTCCTTTTTCATGATGTCGCCCTCCTTTTATTTTATGGTTTAAGGATAGCACCATTTACAATACAATTGGTCGCATGGAAAGCGACAAAATGAATCAGATGGTTTTTTCTCCAAAGTGGAAGAGCACCTCATTTAACTCGAATAAGTCGAAGTTTTCCTCTTCTATGAAGTACTGGACTATTACATCAAACTTGCTGCTGTTTGAAAGGGCGAAACCCGCCCTTAGGAGAAGGTCCTTTGTGTCATCAAGGTTAAGCTTAAGAGCTATCGCAAGCGCAAGAGCAGTATGCTTGCTCGGACTGTATCCTGCATCGCTCCTTATTTTCGAAAAAAGCCTCCTGTCAATGTTTGCCCTCTTGTACACTTCAGAATCCTTGAAGCCTTTTTCGTCAATCATCCTCAAAAGGATCTGCGAAAAGGTCTCGTCCAGATGGCCAACAAGGTTCTGCAGACTCCTCTTTTTCCTTAAGCGCGGCTTTGTCTCTTCCGCTTGGTTTGACTGTGATTCATACAGCACCAGGTCCCGTACTTTAATATTTATTTTGCTGTCCGATTTCCGTATGGAGTACTTTTCATAGCCGTCATGCTCTACATAGTTTTTTCTTATATAGCATTCTACAGATGAAACAAGTTCTTCAGGCAGAGCAGACCTGCCATCTTTATTTCTCGTCTCAAGCGGCATTTCTCCAGCTCCTTTATTATCCTTTCCGCGTCGCAGTGTTTATTATGTCCAATCACTTATATGGTACCACCTATTCCGGACATAATGAGTCACAATATAAAAATCAACGAATTTACCCCCGTTACCGTTTCGTTGAAACCGTAAACCCTTTCGCAAAAAACCAGAAAACGAGTACCAGGGAACAAAAAAATATCTGTCCCTTTTTACTTTTCTTGACAATATCGATAATCGATGTTACGATTCAAATGCGAAGTATCGATAATCGATGTTATGTGGGGTGATGAAATGGCGCGGGAAAAATATCAAACTCTGACTGAGCAAATGTTCTATATTCTCATATGCTTGACCAAAGAAAGCTGCGGGGTCGACATCATGAAAGAGGTCGCGGATCTTACAGACGGAAGAGTTGTCATCGGGCCGGGGACTCTTTACAGCCTCTTGGACAAGTTTGTTAAGGAGAATATCATTTTTGAAACCGGAATGGAGAATCGAAAGAAAAACTATATGATAACAGACCTTGGCAGAAAAATGCTTGATAAGGAATATCTAAGAATTTTAAAACTGAAGAACGATTATGAAAATTTGGCAATGGGAGATGTAGAGAATGAGTGATGCAAAACGAATAATAGACTTCAGGTTTGACCGTTATGAAGAGACGGAAAAAAAATTGGAAAAGCTGGCTGCCAAGGGGTTGTTTCTTAAGGAGTGCGGTTCTTTTTTATGGACATTCAGTAAAGGAACGCCAAAGAAAGTAAAATACACCGTTACATATTTTTCTGAGGGTTCTGTGTTCAATCCCGGCATTACCGACAACCAGCAAACATATTTCGATTACGCAAAGGCCGCCGGCTGGAATTTTGTGACCGGGTTCAACCAGATGCAAGTATTCTCAAGTGAAGATGCCGATCCCATACCATTTGAGACAGACGAAAAAGAAAAGCTGGACAATATAAAGCGATGCATGAAAAAGAGCTTTCTTCCCTCCATGCTTGTCATGATTTTGGTTTTCACGCTGAATCTGCTTGTGCAGTTCAATTCATTCAAATTGAATCCAATTGATTTTCTTTCAGACACGAGCCGTCTTCTTCCCGTCCTTATGTTTTCGGCCATTATTTTATATAATGTCTATACCCTTATAGATTACTTGCTATGGTGCAGACGGTCGGAAAAATCGCTTGCCATATGCGGCGTATGCGCAAGGCGGTCCAGTCTTGTACGAAGAATCGTCGATACGGTTTTTATGTTTTTTATACTTTCCAGCGCAGCCTGTCTTTTATTTCACCTGGCTGCTAAAACAAGCTGGTTAGGTTTGATTTTACCTATAGCGCAAATACCTGTTTTGGTGATTGTATTCCGATCGTCAATCAAGTATTTGAAAAAGAAAAAAGCATCAAGCGCAAAAAATAAGACCATATCCTTTGCGGTGCTTATCGCTACCGACTTTGCTTATGTTGCCCTGCTTATGATATTCATAATGCGATTCGGATTCAGCGCAGGAGATGCTTCGAATTACAGGACCGTCGATTGGCAGCTTACCGAAACAGAGAGCCATGAGTTCAAACTCTACAGCGATGAAATCCCCCTGACCTGCCAAGACTTGT
>CAZEHH010000134.1:0-3592 GCA_964512505.1 uncultured Peptostreptococcaceae bacterium
GCGGTCGATTGCATCTGTTGATGTTATATGAAAAGATTTACGTTGGCTTCGTCGGCTTCTCCAAGATAAGAAGCTACTCCGGCAAGTTCGATTCCGTCAATGAGTTCCTCTTCCCTTATGCCCATTACGTCCATCGACATTGTGCAGGCGATCATCTTTACACCCATCATCTGCGCGCTTTCCAAAAGATCGGGAAGTGAGTTGACGTTCTTTTTCTTCATTATGCTCTTCATCATTGCGGCTCCCATGCCCAAATAGTTCATTTTGGATAGCCCCATCTTTTCTGTTCCCCTCGGCATCATCCATCCGAACATTTTTTCCATGAAGTCTTTCTTGACTTTTATTTTCTTTGCTTTTCTGAGGGTGTTGAGTCCCCAGAATGTGAAGAACATTGTGACTTCGCTTCCCATGGCTGCCGCTCCGTTTGCTATGATCAGGCTTGCCATTACTTTGTCCATGTCTCCACTGAATACGATTATTGTTTTTTTATCGACCATTGAAACCTCCTATTTCATCTTTATTTTAGCGGTTATTTCGGTTTCTGTTACGTCCATGTCCAATATCTCGTTTCCGGTCTTCTTTGCCCATGCCTGTATGTCCTTTTCAAAGCCCCTGTCGCTTACCGTTGCGACTATGACATCTCCCGACTCGGCTTTTTTTGATGCCTTGAAAACTTCCATGATGGGTCCGGGACACTGCATTCCTTTAAGATTCAATTTTATTTCACTCATTTTATTTCCTCCTTGTTATTCGGTTTCGTATGGGTAGGCTTCCATTCCGCCTTCGAGTATTTTAACGTCTTCAAATCCCATGGCCTTGAGTTTAAGCGATGTCAGATAAGCTTCCTTTCCGACTTTGCAGACTACAACTGTTTCTTTTTTCTTGTCGAGTTTGTCCGCTTCCATTTCGATTTCGGCCGAATATATGTTTACGGAACCGGGGATCGACCTTATGAAGTGGGACGCTTCGTCCCTTACGTCCAAAACAAGGACCTCGCCGAGCCTTTCCTTCAGTATTCTGGGATTGATTGTTTTCAATTTGCCCTTGTATATGTTCCTGAGGACATTGGCCGACACGATGGTGGAAGCCATCGCGCTCGAGAAGGGCGGCGCGTAAGCAAGGTCCAGCTTTTCAAGGTCGTCGACCTTTGCTCCGAAGGTGATTGCGGTTGCCATTATGTCTATAGGCTTGTCTACAACTCCCTCTCCGACTATCTGAGCTCCGAGAAGCCTTCCCGTTTCCTTCTCCGCCACAAGTTTGGTTACTATGCTTCTGTATCCCGGGAAATAGTGGGCCCTGTCGTTTGCCGGAACGATAACGCTTTCGACTTCGTATCCCAGCTTGACCGCATCCCTCTCGGAGAGTCCTGTCCTGGCGGCATTTACTCCGAAAAGCTTTACAACAGTTGTTCCCAACACTCCGCTTAAGCTGTCCTTCTCATTTTCAGCGCCTATGTTTATTCCGGCTATTCTTCCCATCTTGTTTGCCGTGGAACCCATCGGGTACCAGGCCGTCTTTCCTGTGATGAGGTTTGTGGTTTCTGCGCAGTCGCCAACCGCATAAACGTCCTTGAGGTTGGTTTCCATCATGTCGTTGACTTTTATTGCTCCCGTTTCGCCAATCTCGACCCCTATGCTCTTGGCCAGAGCCACGCTTGGCCTTACTCCTACGGAGACTATGACCAAATCGGCTTTCAAGATTCTTCTGTCGGTCTTTACGCCTGTTACCTTCGTTTCCCCTTCGATTGCCTGGGCCCGTTCAGCCCCAAATATGTCAACTCCCTTTTCAACCATGTGCCTTTGCGCCAAAAGCGCCATTTCTTCGTCAAAGGGTGGTAGAATGTGGGGTATCAACTCTATTATGCTGACGTTTATTCCTCTTTCCTTGAGGTTCTCGGCGACTTCGAGGCCTATGAATCCTCCGCCTATGACGACCGCGTCATTGATTTCGCCGTCGTCTACCAGTTTCCTTATGTTCAAGGCGTCTGTGACTCTTCTGAGAGAATACACATTTTCAAGTTCCACGCCCTTTATCGGAGGGACAAAAGGAGCGGCTCCGGTAGCGAAAACAAGCTTGTCGAAAGGAAAGGCCTTTTCCTCTCCGGTTTCATTGTTGACAACCAAGGCTTCCTTCTTTTCCATGTCCACAGTCTTTGCTTCATGCTTCACAAACACGTCGACCCCGGTTGCCAAAGTGAATTCCTCGGGAGTCTTTACCACCAGCTCCCTTTCCTCTTCAATGACTCCGCCTATATAGTATGGAAGCCCGCAGCCCGCATATGAAATGTGTTCGTCCCTTGTGACTATTACAGCTTCCGCTGCGGGATTCTCCCTCATTATTTTTGCCGCTGTCTTTGTTCCCGCGGCAACGCCGCCTATTACAAGAATTTTTTCCTTTTTCATACAGCACCTCTCTCATTGAGTTCGTTTATAAGACTTTCTTCATCGACATTGTATCTGCTGCAAGCATCTCCGATGCTCTTGAAAAGAGCCCCTCCTCAGCCGTAGCACCTGATGCCGTGTTTCTTGAAAACTTTATCAAGAGCCTTGTCATGCGTCAAAACATCATATATTCTATCTTTTGCAGAAACCATTTTTTCCTCCATACCTATACCCCCATGGGGTGTTTGTTAATATAATAACATCAGTGCCCCCGGGTGTCAACATTTATTTACCCTTAATTTTCAACAGTAAAACAGGCATAAAAAAACGGACCCGAGGATTTATCCCCATGGGTCCGTTTTTATTTTCTTATCTGTTGTTCATCAAGAATGAAAGGGTGAAAAGGCTTTCTATGAGATGCACGTTCTCGACAATTACATCTTCCGGCACCTCAATGTCTGTGTTCGTGAAGTTCCAGATTGTCTTGACCCCGCATCCTGTGGCATTGTGGGTCACTTCCTGCGCAGCCTCTGCATTTGTGGCTATTATCGCTATGTCTACATGTTTTTCTCTAAGAAATGAACACAGCATGTCTGAATCAATGACTTCCGCGTCCCTGATTTTCAAACCTATCATTTTAGGATTCTTGTCAAACATTGCAATGCATTTGAAACCGGCTTTCCCAAAGTTATTGTAGTTGGCCAGTGCCTGTCCCAAGTTTCCGGCACCTATTATTATCACATTGTATTCCTTGTCAAGCCCGAGTATTTTGCCTATTGCATCATGAAGTTCCTTCACATTGTAACCATATCCCTGCTGTCCAAAGCCTCCGAAGTTATTGAGGTCCTGCCTTATCTGCGATGCGGTGAAACCCATTATCGAGCCAAGCTCCTTTGAGGATATCTTGCTTACATCCCTGTCCATGAGCTCCTCGAGATATCTATAGTACTTTGGCAGGCGCCTTATCGACACCATAGATATATTGTTTGCTTTTTCCATTTTAATCCTCCTCTCCTATATGTATTTTACTACTCTTTCTGTTCATGTCAAATCTTAATAAAAGCAGGCCTTTCGGCCTGCTTTTTTAATTATTTGCCACAATGGTTGTTTTTTATCAAATCCATGACTTTCCGGTGTGTCAAATTAGTGGCATCGATAAGGAGCATTCCCGTTTCTCCGGAAGAATTGATCATGCATTGTGTGTTTTCGAT
>CAZEHH010000135.1:0-3585 GCA_964512505.1 uncultured Peptostreptococcaceae bacterium
AAGAAGCCTATGAAAGGCTTCTTTTTATGTGATAAAATAAAAGGTGTGACCATTTGAGTCTTGCGGACATTTCCGTGAAAATAATAAAAGAAAGTTTAGAGGTGCGTAAAATGGAAAGAATAATAAAGCAATTGGCAAAGGAACTCGGCGTGAAGGCTTCGCAGGTGAGAAGCACTGTGAATCTAATTGACGAGGGGAACACGATTCCCTTCATAGCAAGATACAGGAAGGAAGCCACGGGAAATCTCGACGATGTCGTGCTTAGGGACCTGGACGACCGCCTTACATATCTTCGGAACCTCCACAAGAAGAAGGAAGAGGTTCTCAGGCTAATAGACGAGCAGGGCAAGCTGACCGACGAGCTTAAGGAAAAAATAGAGGCGGCGCAAATACTCAACGAGGTCGAGGACCTCTACAGGCCTTATCGTCCCAAGCGCAGGACAAGGGCCACAATAGCAATGGGAAAAGGGCTCGAGCCCTTGGCGGATTTTATTATGGAACAGTCCGATGCGCCTGCCGGAATCGACAAGGAAGCTGAAAAATATGTCGATGGGGAGAAAGGCGTGTCTTCGGCGGAGGAAGCCATAAAGGGCGCAATGGACATAATAGCTGAAAGAATATCCGACGATGCCGAGAACAGAAAATACGTGAGATCTTTAAGCTTTGAAAAGGGAACCCTTGTCACAGAGGCGGTGGACAAGGAGCAGAAGTCTGTCTACGAGCTTTACTACGAGTACAGCGAACCCCTGGTCAAGATGCCCCCGCACAGGATTCTGGCTATAAACCGTGCCGAGAAGGAAGAGTTTGTCAAGGTCAAGATCGAGGCTCCTGCGGATATGATTGTGCAAGGGCTCAAGGACAGGACAATATCAAACACTGAAAGCCTCGCGAAACCGTACATCGAAGAGGCGATAGAAGACAGCTACAAGAGGCTAATTGCGCCTTCGATAGAGAGGGAAATAAGAAACACCCTGACGGAGATGGCTGAAGAGCAGGCGATAAAGGTTTTCGGAGAGAATCTCAAGAATCTCCTTTTGGTGGCTCCCATAAAGAACATGGTTGTCATGGGGTTCGACCCCGCCTACAGAACGGGCTGCAAGATAGCCATAGTGGACGGTACGGGAAAACTGCTGGACTATACGACTGTCTATCCTACAAAGCCCCAGAACAAGGTTGAAGAGGCGAAGAAGATACTTAAGGGAATGATAGAGAAGCATGGCGTAAACATAATAGCGATAGGAAACGGAACAGGCTCGAGGGAATCGGAGATAATTGTATCGGAGATGATTTCGGAGATTGAAAGGAAGGTATATTATACAATAGTGAACGAGGCGGGAGCTTCTGTATACTCTGCCTCCAAGGTTGCCAACGAGGAGTACCCGGACATAAATGTTTCAATCCGTGGAGCCATATCAATAGGAAGAAGGCTTCAGGACCCGCTCGCGGAACTGGTCAAAATAGACCCCAAATCGGTTGGCGTGGGCCAGTATCAGCACGACGTCAACCAGACCAGGCTGAAGGGCGTTTTAGACGGCGTAGTGGAGGACTCTGTCAACAAGGTAGGAGTCGACCTCAACACGGCTTCGTCATCGCTTCTGCAGCACATAGCGGGGCTGAGCAAATCGGTTGCAGGAAACATAGTCAAGACAAGGGAAGAGAACGGCCGTTTCGACGAGAGGAGCCAGCTTCTAAAGGTCAAGAGGCTCGGACCTTCGGCATACGAGCAGGCTGCAGGATTCCTCCGGATTGCGGACGGGCAAAACGCTCTCGACAACACAGCTGTGCATCCCGAGTCGTACCAAGCGACCAACAAGTTTCTTGAAAAAATGGGATACTCGCTTGAGGACGTCAAGAAGGGTCGACTGCACGACTTGGATGAAAAAATTCTGGCGTATGAAATACCTGAAGACGCAAATGCGTTGAAAGTGCCCGAAAAAGGAACCACGCTCAAGAGTTTCGAAGCGCTCAAGTCCTTCAAGATTTCCAAGCCCAAGCAGATGACTTCAAAGGACAGAAGGAAGCTTGTCGACAAGCACCTCAAAAAGATTGCCGAAGACCTTGAAATGGGTTTCCCGACCCTCAAGGACATTGTCGAGGAGCTCAAGAAACCGGGCAGGGACCCCAGGGATGAAATGGTCAAGCCGCTTTTCCGCAGCGACGTCTTGAAGATAGAGGACCTAAAGGTGGACATGATACTTCCGGGAACAGTAAGGAATGTTACTGACTTTGGGGCTTTTGTGGATGTAGGCCTCAAGAACGACGGACTTGTCCACATATCCGAGCTCAGCGACAAGTTCATCAAGAAGGCGATGGATGCTGTATCGGTAGGGGACGAGGTTCAGGTCAGGGTCATTTCGGTCGATTTGGAGAGAAAAAGAGTGTCGCTTTCCATGAAGGGACTCAAGAAATAAACAGGAGGCATTTATGCTTATTATAAGGAATGCAATTGTAAACACCATTTCCGGCGACGCAATCGAGAACGGATTTGTTGCGATAAATGATGGAAAGATACTGAAGACAGGCGGCATGCCTGTTCCGGAGGAGCTTTTAAAGGGTGCGGAGCTTCTGGACGCAGAAGGCATGCAGCTTTACCCGGGATTCATAGATGCCCATTCGCATCTGGGAATGTGGGAGGACGGGGTAGGATTTGAGGGATCGGACGGAAATGAGAGCGTCGATCCCGTAACCCCCGAAATGAGGGCGATCGACGCCATCAACCCCATGGACAGGACTTTCGAGGAAGCCAGGGCTGGAGGAATAACGGCAACCGCCACCGGACCGGGAAGCGCAAATGTCATAGGAGGGCAGTTCGCGGTCGTAAAGACATGGGGAATCTGCATAGACGACATGATTGTGAAGGCTCCTTGCGCAATAAAGTGCGCACTTGGGGAAAATCCCAAAAGGACTTACAACGACAGGGAAGAGTCTCCGGTCACAAGAATGGGTACGGCGGCCCTTTTGAGGGAAAACTTCATAAAGGCGAAAGAATATGTTGAAAAGAAAAAACTTGCGGAAACGGACGAAGATGCCGATAAGCCCGATTTCGACTTCAAGATGGAAGCTCTCGCCGAAGTGGTTGAAAAGAAGCTGCCCATCAAGGCTCACGCCCACAGGGCGGACGACATAATGACCGCAATAAGAATAGCCAAGGAATTCGATTTGGACATGACAATTGAGCACTGCACAGAGGGGCACCTCATAGTCGACCATCTGAAGAAGGAAAATTTCGCTCCTATCGTAGGACCGAGCCTTTCGGAAAGATCCAAGTTCGAGCTTAAGAACCTGACATTCAAGACACCCGGGATTCTTTCGAATGCGGGCATTAAAATCGCCATAATGACGGATCATCCGGTGATTCCGATACAATACCTTCCTCTTTGCGCATCGCTGGCGGTCAAGGCAGGGATGAAGCGGATCGACGCGATGAAAGCGATAACTATAAATGCAGCTGAAATAATCGGCGTAGGGGACAGGTTAGGAAGCATAGACGAAGGCAAGGATGCCGACCTGGTGCTTTGGGACAGGGATCCTTTCGACGCGCACAGCGAAGTTATTTGGACAATGATAGACGGAAAAGTGGTTTAT
>CAZEHH010000136.1:0-3496 GCA_964512505.1 uncultured Peptostreptococcaceae bacterium
AGATTGCGGCTTTCAACGCTTCCATGTTTCCTGCCGGTGCCAATAATTCAGTCATCTTTTCCTCCATACCATCCGCAATTCTGCGCTGAGTTCATCCAACTTGTCGCAAAGTTTTTCAAATCGAATCATTTTATTGTCCTGTCGTTTGAACTACCCCCACCTATGCTAATGCATTGAGGTGGGGGATTCCTGGAAACACCGACCTAATGGTCGGTTTTAATCAGGCTACCTCCGTCGTCCCGGCGGTTAGAAGCCTTAGGGCTTCATTGTGTATGTTAATGCTTGCGTTTAGGTCGCGGTCATGCTTTGTTCCGCATACTGGACAAACCCATGATCGGACTTTTAAGTCTTTTGTTTTAGGATTTTTGTATCCACAATTAGAGCAAATTTGACTTGAAGCAAAATACCGGTCAACAGAAACCACAGTTTTTCCGTACCAATCAGCCTTATACTCAAGCATGGACCGGAACTCAGACCAGGATGCATCAGCAATAGATTTGGCTAACTTGTGGTTTTTGAGCATATTTACAGGAGCAAGATCTTCAATCCCGATAATGTCGTGGCTTTTGATAATATCGGTTGAAATTTTATGCAAATGGTCTTTTCTGGTGTTGGCAATTCTTTCGTGGACTTTGGCGACCTTGATTCTCTGCTTGTGCCAATTCTTGCTGCCGAATTTTCGTCTCGAAAGAATGCATTGTTCTTTGGCTAGTTTTTGTTCAAGAGTTCTGAAACATTTTGGATTTTTATAGATTGTGCCGTCAGAGACAATGGCAAAATCCTTGAGGCCAAGGTCTATACCACAAGACTTACCTGTTTTAGGCAAGGTTTCAATATTGGTTTCAGCAAGTATTGAAATGAAATATTTACCGCTTGCGTTTCTTCGAATTATGGCATTTATGATTCGGCCATCAACTTCACGAGATTTTGCAAACTTTACAAGTCCCAATTTAGGAAGTTTGATTTTGTTATCAATAACCGCAAGATTGTTGTTTACAAACTTTGTAGTATATGACTGAACCTTGTTTTTCTTGGATTTAAAACGAGGTTTTTCATTTTGCTTTTTAAAAAACCGGTTATATCCATCGGCAAGATTTCTAACCGATGATTGAAGAGCGATGGAATCCACTTCTTTAAGCCAAGGAAATTCTGTTTTCAGTATAGGCAATTTAGACGAACAAGTATTATACGACAAACCCTTTCCGGTTTCTTCATATGATTTGTTCCAATCATTTAAAGACCTGTTGAACACAAAGCGGCTACACCCAATCGTTTTAGCAATCAAAAAGAGCCGTCCCCAGTGATTGTCCCCAGTGATTGTGTCTTTTTCGTGGTAGGGCTCACCGTATCTTTTCGAAACCATATAAATGCATCATCAACCTGAAAATCGATATTTAGAAATCAATGTCATTCAATAAAAATTTGAAAAGATTGATATGGACTATTCCCTCTTTCGATAGATTCACCTTATCCATTGTTATCAAATACTTGGGATATTGATCATTGATTCTTAGCAAAGACTTCATTTCCCTGTCATAAGTGAGTTCATCCAGGGCCGACAGACTCACCTGAAAATAAATTTTTGAAGATTCTTTTACAGCTATGAAATCCACTTCATAAGACATATTTTTGCCCACTGCAACTTCATATCCTAACCGCAATAGCTGTATATAGACAATATTTTCAATAATGTGCCCAAGGTTTCCTTTGCGATAACCAATCAACTTATTTCTAAGTCCTGTGTCAACGACATAATACTTGCCATTGGTTTTCAATCGTTCTTTTCCCCGTATGTCATAGCGCTCACACTGATAAAGCATATGTGCATCACACATCAGCTGCAAATAGTTATCCACCGTATCAGAAGTAATTTTATGTCCATTTGAAATCATTGTGTTCTTGATGGCATTAGCGGAAGTATTGCTTCCAATATTCTCGAATACAAACTTTGCAACTTTATAGAAAGCGCCTTCATCCCTGATCTTTCCCCTGAGTATGATATCTCTCGTGAATATTGAATCGAATAAACCGGATAGTATCGCTTCAACCAGTTCTTCTTGATTCGCCAGACTAACCGCTGGAAAAGCGCCAATTCGAAGATACTCGTCAAAATAGTCTTCTGCCTTTTCTTCACTGTATGATTTGAACTCAAGAAACTCTTTGAAAGAAAGCGGGAATACTTTAATTTCAATATATCGCCCAGATAGATAGGTCAGGTGTTCTCCCGAAAACATTCTTGAGTTTGACCCCGTCACATATATATCCGCATTATAACTTACTCTAATGCTGTTGATCACCTTTGCCCATTCGGTTATTTCCTGCACTTCATCAATCAGGAAATACATTCTGTCATCATTAGTAATTTTACCATCAATGTATTTATGCAATGAATCTCCGCGTTTCAGATCGTCAAATATATATTTCTCATAATTGATCTCGACGATTTGACTTTCGGCAACACCACAGCTCAATAGAAACTCTTTAAATAAAACAAGCAATGAAGATTTGCCTGATCGCCTGACACCCGTAATCACTTTCACAAAATCATTATCTCTGTATTGGATAAGTCTATCCATATACTTTTTTCGATTTATCATATCCTTTCTCCTTTTTCATAATTATAACCTGAATTATGAAAATTTACAATAATAATTCGAATGTCAATCGAATTATTATGCGTAATGTGTTTTGAATTGTTAGATTTAGACTATTTCTTGGACACTTTATTGAAAATCAGGATGCAATTTCGTAAGCTTATAGTGTGATTCTTTCGAGTGGCTTTTCCTTTATCAACTCCCTTAACCACAACAACCGGAAGAAGCCGGAAGAAATTAATTCGACCGGTCCCTGTTCAAATAATATTCTTTTCAGCCAATTACATTTTTTAGTTCTTCAAACACCCAATGGGAACAACCAAAACCCCATCGTCTCTTTTATAGGAATACATTGTTCCCGTCACTACCATCAAAAATGACGGTTTATTCATTCTGCTGCTATCAATTTTGTCACTTAGTTTCAAGAGATTGCGAGCTGCGGAATCCACTTCATAATCACCCAGTTTGATTTCCACCGCCCCTCATCTGTTATCTTTTAATTGATGGATTTGTCTGATTTTCATTGATGGATTTGGATGTCTGCCTGGGCAAGAATTCAAAACCTGAATGCAATTTCATATAATTTAGAGTGCAACTTCGTCAAATTTAAGATAAATTAATTTGATTCTTCATAGCCTTACTTGTGATACGGTTCTCCGTATCATACCGCTATGGGTATTTTTATATACACTACTTGTGGTAAGGCTCGTTCTTTAGAATCCTGAACGATCTGTAAATCTGCTCGAGCAGTATCACTTTCATGAGCTGGTGGGGAAAGGTCATTTTGGAAAAGGAGAGCTTGAAATCGGCCCTTTGCAAAACGTCTGCCGAAAGTCCAAGCGAGCCCCCTATTACAAATGCCAAATCGCTTTTGCCGGAAAGAGCAAGGCTGTCAATTTTAT
>CAZEHH010000137.1:0-3424 GCA_964512505.1 uncultured Peptostreptococcaceae bacterium
AGTCGCCGTTGAATTTCTTGAGCATAAGTATTGTGTTGTGAAAACTGACGATTCCACCTGCGCTTACTATCTTTTTCATTGTTCCACTTCCCCGAATTTTTCTCTACATGTTTATTTCAATAAATATATCCCAAATCCTTCTTGCAAGATGCAATCAGGCTTAAAAAGCGAGAATGCCATGACCGTAAACCGCTATCAAATATGTTTGTTTTCATGTACAATATACTTAAAATTATCAGGGGGAACAATATTATGAAAAAAATGTATTTTAATCCCGGATGCGCTATGAGTCTTTATAAGCCTGAAATGGAAAACGAAATTATAGAGTTTTTGAATAAAAATTATGGCGAAGTCGCCATGCATAAAATATGCTGCAAGCACGACCCAAAACTAGAAGCGGGCTCATTGATCATCAATGTCTGTCCCGGTTGCGACAAAAGATTCAGCACGCTGTACGATGGAATCTCTACCATATCTTTGTGGGAAATACTTGATGGATTGGATTCGTTCAGTTATCCGGATTACAATGGTTTGAAAATCTCAATCCACGATTCATGCGATGTGCGTGGAAAACCGCAGGTGCATGAATCTGTTCGAAGCCTGCTTAAAAAGATGAACATAAAAATTGTGGAGACTGAGTTCATTGGCCCGGATTCCAAATGCT
Organism: uncultured Peptostreptococcaceae bacterium; assembly: GCA_964512505.1. Lineage (GTDB taxonomy): Bacteria > Bacillota > Clostridia > Peptostreptococcales > BM714 > BM714. The sequence goes on from CAZEHH010000137.1 coordinate 665, forward strand.
GCGGAGATATATACTATCCGAAATTTTCAATCAGGGAAGTCCACAGCAAGATGATCGATCGGGCGGAATCAATGCCTTGCGAAGATGTTTGCGTTTATTGTGTTTCCTGCATCAAGGCCATGCATATCGGAGGCAAAACGCCCAGGCATTTGCTTGACCTTTTGATGAATGAGGAAACCGAGCCGCAGGTATACGACACCGTATTGTGGCATGAGGAATTGCAGGGTTACATAGACAGGCACTAAAATGACTGGCTGCTTTTCACTTCGGATTCATAATCATGCATGAAAAAGCCCACTCCTTAATTTTTGGAGTGGGCTTTGGAATTCACTCATTTGCAATGTGCGCTCTTTTCACAATCCTCTATTTCAAGTGATATGAGCTTTTGCTTTGCATCAAGCCCGAAAGCATATCCGGTCAATTTCCCATCCGATCCTACAACTCTGTGGCATGGGATTATCAAAGGAATAGGGTTTTTGCTGTTTGCCATTCCCACGGCTCTAGAAGCATTCTCATTTCCAATGGAAAGTGCTATTTCCTTGTATTTCGCTGTTTTGCCATAGGGTATTTGGCAAAGCCGCCTCCATACTCTTTTCTGGAATTCCGTCCCTTCAGGATTCAGATTGATATCGAAACTTTTCCTTTCCCCTTCAAGGTATTCTTTGATCTGAAGAATTTCATCCTTAAAAAAACCGGGGTTCTCAACCCAGTCTTCCGAAACAGCAAAATTCCTGTTGTTACCGCTTGTGCACAGATGCAAGCGCCTTATCCCATGTTCGTCCCCCACAAAAACCATATCGCAAAGCCATGTTTCAAATTTTGTATAATACATTACTCCTCCTTTAGCGTTTCCTGGTTCCACAGGCACAAAGTCGCGTATGCCCGGTATGGACGCCATTTTTCACTCATTTTTCTAATCGTCTTGCCTGTCGGTTTGATGCCGTCTTTCGAAAGGGCCTTGATGATTCCCAAATCAGTTGCCGGAAAACCATCAATCATCCCCAAGCCGCGCATTGCGACATAATTCACAGTCCAATCGCCAATCCCCTTAATCGAAGAAAATGCTTCATGGAATTTCTTCAGTGATTGATTCGATGAAAGAGTCAATGTTCCATCCGCAAGATGGCTGACAACCCTTTCTATAGTCTCTCTTCTCGACTTCGTTATGCCGAGCCCATCAATGTCGAGCTGCTGCAATTCCATTTCGTTCGGGAAAAAATAATCGAGTCCATCCGGATAGCTGCCATCAGTTTGAATGTTCATTTTTTCAGCAATCCTTCCGGCCAAAGTCGTAGCGGCTTTTACGGATATCTGTTGGCCAAGAATCGCCCTGATTGTAAGTTCAAATGGGTTGAATGCAATTGGCAGACGCGGCACCTGTCCTCCCTTCATGCCTTTTGCCAATATTTCATCCCTGCCCAACTTCTCGTTTATTGCAGCCACATTGCAATCCAAATCGAACATTCTGCGCACACTGTTGTAGATTGCCATGTAGGATCTTATGTCGTCACAGTGAATGCTCAGCTCCAAAGCCGATTTCTTTTTATTATCAGAAACAACAAAGTATCCCTTTGAATCGTTGATTCTGAATGTTCGGCTGTAGCAGCTGCCGTTAATGACTTCGATGCCTCTGATAGCACGATTTTTTATAAATAAAAGCATTCTGTCAAAATTAAAAGGTTTATTGTAGGGCAATAGGAATTTCAGTTTCTCTGTGCTGTGTTCCCCCTTTGAGCATTTTTTTCTCAACGCTGTGGGTGTCATCCCAAAAATTTTCTTGAACACATCGTTGAACTGCCTCACAGAACGGAAGCCTGATGCAAATGCGACTTCAGTCACGGACAGTTCAGAATACAGAAGCAGTTTTTTTGCAAAAATTGATTTGTGATATTTGGCGATCTTGACAGGGGGCATTCCCAGATTCTCGACAAACAATTTTCTGAGATGTCTTCCCGACAAGAACAACGATTTTGCAAGTTCGCTTATTGTATGGTTGTTTAAAAATCCGTTGTATATTTTTTCAAGCGCTGTGTCGACAACGGATGCTCCGTCAACGTTCCCATTATAGTATTCCACATCTATATCCGGCCTGCATCTCAAACATGGCCTGAAACCTTGTTCCATGGCATCGAATACATTGTCGAAATAAACCACATTCTCCTCTTTTGCAACTGGGGAAGGACAGGACGGTCTGCAAAAAATACCAGTTGTTTTAACACCAAAGAAAAATTGGCCGTCAAATTTTTTATCTTTTGTTGTTCTGGCCAATTGATATGCCGATTTGTCCATAAAAACATCCCCCATATATATTCTGCTGCATGACAGACTCTTTTGTTTTCTAATCTCAATTATCATTATACAGTACAAAACGAATCAACAATAGCGGTTTTCGGATATTGCACTTAGGGCAAAATGTCATTCCCAAACCTTATGTCTTTAAAAATGCATCGCTGCATAAAGGAAGTGATACAAAAACAAGGGCAGAATTCCGTGAAAAACGGAATTTGCCCTTGTTGGAAAACTAAATTAATAACAATTTTGATTCATTCAAATAAAGCTTCAATGGTTATTTTACCGGTCTGAGTTTCGCAGTAAAGTGCCTGAGTACCTTCGGTTCATACTCGAACTCGAAGCCTACGAGTTTTTCCGCATTCTTTGCAACATTTATCACAGCGTCGGCTATGACCTCCATGTGTCTGTTCGTGTAAACCCTTCTGGGAATTGTCAATCTCATGAATTCGAGGGGAGACTCCAAGTCCT
>CAZEHH010000138.1:0-3417 GCA_964512505.1 uncultured Peptostreptococcaceae bacterium
ATTCAGCGCAGAGGGACAGGAAATAGTCGCAGAAAAGGCAATACCGGTAAAATAATCGCATGATGCATCGAGCGAAGGAATAGAACAACATGTGCAAAGGCTTCGCAAATCCAGCGAAGCCTTGAGCCGTGCAAGGGAAAACGGATCAATCAGCAATAAAGCAGCGAGAGGTGGGCCGATGGAAGATTCGAGATTGCATGAAGAAAAGAAAATAGAAGAAAAATCGTATAAAATGGCAGAAAACAAAGGCAGAAAGAGATTCGAGAAACTGGTTGAGGCAGTTTTTCTGTTTTGCGCATTCACGGCTGTTTTAAGTGTTGCGGTGATTACCTTGTTTGTATTTGCGCGCGGCGGGCCTTTCATATTCGAGTATGGAATAGGAAAATTCATTCTTGGGAGGCAATGGCAGCCCCTCGGTGATGTTTTCGGAATTCTTCCGATGATCGTAGCGTCGATTGCAGGTACTTTCGGGGCAATAATTGTAGGTGTCCCAATAGGGCTCATGACAGCTGTTTTTCTTTCCGAGATAGCTCCAAGTAAAATTGCCGGCATCATAAGACCCGCAGTTGACCTTTTGGCGGGAATACCCTCGGTGGTTTACGGCTTCTTCGGGCTTGTGGTCATCGTGCCTATAATCGACAAATGGTTGGGGGGTGGGGGCAACAGCCTTCTGGCAATAATTTTCATACTTGCGGTAATGATTCTTCCAACGGTTGTAAGCATATCCGAAGCCGCTCTCAGGGCGGTTCCACGGGAGTACAGGGAAGGTTCCCTTGCCATGGGTGCAAGCCAGATGCAAACAATTTTCAAAGTGGTGATTCCTGCGGCAAAATCAGGCATCCTGGCTGCTGTGGTTCTTGGAATAGGAAGAGCGATAGGAGAGACCATGGCCGTAATACTGGTGGGAGGAAACACAGCCCTGATACCGGATTCGATACTCGACAGGGTAAGGACAATGACGGCAAACATAGCAATTGAGATGGGATACGCCTTCGGAATGCACCAGGATGCACTTTTTGCAACCGGTGTGGTGCTTTTTATTTTCATAATGGGGCTGAACATTCTTCTCAACCTTCTTACAGGCAAGGCTGGTGACTGATATGAAAGACAACTCGATGAAAGACAGGATACTGAGAGGCCTCGTCTGGCTTTCGGCATCCGTTACTATGGGAATTCTTGTTTGGATAATTGCTTACGTTTTCATAAAGGGTATGGGATCGATAAGCTGGGCTTTCCTTACTGAAATGGCCCGGGGAGACGGTGAGGGCGGCATATTGCCCATGATCGCAACCACCTTTTATTTGATAATTGTCTCCGTTGCAATGGCGACGCCGATAGGCATCTGTGCGGCAATATATCTTGTCGAATACGCAAAGCCGGGCAAACTTGTAAGGACCATACGGTTTGCCACTGAGTCGCTGGCGGGAATACCGTCAATAATATTCGGCCTTTTCGGATTTCTGTTCTTTGTAACGGCCCTGCACTTCAAGTTTTCAATATTGTCGGGTGCCTTGACGCTGAGCATAATGGTTCTTCCTACCATAGTAAGGACGACGGAGGAAGCCTTGAAGTCGGTTCCGCAAAGCTACAGGGAAGGCAGTCTGGGACTCGGGGCTTCAAAGCTCAGCACAATTGTGAACGTGGTTTTGCCGTCTGCGGTTCCGGGAATATTGGCGGCTGTGATTCTAAGCGTCGGCAGGATAATCGGCGAGACGGCTGCTATATACATGACCGTCGGAATGGCTCCCTACATACCGAAAGGTTTTATGGAGTCAGGAAGAACCTTGTCAGTTCATCTGTACCTTCTTGCGAAAGAGGGCATATCATTTGAAAAGGCTTACGCGACAGCGGCGGTTCTAATACTTTTGGTGGCTTTTCTCAATTTCATTGCGAAAAAGACTGCCAGCGCATTGAATAGAAACAGATGACAGGAGGCGGAACATTGGGAGTAAAATTTGAAATAAAGAATCTGGATTTGTTTTATGGAGAGTTTCAGGCAATAAAGGATGTTTCGATGGACATTGAAGAAAACAAGGTGACAGCATTCATAGGGCCTTCAGGATGCGGAAAGTCGACATTCCTCAGGACTCTGAACAGAATGAATGATTTGATAGAGGGAGTAACTATCAAAGGAAGCGTAAAGCTTGACGGTGACGACATATACAGGAATATAGATGTAATCAAACTGAGAAAAAGAGTCGGGATGGTTTTTCAGAAGCCGAATCCGTTTCCGATGAGCATATATGACAATGTTGCCTATGGTCCCAGGACACATGGCATGAAGAAAAAATCCGACCTTGACGAGATAGTCGAGAAGAGCCTTGTGCAGGCGGCCCTATGGGATGAAGTCAAGGGCAGAATGAAAAAAAGCGCGCTGGGCCTTTCCGGGGGGCAGCAGCAGAGGCTTTGCATCGCAAGAGCCTTGGCGGTGGAACCCGAGGTTATTCTTATGGACGAGCCCACTTCGGCCCTTGATCCTATTGCGACTTCAAAGATAGAATCCCTGATGGAACAGCTGAAAAAGCGTTACACAATAGTGATTGTCACTCACTCGATGCAGCAGGCGGCAAGGATATCGGACAATACCGCATTCTTCATAATGGGGGAAATGGCGGAGTTTGACGAGACCAACAGGATTTTCACAAATCCCAGGAACAAGCGCACAGAGGACTATATTACCGGTAGGTTCGGATAGAAGGAGGATTGAAAAATGGGAAGAGAACAATACGATGAGGCAATCGGCAACTTGAAAAGCGATGTCGTTTCCATGATGGAAAACGTAGAGGAAATATTTGTGATGGCAGTGGATTCGCTTGTTGCCCAGGATATTGAAAAGGCGAGAAGAGTCATAATGATGGACGACGAGATAGACAGGCAGATGGAAAGGATTGAAGAGGATTCACTTGAGCTTATTGCTCTCCAGCAGCCAATGGCGATAGACCTCAGAACCATTTTTTCCATAGCTAAAATAATAACGGATCTTGAGCGGGTGGGAGATTTCTCTGTCAACATAGCAAAGGAGACAATGAAGATCGGAGAAGAGCCCCTTATAAAACCGCTTGTGGACATTCCGAAAATGCAAAGGATAATAAGCGGAATGCTAAGGAACTCAAAGCGGAGCTTCATTGACGGAAACATAAGCATTGCTTATGAAGTCGGCGAGGAAGACGACATTATCGACAATCTTTACAAGGATATATACAGCGAAATACTGATTATGATACATGAGGACGGACGATATATAAACCAGGGAACCAAGCTGCTTTTCATTGGCAGATACCTCGAAAGAATAGCCGACCATATTACAAACATATGCGAAAGAATAATATACATTTATTCCGGCGAAAGCGCCAATATAAATTAATTAAGAGACGAGACAAGCTTTTATTATAGAAGCTTGTTTTTTCTTGCTCAAAG
>CAZEHH010000139.1:0-3415 GCA_964512505.1 uncultured Peptostreptococcaceae bacterium
TCTCCTTTCATTGTACAAACATCAATTCATTAAAAAAAAACTTCATCATACATTAAATGATAATCCGATTCTACATATAGGGTTTTGTCTCCTCCAGTAATTCCTGTAGATTAATTTGCCGCATCTTATTGTACATAGCCTGTTCTATGTCCAAGAGATGCCCGTCCAATATTGTATGGATATTTTTGCCTACCGGGCAATCGCAATTCGGATTGTCATGAAAGCCGAAAATTTTTTCATCCGCAGGCTCAACCGCATCAAAAATATCTTGAAGAGTTATGTCCCTAAGCGGCTTTATGATAGAAGCGCCGCCCACTCCCTTCTTTACCTCAACCAGACCGGCCTCCTTCAACTGCCCCAACAGCCTTCGAATGACCACCGGATTCGAATTCGTGCTGCCTGCTATGAACTTTGATGTCACTTTTCGCTCATCGGAAAAACACGCGATAACCAGCATTGTGTGTATGGCTATGGTGAAACGGGATGTTATTCTCATGACTTCACCTCCACTGCAATTGTAGCAAATACGCGTTGTAACGTCAATTGTTACAATAATTCGCCCGGCACTAAAAAATATCGTTGTAACTATTGACATTACAACTGAAGCGTGGTAAATTATCGATGTAACAATAAATGTTACATCGATTCGGCCAATCGAAACAAAAAAATATTGAGAAGAAAACCTAATTTATAATTTAAAACCGTTGCGGATGTACCGCAAACTACAATGATAAAAAAGGAGAACAAAAATGGATTTGATTAAAGCGCTAAACACAAGATACTCTACAAAGGAATTCGACCCCGTAAAAAAAATATCGGGAGAAGATTTGGAAAAAATCGAAACCCTGCTTCAATTGTCGCCTTCATCCACCAATGTTCAGCCATGGCATTTTGTGTTGGCAAGCACTGAGGAAGGCAAGAAAAGAATTTCAAAAGCCACTCAGGGGTTCTTCAGCTTTAATGAGCAAAAGGTTCTAAATTCCTCTGCTGTTGTGGTTTTCGCAGCAAAAACGGAGATCACCGATGAATACTTGAGACACGTATTGGAAAAGGAAGACCTTGATGGAAGGTTTGCAGAGCCTCAAATGAAGAACGACAACCATATGGGCCGAAAAACATTTGTCGACCTGCACAAGTATGACTACAAGGACTCTCAGCACTGGGCGGAGAAGCAGCTATATCTTAATCTCGGCAACTTTTTGCTCGGGTTGGCTCATCTTGGAATAGACGCACTTCCCATGGAAGGCCTCGATATGAAGGTGTTGGACGAGGAGTTCGGGCTTCGTGAAAAAGGCTTTTCCTCGGCAATAGTTGTTGCCTTGGGTCATCATGCTGATACAGACTTCAATACCTCATTGCCGAAATCCAGGCTTGCAAAGGAAGAAATTATCGAAAGAATTTAACTCTAGCTGACCGCAAACAAGTATATTTAAGTTAAACATCACTAAGCAGAATAAAAAAATCTCCGACTGAATGAATCAGCCGGAGATTTTACTTGTATATTAAAACCCAATTGCCGAATTTTTTATTCCAATTATAAAGAAGCTGCACATTTGCTCTTCTTACAAAAACGTTTCAGGATCCTTGTCTGGCATTTTCGACAGCTTAATGGAGAATTTTTCTATCATGGGGTCGGTCAATTCTCTGGCATTTTCGGGACATGTCTTTACGCATGCGCAGCACTTGATGCATTTGTCCCCGTCGCAAAGCAATTTCTCGTCGATCGCGCCAACCGGGCAGGCCTCTATGCATTTGCCGCACCCTGTGCATCTTTCCGTTGCCACCGATTGCATGAATGGCATTTTAGGTGCAGGCGTATTTGGAATTTCGCCAGGCAAAGCAAGCGCTTTCAAACCCAGCTTCCATTCATCTCCTCCTGCAATTTTGTCAATGACCTTCTTTCCGAAAACCCTTGCCAATGCAATATCGTCTTCATTGGGTCTGCCCGTTGCTATGGGCCATTTGTTGTTTGCGTACGAGTGTTCTCCTATGAATCCCGCGCCGGCAACCGCAATGAGCCCCGATTTTTCCGCAATGTCCGCCAATTCAATAAGCGCATCTCCAAACTTGTTGTTTCCGTAAACCGCCACGCAAACCGCTGGCTGACCGCTCCCCTTTATTTTTTCCAGTCTCTCTGATGCCACAGATGGAATCCTGCTGCTGTAGACAGGTCCGGCCATCACAACAACATCGCCCTCTGCCGCCTCGAAGCCGCCACAATCTCCACATGTCATATCGACCTCAACGACTTCTCCAATCCCTGTTCCTTCCGCGATTGCTCTTACCAGCTTTTGCGTTGTATGTGTCGGCGAAAAATACGCCATTACGACTCTTTTCATCCGCTTGTCCTCCTATTTCTATTGCATAGTCTATTTTACGCTTATTACATACGAAATGTTTTCATTCAAATTCGGAATTTCAGGTTCTTCCTCGAAAAATTTCGCCCGGCCTCTGCAAATTTCGTAATGGCTTAAAGCTATACCCATGTCAACCATTTGAATATCGTAGCCAATTCTTCCCTTGCCGTAATTCGGAGTCCTTTCTATATAGAAATGGGCCTCACAGTCCTCTGTTGCCACAACCCTCCATGGTTGCTTGTTTGAAGCGCTTGGCGCCAGCCTCACACATTCCAGGTCATTCCTCATACTGCCTTGGGGAAGGCTGTGTTCAAAGTCCCTGTAAAAAAACAGTTGGTCGAAATCAAGCCTTTGGTCGGACTTGGCGAACTTCCTGAAAGTCCTGTCGATAATAGTCTTCCTTTTTGAGGGATAACCGACAGGAGATACTATGGGTATAAATTCACCTTCCCCGACAGGGACCTTTACATCGCCGCTTTTGAATGTGCCTCCCAGCCAACAAGTTCTTATTCCTATGGACTCAAGATACAGCACCAGCTTTTCGAAAACATAACCCAAATCAAGCATTGCATCCCGACTGTCCGTGCAAACCGCAATCAAAAATGCTGAAGCATTCTTTACCACTCCATAGGTTCCTATCCTTCCCGAGCCATTTTCGAAACTTTTCACCAGATGTATCTTGATTTTGCTGCCCCTTATGCCCGTCAGATTTTCATCTTCTTCTATATAAGCCAGAAGCTTATTTTCATCTTCTGCCGTCAAAGGTTCCCCATCATAGCTTCTTTCAGACCTTCGCGTCGTTATTGCTTTTTTCATATTGATTCCCTCATTTCACTTCCAAATATCGATGACTAATTATACCATGCCCGATTATGATTTTGAATCCACTATCCGACCTTGCATTTCCATCGTTTTCGAACACCCCTGTTGCAATTGCAGTTATGATGCCATATTTCCCATGCGCCGCATATGGGGGATTCTCATATGAACAAACGCATGTCTCCGGAATTGTTTCATAATACCTGATCGCTGCCAAAAACAGAGCGATGGACAAGACC
>CAZEHH010000140.1:0-3407 GCA_964512505.1 uncultured Peptostreptococcaceae bacterium
GCAAAAAACGAAAATAACGTTTCAAGTGCAAGCCTCTTCTGAGCGTTTTAATGCACCGGCCGATAATGAGGCCAACCATCGCGCCCCTACATTCTCAGGACGGCCGCTCTGGAGTGAGTAGTCTTCCGGTTGGACCATCGGCTTTCACCAAGCGCCGACTCTCTAAAGGTTCCCTTCCGGATGACGCTCTCCGTCATCGCGTTTATTTTCGATATATTGTTGCCTATGTTATCAAGATGTTGCTCCTTTGTCAACAAAAGATTGAAAAATAATTATTTTTTTCTGAATAATATCGATTTATTGATGTTTTCAGAATTTTTAGTTGACACCAAGCCTCATCCATAGTTTAATAGTATTTAAAAACTTGATGGAGGAATCGGAATGGAAGGCGCAAAAGCCATAATAGAATCAATTGAAAAGCACGGAACTGACAGAGTCTTCGGTCATCCGGGAGGAGCTGTCCTCCCCCTTTACGAAGCCCTAAGGGCTTCGGGTCTTGTCCATGTGCTGACCCGTACAGAGCAGGGCGCGGCCCACGCAGCGAGCGGATATGCACGCATGAGCGGAAAGCCCGGCGTATGCATAGTAACAAGCGGACCCGGGGCCACCAACATAATTACTGGAATAGCGACAGCCCAGGCTGACTCTGTCCCCTTGCTTGTCATAACCGGACAGGTCCAAAGGAGCAGGATAGGTACCGACGCTTTTCAGGAGGCGGACATAACCGGAGCCTCCGAACCATTTACAAAACATACATACCTTGTACAGGACGCAAACGAACTGCCCAGAATAATGAAGGAGGCTTTCCACATAGCTTCGACAGGCAGGCCCGGTCCAGTGCTTATAGACATTCCTGTGGACGTACAAAGAACGGACGTAAAGGATTCCTGCGATCCCAAGATACATATAAGGGGATACAAGCCTGTTTTCCACGGAAACAGGAAACAGATAAAAAAAGCCATCAACTCAATAGAGAAAAGCGAGAGGCCCCTGGTATGCGCAGGCGGAGGCATACTCTGCTCGGGAGCCAGAACCCCTCTAAACCTCTTTCTGCAGAAAACAGGAATACCTGTCGTCCATACTCTTATGGGAAACAGCGCCATTGACGGCGGGCTTGCAAATTCAATGGGAATGATTGGCTCCCACGGGCATCTGCGCGCGAAACAAGCCCTTAAGGAGTCCGACCTTCTTATTATAATCGGCGCGAGAATCTCTGACAGGGCAACGGCAGGCGGTCAGATATTCGAAAGCCGTAAGACTATTGTACACATAGACATCGACCCTGCGGAGGTCGGAAAGAACATAGAGACTCAAATACCTATTGTGGGCGATGCGGGAGACGTTGTGATGTATTTGCTCAAGCATATAGACCAGGAAAAGTCATGGAATTGGAAGCCGTGCAGAACTCCTTCGGAGGAGCCTGTGCCCTCCAAGACCCGATCCGACAAGCTCGACCCCGCCGTGCTTCTGCATTGTGTTTCCAAAAAGGCCGACCCGGACGCAATATTCACCGCCGATGTGGGACTGAATCAGATATGGGCGGCAAGGCATATAGAAATGTCAGGCAAGCGAAGGTTCCTGACCTCGGGAGGACTTGGGACAATGGGATACGGACTGCCGGCTGCAATCGGCGCCAAGATGGCGGTTCCAGGCAGACAGGTTTTCGCGGTTATGGGCGACGGCGGAATACAGATGAGCCTGGGTGAGCTTGGAACCTTGGCGGAATCGGGGGAAAAGGTTGTGATAGTGCTCTTGAACAACCAATACCTTGGAATGGTCAGGGAGCTTCAGGACAACGCTTACGGAAAGGAATGCAGGCACGGTGTGCGTTTTGAGAAGGGACCGGATTTCGTTAAAATTGCGGAGGCATACGGTCTTAAAAGCGCACACGCATGCGATATGGAAAGCTTCGAAAAAATACTCGATCTTTCTTTGGCCGGCCATGACAGTTGGCTTATCGACTGCAAAATAGACTCCAAGATCAATTCAGTAAGGAGGTTTTAGGATGAACAAAAGAATATTGTCCGTTCTGGTTGAAAACCACGCCGGGGTTTTGTCCCGGATTGCAGGCCTTTTCAGCAGAAGGGGCTACAACATAGACTCGCTTTCAGTCGGAACGGTCGATGACCCCGCATACTCTAGGATGACAATCGGCATAACTGCCGACGACTGGCAGACCGAACAGATAATGAAACAGCTCAACAAGCAGGTGCCGGTGATCAAGGTTGTGGAGCTTTTGCCGGACGACTCGCTGATAAGGGAAATACTGATAATAAAAGTATCCGCCCCGGTCGAATCAAGACGCGAAATCAAGGACCTGGCCGACCTTTACAAGGCATCGGTGCTTGACATAACACAGGACACAATGGTCCTTGAAGTTACCGGGCAGCAGAAAAAAATCGAATCCTTCATAGATCACATGAAAACATACGGCCTTCTTGAAATGGCGCGCTCAAGCTCTGTCGGCATGCAAAGAGGCTCCAAGGTCTTTTAACTTACATGGAAAAGGGGACAGTCCCCTTTTCCATGTATTTATCCGCATCACTTCTTAACTGCCCATTCCACAAATCCGCGACCCACCCCCATAATCTCGGATGTTTCCTTTTGAGTGAATCCATAAACTCTTATCAGTTTTGATGCAAGATCATAAATTATATGCTTGTCTGCATTCTTCAGATTTTCCTTTGACAGACCTTCTTGAGTAAGCATTTCCTGATATATGCCATTTGCTTTTATTTTCCTTCTCTTTTTCATGACTTCTGCGATATCCATATATTCGTTGTTGTCCCAATCCTTATGCATTTCTTTAAACCCTTTTTTTGAACCGAATAATGCTGCAACTGATTCTTTTACTTGATTATCCAGCAATCTGCTTTTTTCAATGTACTCCGTGTAGCTCGACCATGGCCAGTCTTCAATGCGTTCTACTAATCCGGCTTCCAAAGGATTTCGATGGACATATCTGACGACTCCCAAAAGATATTGGCTGGTCTCAATAGTTTCACTCCTGAATCTCCCCTGAAAAACATGACCCACCCTGTCTCTGTTCAGGTTATAGTATGATGCATAGGAAACAGTAGTTTTTTTCATAAAATCCGCCAATTCATCTATTTCCGCTTTCGCAACAAGGTGAAAATGGTTTCCCATAAGACAGTATGCCGCAACCGAAACATCATTCTGCTTAATTTTTTCTTTGAAGATTTTCATGAATTTGCCTTTGTCCTGCGGTGATTCGAATATGTATTCTTTGTTGTTGCCGCGAATCATCACGTGATAGTATCCGCTTTCGCTCATTTTTCTTGCTTGCCTTGGCATTTTTTCCCACCCCTTTTATTTAATAATACACCCAATTCGGGCAATATGCTTTCAAAAAAAAAGAAGTAATCCCATGGAAAAGGGGACTGTCC
>CAZEHH010000141.1:0-3406 GCA_964512505.1 uncultured Peptostreptococcaceae bacterium
ACAAAGACAGCTTGCAGCAGGCAGCGGGCAGTTTGCAGGAAGAACAGTGGAAAGTAGTAAGTGGAAAGTGGAAAGTGGAAAGTGGAAAGAAAAAGAATAAATACAAAAGCAAAAGATTGAAATACGATAGTCAGTTGGCAGGAAGTACAGTGGAAAGTAGTAAGTGGAAAGTGGGAAGGAAAAGATTAAAGGCAAAAGCAAAAGATTGAAGAGCAGATGTCAGATGTCAGATATCATGTAAAGAAAAAATAGTGGGATGGAAAGATTCTATGATAAACATAAAAAGGACAAACACGTTTGGCATGTTTGTCCTTGGTTTTTTTGAATTTGCATTTTGATTTTATGTTTGTTTTTTCTTTCTACTTTCCACTTTCTACTGATTTTTCTTACACCTGTTTTTATCTTTTGCCTTTTCTTTTACTGCAAACTGCAAACTGCAAACTGCAAACTGCCTACTGACAACTGACATCTTTTCTTCTCAGCTTGCCGGTTTTTCTCCGAATTCCCATTTGACGTAAGGCTCAAGGAGGTCAAGGGGAGCTGAAATTTCGGTGAACTCCTCGGCGGAATCGTCAAGCGGCATGAAGTAGAATGTAACATAGGGGCCTGAGAAGTAAAAGCGCATTCCCTCATATTCCAAATCGGTCCCCGTGTAGTCTTCGAGAAAGAGCCTCAGCCCTTCGGGGTCGGAAACGAAATTGCTGAAGGTTATTTCATTTGAAGTATTTCCTATGTCGAGAGTCACACTCTTTAGAATGTTGACGCTTCGACCGATGGTTTCGAGTCTTCCGGCACCCTTGAACAGCACGCTGAGATAGTCCTCGTCCCTGTGTGTCACATAGTAGTCAAGGTCGACACCGGACCAATCCCCGCTTGTAAAGGATTCGACGTATTGGGAAAGGCTTTGATTCATGTAGTCCTGCAGAAGCTCGCCCTTGAAGTTTGAAATCACGGGATAGTTTATTTTAATGTCACCCTTGCTTATTGTTTTCGATTCAAGGTCGTAGCCGAAATTTTCCTCCAGCTCCGAATAGCGGGCTGCCATTTCGTAAGCATATGCTTCCCTTTTTATAAGGGATGCCTCGTCAAAATCGAGGATGGAACCGTTTTCGTCAGTCACATTGACCAGCTTCCCGGATTCGAAAGCATAGGTGTTGAAGGGGTAAACAGCACTTAAAAGCTGGCCGTTTTCGTTGAAATAGAATTGGGATGAGCCACTCATCCTTCCACTGTCGTCGTTAAGGGCAACCTCGAGCTTCAAGAGTGTATCGTTTTTATAATGGCGCGTTATTTCACGTTTTTCCCACCCTTCGGCTTCGGATGGAAGCTTGAATGATTCAACCCTCAATATGGAAAGGTTTGAATCGATTTTCTCGGGGGTGGAGAAATCCGCGGATTCAATGGATTCCATTTCATCTGCTGGATTGTCTGCATCGGGAGGTGTCGCCTCCGGACTGCAGGCGGGCAATAGAAGGATTGCGGCCAAAAGAGCCGCCAATAGCTTTGTTTTCATTTAAGAGTCTCCTTATGTATTTGATTTTGCAATTTACTTTCTATCATATAGACGTATTATACCCGAAAAAGTTTCAACAAATACAGTTACAGTTTCGTAATCGAATAATAGGGCAGTGCGGTAATTTGATATAATGGTTAGCAAGAGCGGTAATTCAACAGCCCGGACAGCCGCCTTGAAAGGCGAGTCATGAATATGAATGATAAAATTGAGGAATGTGAAAAGACCCTCTGTAAAATTTGCGGAAATGAAACAAGAAAACTATATGACATGCAAATGAAGGACTGCTACCACGTGTGTCCTTTTTGCGATTACATTTTCCTTGACGAAGAAGGATACGCAAGTTTTGAAGATGAAAAAACCCGGTATATGGAGCATGACAACTCATATGAAAACGAGGGATACAGGGATTTCCTCGAAGGTTTTCTTGAGGCTGCCGTTTTTCCTTTCGGGAATTGCTTCAAAAGAGCTCTCGATTTTGGCAGCGGACCGGAACCCGTATTGGCTCGCATAATGCGTGAAAGGCACGGGATTGAAACAGACATATATGATTTGCATTTTTCACCAGACAGGGCATACATGGACAAAAAGTACGATTTGATTGTGGCGACAGAGGTTCTCGAGCATTTGAAAGATCCTGTGGAAACCTTGTCAGGTTTGAAGAAACGCCTTGAACCGAATGGATTGCTGTCCGTAATGACCCTTTTCCACCACGTGGACGACAAGGCTTTTTTGGGTTGGCATTACAGAAGGGACAAGACCCACATAGGTTTTTTTACAGCCAAGACCCTTGAGATTCTTGGAGAAAAAGTTAATCTTAGATTAATTTATACGGACGGAAAGAGATGCGCAACCTTCAAAAAATAAACCGATGCCGATTGATGTCGGCACCGACTATAGTTATTCGTTCGTTAATACGATTTGCACCATTGTCATTTCTTCTCCGTCAAGATCGTTTGGAGCTATGATTATTCCATAATCATAGCCTTCAAGACTTCCTGCAAGAGAGTATGTGTTTTGCGTCTTTAAATCCATGGCGATTTCACCCTTTTGGATGATATCCTTGTAGTAGGCATAGACTTTTTCTATTTCATCCTTTTGCTTTATGCTTACCGAATAGCTGGAAATATCATCATTATTCATCGTCTGCGACATTACGACGATACTGCCGGGATAAATCGGAACGACATCCTCAGGATATCCCTCGGGTAGCTCCGTGCCTTCCTCAAGATTGATTTCGGCCTTCATGGATTCATCGTCACTTGTGATTTCAACGGTTTCATCATCGGCTTTTACTGTTATTTCAGCATCTCCGGCTTCTATTTTCTTTTCGGATGAGCATCCAGAAGCAATCAGGACGAGAATCAAGAATAAAACCAGAAGGAGCAGTTTTTTCGATTTTATGGCATTAGGCATTGAAATCCTCCTTTCGAGATTTTTTTATGTATCCATAATAGGTATACCCACAATTCCGCAGCATAGTCGATGCATTTAAACATGCGGCGGCAAAATAAATATAGAAAAGAGGCGCAGATTGATGAAAAGACGTCAAATGTTTTTTGCAGCAATAATCATTGCATTGGCAGTTCCGGTTTTGGCATGGGCAAACATGGGAATACCGATTGAAAATCCTGTGGACCGCAAAATGATGTTTGATCCGGATCCGGGCATCAAAATGCTTGAAGAGACTGTTTCCATAAGTATCGAAGAGGAAAACCGACTGCACAGCGCAGAAGTCAATGTGTCCTATGTTCTAAGGAACGAGGAGACGGAAGACATGCTGGTCGAAATGATTTTTGTTACGCCATACATGGGAGAGAAAGGGTCTCTCGAGGTTCGCTCAAGGGGAAGGATGATTGAAACAGGCGAGCCGGAGCCCCTTTTGGAGGCCCC
>CAZEHH010000142.1:0-3377 GCA_964512505.1 uncultured Peptostreptococcaceae bacterium
TGAGAAATATGTGCCTGACGGAGGTCCCGACGGCGGAGACGGAGGAAATGGAGGCCACATAATACTTCAAGTCGACGACGGGATGAAAACGCTTATGGATTTCCGCTACAAGACAAAGTACAGCGCGGAAAATGGAGAAAACGGCAGGAAAAAGAAAATGTCCGGGAAGAACGGCAGCCATTTGACATTGAGTGTTCCGCCTGGAACCGTGGTCAAAGATGCGGAAACTAATCTGGTGATTGCGGACTTGGTTGAAAAAGGGCAATCCGTGATAATTGCCAAAGGCGGAAAAGGCGGAAACGGCAATACCAAGTACAAGAGTTCCATACGCCAGGCACCGAATTTTGCAGAGGCTGGCAATCCTGGAGATGAGAGGATTCTTGCGCTTGAACTGAAGCTCCTGGCCGAGGTTGGACTCATAGGTCTGCCGAACGTAGGCAAATCGACTATTCTTTCCAAGGTTTCAAAAGCCAGGCCCAAAATAGCGAACTACCATTTCACGACTATTCATCCGAATTTGGGAGTGGTCGAAGCTGTGAAGGGAAAGAGCTTCGTAATGGCCGACATCCCCGGTTTAATTGAAGGGGCGCATGAGGGGACAGGTTTGGGACACGATTTCTTGAGGCACATAGAAAGGACCAGATTGCTTGTCCATGTTGTCGACATATCAGGATCCGAGGGACGAAATCCCGTAAATGACTTCGAAATGATCAATGAGGAACTCAGGTCCTATTCAATTGATTTGGCCGCCAAAAAACAGATTGTGGTAGGAAACAAGACTGATTTAAAGGAAGACCCGTCCGACATCGACTCTTTTCGAAAAGAAATGGAAAGCAGAGGATATGATGTGTTTTTCATTTCAGCTGCGACGAGCGACGGTTTGGAGGATTTGATGAAAGAGATAACCGGTATCTTGGCCAATCTGAAGCCTTCAGAAACGGTGGATGTCGGGCAAGACAAAGAAGAACACAAGGTTTACCGCTACAAGAAGAAGGAACGTGACTGGAAGATTGAAAGAATGAACGAAAAATTCCGGATTAAGGGATATTCGGTTGAAAAGCTTATGAAATCAACCAATTTCGAGGATTGGGATTCCGTACAGAGATTCCAGGGAATACTAAAGAAGAAGGGCGTTTTCGAAGAGCTGAAAAAAATGGGCGCAGGAGACGGCTCGACAATCGAGATAGAAGGGTATGAATTCGATTATATCGAATAAGGAGGCATTTGAATGACAGGGAAGCAAAGAAGTTATCTAAAAGCCTTGGCGAACGGACTTGGGACAAAGGCGCAGATAGGGAAAGAAGGCATAACCGAAGCGGTTTTGGCTCAATTGGACCAAATTCTTGAAGCGAGAGAGCTGGTTAAGGTCCATGTGCTTGAAAACTGCCAATTATCGGCAAAGGAAGCAGCAAATGAAGCCGCAGAAGGGTTGAAGGCCGAATTTGTACAGGCGATAGGAAGGAAATTTGTAATATATAGAGAATCAAAAGATAACAAGACTATTGAATTGCCGTAGATTCTTTAAGTGGAAATCGAATTTTCGCGGAGGATGGAATGTTTAAAAATCAATTAGTTCTGGAAAACGATAAAAAATACAGGATAGGCATAATGGGTGGGACATTCGACCCAATCCATTATGGACATCTTGTCATAGCCGAACAGATAAGGCAAAATTACAAGCTCGACAAAGTTATCTTCATTCCGGTGGGAATACCCCCGCACAAGAGAGAACTCAGAATAACAAAAGGGGAGCATCGCTATTTGATGATTTTGCTTGCGACAATGACCAATCCCAATTTGGACGTTTCGCGTATCGAGATAGACAAGAAAGATATTTCGTATACCATCGAGACAATGAGGGAGCTAAAGAAAAAATACATCGACAAGGATGTGGAATTCTATTTCATAATAGGTGCGGATGCAATAAGCACAATTGAATCATGGAAGGAACCTGCAGAATTGCTTAAGATGTGCAAATTCATAGCGGCAACAAGACCCGGCGTTACAAATAGCAACATGTCGTCCATGATAGAGTATTACAAGGAAAATTATACCGCCGACATACAGACGATGACTGTTTCCGCTGTGGATATTTCATCGACAGACATAAGGAATAGGATTGCGGGCAACAGGCCCATAAAGTACCTCCTTCCCGAAGCCGTGGAGCATTATATAATGAAAAACGGATTGTACTCGGAGGAGAAGAATGAATAATCGGGTAGACGTGGTGGCATGGCTTGAAGCGAATTTGAAAAAAAAGAGGTTTGAACATGTTATGGGTGTTTTGAAGGTCTCGCTTGAACTGGCTGAAGCCCATGGGGTTTCAAAGGAAAAAGCCGAAATTGCCGCTCTCTTTCATGATTATGCAAAAAATTTTTCCGATGAAGAAATGCTAAAGCGGATTGAGGATGAAAATCTTCAGGATGAGAATCTTTCAGTCTGCGCTTCTATAAATCTATACCATGGAATAGTGGGGGCAAGCATAGCCGAGAAGGAATACGGAATATTCGACCGGGACATTCTAAATGCCATAGAACATCATACGTTCGGAAGAGCAGGAATGTCGAAGCTTGAGAAAATAACGTACCTGTCGGACATGACGGAGCCTTCAAGGAATTTCAAGGGTGTTGAAGAAATAAGGGAAAAAGCTTTTTTGGATTTGGACAAGGCGATGGTAATGGCGATAGATAAAACGCTTCTTTATCTCATAGGAAGAGGCGAGGCAATAAACATCAATACAATATTTGCAAGAAACAGCTTGCTGTAAGGCAATTGCAAAAAGGAAATCGAAAAAGGAGGCGTCTAAGATAGACAACAAGAAAATAAGGGAAATAGTGAAGGCGATTGACTCTAAAAACGGCACTGACATAGAAGTTCTCGACATTTCAAAGCTTACAAGCGAAATGGAAGTTTTCATTATCGCGACGGGAAAATCCGACAGGAATACAATGGCAATAGCCGACGAAGTGGAATACAATCTTAAAAAGATAGACATGTTTCCATCCCACAAAGAGGGATACAGGAACGGAAGCTGGATACTTCTGGACTACGGCGATGTTGTTGTACATATATTCAAGCCTGAGGAGCGCATGTTCTACAGTTTGGAAAAGCTTTGGAGCGGTTCTGCCCGATTGGATGTTGACAGTTTGATGGAAAATAATTAAAATAGATAGTAATTGAATATTGAACAAGGGGAGCAGTAAGAAGATCCTTCTGTCAGAGAGAGCCTGTGATTGCTGGAAGCCGGCACAGAAATAATCCGAACTCGCCCCATCGAAACAGGAGTAGCTTCCTTTATCAGGCTTCAAGAGGGCTTTATAGCCAAGTAGGGTGGTACCGCGAGAAAATCTCGTCCCTATGGGGAACGGTTGTTTCTA
>CAZEHH010000143.1:0-1334 GCA_964512505.1 uncultured Peptostreptococcaceae bacterium
ATTCTGGCGCTCTTGTATGACACAAGGTCTCCGCCCGCACTGTTGAATATGTTTGCGGCAACTATTGCATTCATTGCCGTTTGAACCTCGGCAACCGTCAAATCAGCCCTGGGATTGTCCACAGATATTTTAGTGCTTGTTCCGGCACTGTTGTTAAAAGTCATTTCAAGTTTTTCATTCATGCATCAACACCCCCTTCTACGCTTCTACAAGTTCTTCTTCATCGACTCTTGCTATTTCCTCAACCGTCTTCGATTGAAGATCCATCATTGCATCAGCCACCGCATAAACATCTTCATCTGCAGCAACAGCCTTGATGTTGGAATACGTTTTTGTCTTGACGATGCTGTTCCCTTCCAAATCAACGCCATTGATGTACTTGATTTTCAGCTTCGACTCTTTTGCTTGCGATACAACTGCCATTAAAACCACCTCCCGTATTTTTTACCGGCCGGCCCGGTATACTAATTAAATGACGCTTTCATCCCCTTTTTATATTTCGTATTTAAATTTTTCCATGTTGTTTCTCAATTCTTCCATCGCCCTTCTCTTTCTCTGAACGGCAGTCATGTAATGGATTCCTCTTTCGGTTGAAATTCTTCTGAGTGTCATTCCCTTCAAATAATAGTCCCTCACAATCCCTTTGTGTACCGGACACAACCCTTCAAAGGCCTTCTTCAGAATCCCTTCCAATTCCCTGTTCAGGCATATCTCCTCTGTGTCTACCGCATCCTCTATTAAATCGATTTCCTCGCGCGCATCGCCTTCTGCCCTGACGCAGACATTCAAGAGGCAAAGGGGAAGCCTTTGGCGCCTCAGTTCGCAATACAAATACTGGAGCGACTTTTTTGCAACCCCCAGGAAAACAGTATTCCTCTTGGGATCAAATCGTTCAATCTCGCCAAGTATCCTCAGCCTGCCCTCCTGGAGCAGATCCTCGTAATCCATGTCGCCGTAGTAAAACCTCCCGATGGACTTTTTAACGAGCGGCTCAAGCCTGTTTACAATCGTTTCCCTGTGGTCCCCCTTTCCGCTTACCGTTTCCAAAACCATTTCCTGTATGCTTTTATCCATGTTTCAACCCTTTCGGGTCAACCGGTTGCCCTTGTTTTGCCTGGCAAGCCAATCATAAAAGCTTTCGGCACAAAAGAAAAAAGCCGACTTTTTATAAAGTCGACTTTTTATGGACATATATTCAATTTCTCGAGCAAAACCTGGTTTGAATGGTCAAAATGTCGGGAAAATATGCTTGCACTTGACAAAAATCACTTGGATTTTGCTTATGACTTGTGGAGTAAAAAATGTCTGTCCCTTTTTATCTTTTCGCTGTTTTT
>CAZEHH010000143.1:1434-3313 GCA_964512505.1 uncultured Peptostreptococcaceae bacterium
CCTTTCCACTTTCCACTTACTACTTTCTACTGTACTTACAGTCCTGCCTCTTTCCTTAGAATGTCGGCCTTGTCGGTTTTCTCCCATTCAACGCCAAGGTCTTCCCTTCCCATGTGTCCATAGGCGGCAAGATTCTTGTATATGGGCTTTCTGAGGTCAAGCTTTTCAATGATTGCGGCAGGCCTCAAATCAAAATGCTTCTGAACCAGTTCGGAAATTCTGTCCTCGTCGATTTTTGCGGTTCCGAAGGTTTCCACCATTACGGATACCGGGCGGGCAACACCTATTGCATACGCAAGCTGAACCTCGCACTTGTCGGCAAGCCCCGCTGCCACTACATTCTTGGCAACATATCTTGCTGCATAAGATGCCGAACGGTCAACCTTTGTGGGATCTTTCCCCGAGAACGCTCCGCCGCCATGTCTGGAATATCCGCCGTATGTGTCTACAATGATTTTTCTCCCTGTGAGTCCTGCATCGCCCTGCGGGCCTCCAGTTACGAATTTGCCCGTTGGATTCACATAGTACTTTGTATTCTCATCGAGCAGGTTCTTGGGTATCACAGCCTTTATAACGTGCTCAATCATGTCTTTTTCAATTTGCTCGTGGCTTGCTATCTCGCTGTGCTGAGTCGAAATAACGACTGCATCCACCCTTGCCGGCTTTCCGTCAACATACTCCACGGTGACCTGCGACTTTCCGTCAGGTCTCAGATACTTGAGATCGAAAGACTTGTCCTTCCTCACAGCCGCGAGCCTTTTTACAAGCTTGTGGGCGAGTGAAATGGGAAGGGGCATCAATTCAGGCGTCTCGTTGCAAGCGAAACCGTACATGAGTCCCTGGTCTCCCGCACCTATCTGGTCGTAGGGATCTCCATCCTGTTCGTCCTTTTTCTTCTCAAGCGCATTGTCAACTCCCAGAGCTATGTCTCCCGACTGCTTGTCAATGGATGTGAGAACCGAGCAAGTGTCGCAATCGAATCCGTACTTGGCCCTGGTGTATCCTATTTCCCTTACTGTCTCCCTTACAATTTCGGGAATCTCGACATAGCACTCAGTAGTTATTTCACCCACTACAAGCACAAGCCCCGTCGTCACAGTAGTCTCGCACGCAACCCTTGCCATTGGATCCTCTTTGATGATGGCGTCTAGAATGGCGTCTGAAATCTGGTCGCATATCTTGTCCGGATGGCCTTCTGTTACCGATTCCGCAGTCATTAAAAATCTTTTAGTCATTTTCCTTCCTCCTCGTTTGAATTGTTGATTTTGTTTCTTGATACCCGAACGAGCTGTCCGTCAAAAAAGCCCCTTCCATAAGGAAGAGGCATATTTATACCGTCTGTTCCTCATCTTCCAGATTCAATCTGTAGGATTTGGCACCGCGTATTCCTACCGGTTGCCGGGCTTCAAAGGGCCTATCCCTCCACCACTCTTGATAAGGTATCAAGTTTTTATTAAGTTTTCACTCGAACATCATACACCTTAAAAAAATGCGTGTCAAGAAATTCATTTGTTTTTCATATTATTATCGCATTGCTCAACATCATTACAATCATCGCAGCAATGCAGTCCCCGATCAGTATGGCGTAAAAGGCCTTTTTGACGGGAATATTGAATATGGATGCCGCCATGGCGCCGGTCCACACTCCTGTCGACGGCAGAGGTATTGCAACGAAAAGGACCAGCCCGTATGCGCTGTATTTTTTTATCTTCTCCGCCCTGCGTTTCGTCCTTTTGGTCAGGGCATCCACTATTTTCACACCCGTGCCGCTTCCCCTCATGCGTGTGAAAACAGGTTTCATGAAAAGCAGTATGAACGGAACCGGAAGCATGCTGCCGGCTATCGACACCGCGGCTGCAGTCAAAGGGTCCATGCCTTC
>CAZEHH010000144.1:0-3285 GCA_964512505.1 uncultured Peptostreptococcaceae bacterium
CCAAACATCATCTGCATCATGAACTCTTCGAGTGTGGTTGAATTTTCGTCATTCACATCAGGCATTTCTATTTCCACAGGCTCGTCTATTCCGTAAACTTCGCTCTCGATCGCAAATCCCATCCCAACGGTCTTGCCCGTTGTTTCATCTGCAACCGAATAAGCCATGCTCATATCCGTTGTCCTTGTGTTGTAGTCTCCGTCGATTCCGAAAACCATTTTGAACTCGTCAATTGCAAATACTCCTTCGGCCTCGTCGAAAGCCGAAACGGCTTCTTCTATCATTTTATCTATCTCAGCATCCATGTCCATGCCATCGACGCTTTTTCCTTCCATTTCAGCCTGAAGCTTCAAATTATCCTCCATCGATTTCCTCATTGTCTCGTTGGCGTAAATCTTGGGAATCAAATCCTTTATAAGCGCTTTGGCCTCGCTGTCGTCAAGCGTTACCGTTATTTCTTTCAGGTCGTATTTGCCGTCGGCAAGCTCCACGCTCTTGCTTTCCATTGTCATGTTCTCCTCTGAAAAGCTTCCAATCAAGGAAGCTGCTATTTCCTGGGAGAATTTTTTCATCTCTTCAATTTCTTCATCGCCCGGAACCTCTTCCGAACTGTTTACTGTTATATATTTTTCACTCATGGGCATCTTGACTGCAATATTTCCCATGCCGCTGACATATACCTCAAGCTTGAACTGCATTCCCTTCATGTCCAAAAGCATGTTTCCGCTTGAGCTTCCGGCCTCGACATCGGATGCGAATTCGCCGCTTATGTTCATGCTGTCAATCATTTCAACAAGGCCCGCCGACATTGGGTCCCCGGCCATTTCTTCTTCAGTAAAACCCGGGTCGTAGGATATGTCCATGTTGAAGGTCTGCTTTGACGTTTTTATCTCCATTGAACGTTCAACCGACTTCTCCAATATTTCCTTTGCCGTTTCCTTTTTTGAGCAAGCGCTGAAGGCGGTCATGATCAAAACCATCGCCATCAATACTGCCAGAATTCTTTTTTTGTTCATTTTCATCCCTCCGTATTTTTTCTTAGGCTTTAATTCTACCACTTTTCATTTTGCTTTAAATGACAATTAAATTACATTGTCTGTTCCGTTTGGCACTGCTTCTGTATTTCAGTATATCTGAAGCATCCCGTTTCATGGTCGTTGACCATGCCCGTCGCCTGCATGAAAGCATAGCATATGGTGGGGCCCACGAATTTGAAGCCCTTCTTTTTCAATTCCCTGCTCATCTCTCTTGAAATGTCTGTTTCAGAAGGTATTTCCTCCTGGCATTTCCAGGCGTTTTGAATCGTCTTGTGTTTGACAAAACTCCATATGTAGGTGTCGAAACTGCCGCAGGAATCCACAATCTCGATGAATCTTCGCGCATTGTTGACAGCGGCTTCTATTTTCCTCCGGTTGCGTATTATTCCTTTGTCGTTCATCAATGATTCCACTTTTTCAGCCTTGTAGCATGCAACCTTTTCAAAGTCGAAATTGTCAAATGCCTGGCGGTAAGCTTCCCTGCGCTTTAAAATTGTCAGCCAGCTAAGCCCGGCCTGGGCCCCTTCCAGTATCAAAAATTCAAACAGTTTTCGGTCATCATGCACCGGAACCCCCCATTCGGCATCGTGATAAAGCATGTTCCATCTGTTGCCTTTCACCCACTGGCACCTTTTGGCTTTTTCCACCGAAACCCCTCCTTTCACATCCGCTACTTGATTATAACAAATTCAAAGCGTTTTTTTTATTCTTTTTGGAAAATACGCGATTGAATTCGAACGTTTGTTCGTTTATAATTAAACTACATGAGGAAGGAGGGTTTTTATATGTACAAGATGATTTTCCACATAGATGTCAATTCGGCTTTCCTTTCATGGGAAGCCGCCAGCCGCATTCAACACGGAGAAAAACGGGATATCAGAGAAATTCCTTGCGTAGTCGGGGGCGATTCCGCGTCCCGCAGGGGAATAGTCCTCGCAAAGTCCATACCCGCAAAAGCATACAATATTTCTACAGGTGAATCTCTTTTTGCCGCCAAAAGAAAATGTCCCGTTCTCGAAATAGTGCCTCCCGACTACGATTTGTACACGCGTTCAAGCAAGGCTCTCTTCGACATGATAAAAACCGTAGCTCCATCGGTTCAAATCTATTCAATAGATGAATGTTTCGCCGATTTATCCACACTGCCAGGCATAGAGGAAAATTTCATGGATATCGCAAAAGCCCTTAAAGACCGGATAAAAAACGAATTGGGCTTTACTGTAAACATAGGCATTTCAGAAAACAAGCTTTTGGCGAAAATGGCCTCGGATTTCAAAAAGCCCGACCGCATTCACACGCTTTTCCCCGATGAGATTGAAAAAAAAATGTGGCCTCTGAAAGCAGGCGAGCTTTTCATGGTCGGCAGATCCACCACGCGCAAGCTTGAACGGATGGGCATAATGACCATCGGCGACATAGCAAGCACAGACAAAGAAATACTCAAGGGATATTTCAAAAAGCACGGCGAAACAATATGGAGGTATGCAAACGGACTCGAAGACTCTGTAGTGGAAAGGCCGGCGGAAATGAAAGGGATAGGGAACTCGACAACTCTCCCCTTCGATGTCACAGACCATGAAACAGCCCACAAGGTTCTGCTTTCATTATGCGAAATGACAGGCATGCGAATGCGTCAGGCGAAAAAAATGGGAAGAGTCTTTTCCGTTTCAATGAAAAACAATGATTTCATAAGCTACTCACACCAACAAAAAATTTTTCATCCAACCGACTCGACCAGCGAAATATATTCTATTGCAAAAGAACTTTTTAACAATGCCTGGAAGGGAGAACCCCTAAGGCTTCTTGGGCTTCGAATTACCGACTTGTGTCCGTGTGAAAATCTGCAGCTTTCATTTTTCGACTCGGACTCAAGCGAAAAAGAGCGCCGTCTTGACGAGACCGTGGATCAAATAAGAGAAAAATACGGCCTTTATTCCATAACCCGGTCCGCTTTCCTGGAAAGCGGCCTTAAGCCCATTGCGGGAGGCGTCCATTCGGACTACAAGATGGTTTCAGGCCATCTATGAGAATCCGTCCCGTTCAAGGAGAGTCTTGGCTATGAAAATAGTAAAAATACCGATTGAAATGATTGCATGTTTTTCGGAAAAAGGAATTCCCCATCCCCTCAAGTTCAAAATAAGCAAAACCGGGGACGGGCCTCCCACAATCGTAAAGGTGAATATGATCATACACATGGAATCCGAAAAAACAGCCGGAAACCCAATGTATGTTTTCCGCTGCCAAAGCA
>CAZEHH010000145.1:0-3267 GCA_964512505.1 uncultured Peptostreptococcaceae bacterium
CATGAAGAAAGCTGATGCAGTGGAAAAAACTCTAGGCCTCCTCAAGACCCGCCACAGGGTTGTCAAAAGGAACATAGTCACAAAGGGGCAAAGGCCCAAAATCGACCTATACCCGGGGTTTGTGTTTGTAGTGGTCAAGATGCCCACCTACGACAGCTCTAACAACAGGATAATAAACGAGCAGGTGAGTTTCATACTTGCCGAGAACAAATTGCTTTCATTCCAGCAAAGGAAGGGGGATGTCTTCAGCGAGGTCAGGAAGTCAATTGAAACGGATGATTCATTCATTAGAAAGAACGGACCGGACTATCTGCTTCAGGCGCTTCTGGAATCAATAATCAACAATTATTTCGACTTGATAGAAAAAATGGACATAAAAATAGAAATACTGGAGGAACGATTGATAAGGGCGGGCACTGAGGAAGTGCTCGAAGAAATCCACAAGCTGAGAAAGAACATACTGATTTTGAGAAATTCGGTATGGCCGCTGAAGGATGTTTTCAACATACTTTCCAGGGACGAGATTTCATTTGTAAAACCGGAAACGAGAATTTACTTCAGGGACTCTTACGAGCACGTTTTTCATATAATCGACTCGCTTTCGATTTACAGGGAAATGGTAACGGGAATGTCCGATACATATTTGTCCAACATGAGCAACAGGATGAACAAGATAATGACCACCCTTACCGTATTTGCGACAATATTCATACCCTTGACATTCCTCACTGGGATATATGGAATGAATTTCAGGTATATGCCGGAGTTCGGATGGCGCGCAGGCTATCCGATGTTTTGGGTAATTACCGTTACTACCGTTTTCCTCATGATCAGGTATTTCAAGAATAAAAAAATGTTGTAGGAAGGTGTGACCAATGAATTATGTCATCATAGTCCTGCTGCTTTCACTGTCAGCCGTTTTTTCGGGTTTGACCCTGGGTCTCTTCAGCCTCAATGTGTCGGAGCTCAAAAGGAAAATACGCCTGGGGGACAGTAAGGCGCAAAAGGTTTACAAGGTAAGGAAAAACGGAAATCTGCTTCTTTGCACATTGCTTATAGGAAATGTCGCCGTCAATTCCGCCATGGCCATATTTTTGGGAAGCATTGCAACGGGACTGGTTGCCGGTATAATTTCAACGGGTCTGATACTCGTGTTCGGAGAAATTTTTCCGCAGGCAATATTTTCAAGAAACGCGCTCAAGATAGGAGCAAAAACAGCCTGGTTCGTTCAGATGATGATTTATATTTTTTCTCCAGTATGTTATCCATTGTCAAGGATTTTGGATTTCATGCTCGGAAAGGAACTTCCAACAATATGGACAAAGAGCGAGCTTGGAGAAATAATCAAGGAGCACGAGGATTCTCCCGATTCCAACATAGACGAAGACGAGGAAAGAATCATCTTGGGAGCCTTGTCTTTCTCCGAAAAAAAAGCATTCGACATAATGACGCCCAGAACGGTTTCATATTCCATCGAAGCTGGAAGGGTGATCGACGAAAAGCTTCTTGAAGAAATAAGGGAGAAGGGTTTTTCAAGGATACCCGTGTTTGAAAAAACCCAGGAAAACATAATAGGAATCCTGTATGTGAAGAAACTGATAGGGTTTTGCGGCGGGACCAAAGCATCCGTCGGCGATGTGTGCGAAAAAAGGGGGGTCATCTTCACAGACGTCGATACAAGGCTGGACAGCCTTCTCAATGTTTTCATAAAAAATAGAAGCCATATGGCATTGGTTTATGACGAGTATGGAATGTTCAACGGGATAGTGACCCTTGAGGATATTGTTGAGGAGATACTGAAGGTTGAAATAGTTGACGAACAGGACAAGATCGAGGACATGCAGAAGCTTGCCATAATGAGGCACAAGGGAAGGCTTGCGAAAGAGAGTGGGAAGCTGCAAATGGAAAATGAAACGGATGAAAAAGAATAGGAGAAATTTCTAATGCTCAGAACAATATACTTTTACATATTCCTTTGGGCGGGGCTCATCCTGACCCTGCCTGCGATGGCTGTAGTTGAAACCATAAATATTTTTTCAAAATCTGAAAGCGAAGCTTTATCACAAAGGATAGCAAAAATATGGGGCAAGTCGGTCCTTGCAATCAGCGGCAGCAGTGTTGAAATAAAAGGACTTGAAAATATTCCTGAAACGGGACCGGTTCTTTTCGTTTCAAACCATCAAAGCAATTTTGACATACCTCTTTTGTTGGGATACATCAACCGGCCGGCAGGATTCCTGTCAAAAGAAGAACTGAGAAAAGTTCCCATAGTCGGACGATGGATGCGTCATTTGAATTGCGTATTCATGGATAGAAGCAATCCCAGAGCGGCACTTAAGTCGATAAGTGAAGCCGCCGAGACCGTAGCAAGCGGCAATTCAATGTGCGTATTTCCCGAAGGGACACGGAGCGGGGCTGAATCAATGGGCGAATTCAAGCCGGGGGCTTTCAAGATATACACAAAATCCAAGGCGGCATTGCTGCCTGTAGCGATTGAAGGGACATGGAGAATCCAAGGCAGGGATACCTTGAAAGTGAAATCGGCCAAAGTCAAAGTTTCCGTTTTGAAACAGGCAGACCTCGAAGACATACCGCGCAGGGATACACTTAAAATGGCTGAAGAAGTCAAACACCAAATACAAATCGAACTTGAAAGTCTGCGGGAAGTTTGATTATTCAAGATGCAAACGGGTATAAAACACTACATTAAGCTTTGAAATCCAGTGATGGGTTGGGGTGGTCCGTTTGTATAGGGAAGTGGATTATGAATTCTATTCAGGTGAATTGTTGAAGCAATTGCCGAAAGGCGTTTTTTTAAACACCAGGAATGGAAGAATAGTAAATACAATGACAATAGGATGGGCAAGCATAGGCATAATGTGGGGAAGACCGGTTTTCACCGCAATGGTGAGGCCTTCGAGGTTTTCATGCGGACTCATAGAAAAAACCGGCGAATTCACGATAAGCATTCCTCTTGGTAGGGACTTCAGCGATGAATTGCTTCTATGCGGTCAAACATCGGGAGAGAGCATAGATAAATTTTCAGAGTGCAATCTAAACGCAATGAAATCAAAAACCCTTGAAACATATATAGTAGGTGACTGCGAATTGCATCTTGACTGCAGGGTTTTGATGAAAAACAAAATTGAGAGGGATTCGATTTCCGGGAAAATAAAGAATGACTACTACAAGCAGGACGATTTCCACAATCTTTATTATGCTGAAATTGCAGCTGCATATGTTATTGAATGAAAAAGGCTTCGACTC
>CAZEHH010000146.1:0-3211 GCA_964512505.1 uncultured Peptostreptococcaceae bacterium
ACACTATTCAGCTCGCCTTCTTCAATCCCTTTGAACAATTCGACTTTCTTTAATGATCCCATCCATTTTTGATACATGAAAACTCCTTTTTAAAGCTATATTCAATCCTATTCCGAATGATACCACAAAATGCAATTTGTATAAATGCGCAGGAACTGTATTTGACTAATTGGTCAGCAAAAATACACCAACCGCCAAAACAAGCGCAGACCAAACAAAAAACAAAATTACCGTTCCCCTTTCTCCTATCAGATTAATGAATATCTTGATCTTTTTCTTCTGCCAAATACTTTTTGGTCTCTTAATCGTAATATAGATGACAAAAAAAGCATAAAGTATCAGCACCAAACCTCCAAATGTTGTGCTTTTCATTATGAACCTCCTTTATATTATCCAATCGTCAAATCCTTTTGAGTTTAAAAGCAGTATTCCTATTTGAATGATACCCCGTTAAATTGCCAATCCGACACATGTAAAGGAGGATGCACAATTTATTTTGCATCCTCCTTTACATGTGTCGACTGAAATTGGGTTTGATTCCATGGTTATTTGATTATTTCCTTGACACGGCCAACTATGCCATTTTCAAGCATCACCTTAATTCCATGGGGATGATCTGCCGATTTGGTGAGTATTCTATCCACTATGCCCTCAGTCAATTTGCCCGTACGCTGGTCCTGCTTCCGAACTACTTTGACTTGCATTCCCGGCTGTATGTTCGTGCGTTTAGTGCCATCCAAAATATTTCACCTCTTTCTGTTTTGCCTAATCAATCACTGCGCTAATACGCGCATATTCAAAAATAATATTTTCGATATCTCAATAATTTTTACGCATCAGCAATTATTGCCGCATTTAAAATATATATCATATTTCGATTTCAAACAAATATTTGCCAATTTCCTTTATAAATAAAAAAATCGCCTCGAGCTTTAATGATCACGAGACGATTTTCTCATACTTAATGAATTTCTTTAGAATTCGGGAATCTTTTTCTTTAGTCAATAAAAGCTTCGGATATAATTTTAGCCATTTCTCCTCTCGACATCTCCCTGCCCGGTTTTACGGTACCGTCCATGTAACCCTCAACGATCCCCATTTCAACAGCTTTAGCCATTTCTTCTTTTGCCCAATCGCTTATTTCATCCTTGTCCATAAATTTATCCAACAATGTCGAATCGGAATCGTCAACCGAACCCATTGATCTCATTAGCATCGAAAAAGACTGCTCTCTGTTAATGGTTCCGTTTGCATCAAACATTGTCTCGCTTACTCCCTCGGTGATTTTTGCATCTACAGCCGCTTCAACGTAAGGCGCCAATTCAGCGTCGACATCTGAGAATTGCGTGGTTTCAACATTGGTAAGAGCGAGCCCAAGCGCTTTCACAAGAACCTCTATAAATTCTCCCCTTGTAACTTTTTCCTCGAGATTCACTGCTTTCACATTTGGCGTTCTTCCATCTTCTGAAACCGGAATATCCATAATGCCGTCGTTCAAAAGCTCAACGGCATCCTCTCTTCCCCAGTGTTTCAAATCGGCCCCGATGATTTCCCAATTGTTGTCGACTTCCGGAGATATGGCTTCTTCCTCTTTTATATATTTAGCTATCAGGTTCCTGATTTGTCCGTCATCTCCATATTCCTCATACGAATCGAAAATAATATCCCCGCTTATGTAGCCGTCTTTAGACATCCCGCCGTACCTATAATTGTTCAGCGCAAGAGTGAATTCCATATCCTCAGTTACCGGCACCCCTTCAAACATCAGATTCTTTATTCTGCTTCCGGGTTCCTCTGAAATATCTATATCGTATTCAACGCCGGAAAACATATCATAATTATAGCCCCTTATATCAGGATTAAAGCTAATGGTAACATCCCCCGGTTTATAAGTGTTGAAGTAATTGGCAGACCATTCCATCATTGATTTAAGTTCCGCTCCCGTAACTTCAGTTTCATACAATGTATTGTCATACTTGTATATGTAAGCCGCATCCTTTATTGTCAATGGTCCTTCCAACAGGTTTGATTCTGAAATGAAAAGTGCAGCCAGGGAAACATCCGCACCCGTATATTTCATTTGTACCTTGTTGATAAAATCAACCAAGGCCGTATCTTGAATTTGCGCAGTCGGTATTCCCATTATTTCACCAACGGGAACAAAATCCCCAGTGGCTTCTCCGATTGGCGTATTGACATAATCAAGGGTTGCTTGATGATATTCTTCTGCGAGATCCAAAATTTCAGGAGCTGCTTCATATGAATTGGTATCGTAGTTGTAAGAAGTCTTCTCTTTCAAATCCCAATAGTCTCCATTTTTTTCCATTATGAAATCAAATCTCGTAACCCTGTTGCCGTATCTCTTAGGTTCTGCAATCAATACCCCATTTATCAATTCCCCTTCTATGTCTTCATGGGCGTGACCTGCGAGAATTGCGTCAATTTCGGGAACCTGCTCCGCCACGGCCCTTACTCCGTCCCCTCCATCTTCCCAATACTCGGGTTCAACACCTGCATGTATCGATGCTATGACAATATCAACTTTTTCATCTTCCCGTAAAACTTTGACCCATTTTTTTGCATCATCGATCAAACTCACAAACTCCAGATTCTCGACCTTGTCTCCATCCCACCTTGGTATATTAGGAGTCACCATTCCAAGAATTCCTATCTTTACTCCATCGATCTCCTTTACTATGTAAGGCAGAACATAATTAGAGCCGTCATCGTTATAGACATTTGCCGCTATGACAGGAAATTCAGCATCAGCCATTATCCTTTCAAGAACATCCAATCCATAGTTGAATTCATGATTCCCCAACGTCAAAGAATCATATGCCATAAAATTCATTACATCAATCATCGGGAAAACAGAGGATTCGTCATTTTTGTATACATCTGTAAGTTCTGTTCCCTGTATGGTATCCCCGTTGTCAATCAGCAGAACCTCCGGGTTCTCTTCCCGCACTTCCTTTACAACCGAATAGACTTTCGCCAGCCCCGCATCGCTGTCCTCAACACCCAGCTTGTATTCCCAAGGATAGACAAATGCATGGACGTCACTGGTCCCCAAAATGGTTATATTTACCGTTTCAGGACTTTCAACCATTTCCGCATTGCCCGACGGCACGAGGCCTATGCCAAAGACCATTGAAAAAGCCAGAAGCAATGCACACAATTTTTTGACTCTGTTTTTCATTTTTCTCCTCCT
>CAZEHH010000147.1:0-3193 GCA_964512505.1 uncultured Peptostreptococcaceae bacterium
ATTTCTTCAGGATTGATGCCTTTGCCTGCAAGATAGCTCCTGACCTTTTCGCGGCTTTCACTGAGCATTTCATAAGCGGAGGACAAGTCTGCCGATTCGTTGTTGAATCCGCCTCTCCATACAACGAAATCCGAACGGATTTCCTGTTTCGCCGATCCCTTTACGGTAAGCGTGTCGCTGGACTTGATTTCCACTATTCCGTTTATAGCGATTGAAGTCGAATATATAAGGGCAAAGGAAAGAATCACTGCGATTGCCACCCAGGCAATGGACGATTTGTTTTGATCTTTTATTTTTCTCACCTCCTTTTGTCAATCTGTATATATGGTACCCCTTTGCATGCGCGGGGTAAACCCGGAAAGAGTTAAGATTTTGTTACCTTTGTGATAAAATGGATATGTGATATTCATACTATTGAAAGCAGGGGTAAAAATGAGCAAAGAAATGAAAAAAGAGATAATGAGCTGGATAAAGACATTCGTAATTTCCATAATAATGGCAATGCTGATTCTTCAAGTTGTCCAACCGACGGTAGTTAAGGAAATATCCATGCTGCCGACGCTCGAGCCCAACAATTACATCATGCTCGAGCGAGTGTCAAACAGAATGGGCAAATTGGAAAGGGGAGACATAATAGTCTTCAGGACGGAGATGACTACCGAAGACGGAAAAGAAAAGAATTTGATAAAAAGAATCATAGGGCTTCCCGGCGACCACATAGTGATTTATGCGGGAAAGGTGGTAGTAAACGAGGAGCTTCTCGAGGAGGAGTACTTAAGCGGAGGCGAAACCGAAGGGAATGTCGATTTGATTGTTGAAGAGGGGAAACTTTTCGTGATGGGAGACAACAGGAAAGTCAGCCTGGACAGCCGAAGCCCCAAGGTTGGCCTGATCGACATTGACAGCATAATAGGAAGGGCAATGGTACGTTTGTACCCATTTGACGAAATAAGGAATTTCTAGGAGGGATAAGTTCATGGATTTCACAAGCACTAAAATGACTGCCCGGCTTGTTCTCGAAAGCGGCTGGGTGCCTTTGATCGTGGGAGAAAGCGGAATAGGCAAGACTGCTCTTGTAAGGGAACTGGCCGACGAAATGAATGCCGCCTGCGTGTCTGTTGATGCGAATCTGCTCAAAGAGGGTGAAATCGGAGGGCTGCCGACGGTGGAAACCTTTTATTCTGAGATGCTTGGAAAAGAAGCCAGAAGAACAGTGTATGCAGTGCATACCAAGCTTGCCGAAGTGGAATCAATATTGAATGAGGCAGAAAGCGGCAAGGTCGTGCTTTTCATAGACGAATTGAATAGGTGCGAGCATGCCGTGCAGCAGGAATTGATGAACATAATTTTGAACCGGGAGATAAACGGATACAGGCTGAACGACAATGTGCTTGTGATTGCCGCAATGAACCCTTCCAACAAATACATAGAATACCAGCAGACCGACTACAGGGTAGTTGACATGGATCCGGCGCAGGAAGACCGGTTCGTATGGCTTTTCATGGATTCCGACATACAGTCCTGGCTTGAATGGGCCACCGCCAACAAAATACATCCCGACATACTGGCATTTGTGGCGACATTCCCCAATCTACTGCATACGCCGAGGGCAAAGGAAACCATAAAGGCCACTCCGCGAAGCTGGGAAAGGGTATCCGATGCATACGAATTGTATGAAAAGAACAGGGAAAGCTACAAGCCCACGGTCTTCTTCAATGTTCTGAGGGGCAACCTGGGAAGCCTTATAGCTCAGGATTTTTTCGCCTTTCTCGAAAACAACCAGAACCCGCTGATTTCTCCTGAAGATGTTTTAGGGGGCTCTAAGATTGACGAATCCATTGCTGATAGGATAAGGGGCGAATCCCATTCGAGGCTTTTCATATCTTCGCAAAACTGCCTCGCACGCCTCGAAGAGCTTTTGGAGGACGACCTTCTCGAAAAAGAGCTTGAAAGATTCACCGAATTCTTGTCGCTCTGCCCGCTTGACCTCAGGATGTCGATAATGCAGAGAATAAAATCGGACCATGGCGAAAGTCTTTACCCCTTGTTCGTAGGCATAGAAGCGTTTCTTGAAGCGTATTACGAGGGAGTAAGATCCGTTTACTAGAAAGGAGCTTTTTATGAAAAGGTCCATGGAAAAGAGCGAGCAGCTCAGGCTTGTTTCAAAGAACGGCAATTACATAAGGAAAATAAAGAATCCCCTGGATGAAACCATACTAAAGGCAATACGCAATTCCTGGGAGGGAAGCGCCATACGGTTTGTTGACAATCCGTCGGAAGAACTGCAGATGGAGGCAGTCCGAAGGGGGGCAGCCACAATCCAGCATATAAAGAACCCGGCACTTTCCGTTCAGCTGCATTGTGTGGGTTTTCACGGCGATCTTGTCCAGTTCATATCTAATCCTCCGGAAGCCGTACAGACAAAGGCTGTTGAAAATTCATGGAACGGAAGGGCTATCAGATTCTTGGAGAACCCCTCGGAAGCGGTCCAGCTTGCCGCCGTAATGACAGGGGAGATATACAAGGACACAAACGAGTTCGGAGACGCCATCGAATACATGGAAAAACCCACCGAAAAGGTTCAGCTTGCTGCCGTGGACAAGAACCTCTGGGCCGTATTGCACATAAAGAATCCAAAGGAGAAGGTGCTTCTTAAAGCGGTAAGGGGAAACAGGGACCTCTTGCGACTTGTAGAAAAGCCTTCGGAATTATTTTTGATGGAGCTTTTCGGAAACCGTCTGGAAACGGAAAACGACAGGCTCTTTGCGGCGGAGGTATATCCTTTTTCCATAAAGCTTATGAAGAATCCCTCAAAAGCCGTCGTTCTGAAGGCTCTCGGGACAAACGGCGACGCCATAGAGTTTGTAAGGGAGCCGGACACTGAAATGATAAAAGAGGCAATAGCCCAAAACGGAAGGGCCGTGAGATTCATAGAAAATCCGAGTCTTGAGATTCAGAAGCTCTGCATAGAAAAGAACATAGACAACATAAGGTTCATAGAAAATCCTCACGAGGAAATCCAGATACAGGCGGTAAAGGAGTACGCCTTCAGAATCCATGACATCGGCGACCCCACGGAAAGGGTGCAGCTTTTGGCTGTGTCAAAGAACCCCGAGCGGATAAAATGCATAAGGAAGCCAACAGAGGCCGTTCAGCGCAAGGTTGTAGAGCAGGGCATGAAATACCTAAAGTA
>CAZEHH010000148.1:0-3160 GCA_964512505.1 uncultured Peptostreptococcaceae bacterium
GAGGAGACAAAAAGCGAAAAAGCCAAGAATATAATCGCATCTTGGCCGGCTTCCGCTAAAAAATTCAGGATTGTGGAATGATTCAGATTTGCTCCGCAAATTCTATTCTCTCTCCGTTTGGACCTTTGAAAAAAACTATTCTGGATTTCCCGACAGTTATGGGATCCCCCAAAATGCGAATGCCTTTTTCCTTAAGAAGGCGGATTTCACAGTCGAGGTTTTCAACATCGAATGCAATGTGGCTTACGGGTCCGTCGGGCAATTCCCGATTTCCTTCTTTATATACGAGTTCTATCGTTGTCCCTCCGGCGTCCATGAATACAAGCCGCATGCCCGGATGGCTCCTGTCCTCAATTGTTTTGCAATGAAGGACGTCTTTGTAAAAAGTTATCGACTCTTCAATGTCGATTGCGCTGATTCCTATATGTCCGAATTTATGCACTTTATGCCTCCTTTATTGTTGTGACAATAGGGTAACACAAAAACGGATGATTTGACAGACCCCGCACCCAATAAAAAGGACGCGGGGTCTTTATGCATCGCCCCGAAAGGTATATAATGATATAATAACGTCAAAGTTTTAACAGGAAGCGGGGAGATACGTA
Organism: uncultured Peptostreptococcaceae bacterium; assembly: GCA_964512505.1. Classification (GTDB taxonomy): domain Bacteria; phylum Bacillota; class Clostridia; order Peptostreptococcales; family BM714; genus BM714. The sequence goes on from CAZEHH010000148.1 coordinate 606, forward strand.
TATGAAGCCTCAATGGGTAGACTATGTTAAAAGAGTCGAAGCCATTTCAAGAATAGGTTTGACAAATTGCAGAAATCCATATGATATCGAGCGCTACGAGGAACTCCGAAGCCTTAGCATCCGATTCATGGAGGCTTATACAGGCGAGGAGCTGGAAAGGATAGAGGAATTGTTTGCATCCGATCCGGGTTATAAAACGCCAAAGGTCGAGGTTCGGGGCGTGGTTTTCAAGGAAGGGAAAATTCTCATGGTGAGGGAATTGGCAGACAACAAGTGGTCGCTTCCCGGAGGCTACTGCGAAGTTGGTTATTCAATATCGGAAAATGTCGTTAGGGAAATAGGCGAAGAGTCGGGTTTCATGGTTGAACCGGTAAAACTCATTGCGGTTCTGGACAGAAGAAAACATGCGCATCCGCCGTCTCCATACCATGTATACAAGGTTTTCATTCAGTGCGAAATAACTGGAGGAAGGCCCATGAGGGGGCTTGAAACCGACGGAGTAGGGTTTTTCGGAATTGATGAATTGCCCGAGCTTTCAGAAAACAGAATCTTGGAGGAACAGATCGAGAAAATTTTTGATTTCTTGGATAACACCGAAAAAGCGCCTTTGTTTGACTAGACATAATCGCAACATTGGTTTATCGTAGATAGAAAATGATATATAATGCAGATGTACGGAACAATATGGAACAAGTCAAAAAAGGGGGTTTGAAAAGTGCCCGTGAAAATGAAAATATATTCGGATTACATGTGCCCGTTTTGTTATTTGGCTTATGCATATGTTAAAGAACTCGAGAAAACATGGGATTTGGACGTTGAATGGATAAGTTTCGAATTGCATCCGGAAACTCCTGCCGAGGGAATTCTTCTTAAGGATAGATTTGGGGAAGAGAAGACAAAGTGCATGGTCGAAGGCCTGAGAGAAAAAGGCGATCCATACGGCCTTGAATTCGGGGATTTGTATTTTATGCCCAACAGCCGTTTGGTGCTTGAAGCATCGGAATATGCAAAAGAATCCGGAAAATTTGAAGACTTCCACCAAAAAGTGTTTTATGAGCATTTCACAAACCTTGTGGACATAGGCAAAAAAGACGTGATAATGAAATTGGCCCATGATTGCGGAATGGATGAAAAAGAACTGGAATCAAAGCTTGACGAAAATTTCTACACCGGAAGAATCGAGAGCATATACAAGGCCGCTAAGGACTCGGGAGTCGGAAAAACCCCGTATTTTGTCGTTGAAAACCGGTTTTCAATTGAAAGACCCGGTTCGATAGATGATATAATGGATGTGTTGAAGAAAACTGGAAAGGAGTGTGGGCAGCATGGATGAAAAAAAGATGAGGCTTCTTTTGGATGACAACACTGTTATGGAATGCGATGTGATAGGAAAATTCGAAGTCGAGGAAAAAGTGTACATCGCTCTTCTTCCAGAGGGAAATGAAGATGTGCTGTTGTACAGATTTTTTGAAAAAGATGGAGAAATTGAGCTCGACAGAATCGAAGAAGACGAAGAATATTACAATGTGGCGGAAGTATACTACGATCTTTTCGGGCCTGTGGAAACTGACGAAGAGGAAGAAATGGAATTGATTGAAGAAGAATAAAATGACGGTCAGTCAAGAGAAAGGGTGGTATTGATTTATGAGCAATTGTAGCGGATGCAGTTCTTGCAGCACCTGCGGAGGCGGAACATGCGAACCGGAAATAACAAAAGTGCTAAAGCTCAACATGGTTTTTGACGACGAAACGGATTCTGAAAAATGCGATGCAATGGACGGGGCGGTCAATGAAGCCCTTGAGAACATGCGCGATTTTCTCAATGAAAATAGAATCAAGATACAATACAATTCGGTCAAGCTTATCAACAGGGAACAGGCGGATTTGCTTGGATTTGAAAATTTGCCCACGATTCTTATAAACGGCACTGACATACAACCGGATTATAAGGAAAACACATGCAAATGCCATCCCGACCAGGTCATAAAGGGTTGGATATACATGGGCATGGAAATGGACACACCGCCAAAAGAACTTATCACTGACGCATTGATAGAAGCCATATACGGAAAACCGGAAAAGAAAGAATTGGAAGTTTGTGATTGCAGCGGAGAATGCAGCTGATTCAAGGAGGAATAAATGAAATTCATCATAGAGGACAGACTATTCGATGTTTTGCCGGACTTGTACTTTGGTCTTGTTGTTGCAAAAGGGATAGACAATTCGACGCTTGAGGATGGCTTGCTTGCCGATTTTGTTGCCTCCCAAAAGAACGTGGAAGAGCGTTTTGCAAAGGCAGACCTTAAAAAGGATCCCAGCATAATGCCTTACAGGGAGGCGTTCCAGACTCTTGGGATAAACCCGAATAAATTCAGGTGTTCCATAGAGGCTCTCATAAAAAGGATAGCAAAAGGCGGAAGAATACCTACCATAAATACAATGGTGGATCTTGTAAACACAATAAGCCTCAACAATGTGCTTCCAATGGGCTGCCATGACATAGACGCATTCGACAGCGACATATGGGTCCGCTATGCCAGGGAAGGCGATGTTTT
>CAZEHH010000149.1:0-3153 GCA_964512505.1 uncultured Peptostreptococcaceae bacterium
CCTTTACCACTGTCTCAAGCGTTCCGATTTTTCTTTCTTCCTTTGCAATTACTTTTTCCCAGTCCCACTGGTCTACATATATTGAGTGCAGGTTGTCAAGGACTTCGTCGCGCCTTATGGCGTTCATGTCGGTGTAAAGGCCTTTGCCTGCCTCGAAACCATATTTGCCCAAGGCCCAGCGCTTCCATTTGGCAAGGGATTGGACTATTTCAGCCGTTTGACCTTCTACGTCAAGCATGTCGAATGCAACAGGCCTTTCTATCCCGTTCAGGTTGTCGTTGAGACCGCTCTTTTCCGTCACAAAAAGTGGGGCTGAAACTCTTGTAAGTTCCAATGCCTCCGAAAGACCTTTCTGAAAATAATCCTTTATCTTCTTGATTGCCACCTCGGTTTCAATCAATCCCAGTTCCGTCTTATAGCCTTCCGGAACTGTCAAGCCATGTTCCAATCCTTTCATTTCCTTTTCCTCCTTTTTTGTTGTTCTATTCCCAAATAAAAAAGCCTTCCATCCCTTGAAAGGGACGAAAGACTTGTTCTTCCGCGGTACCACCCGAATTGATCGATAAACGATCCACTTCATAAGCACGGAGCCATGGCTCGATGCATGCCGACGTTAACGGTCCGGAACCGTCCGAGCCTACTTTCAAACATGATTTCGGTCGGAAGCTCTGAGATGTTCTTCAATAAGGAATCTGTTGCCGGACTCCCACCACCACCGGCTCGCTTGAACTTCAACTCTTATTTACTCTTCTCTTCATCGCTGGAATCTTTAATTAATGACTATTATACGTATGCATCGAAGGCTTGTCAACCCATTTTTTCTGCAAGTTCAAAATGCCTATAGCCTGCACTTGCATCCGCTGTTTCCGCACCCGCATGTATTGGATATTCTTATGTCCATAATATAATTTGTTTTCCCGTTCATTCTTGTCTGTATTTTTTCAATCATTGCGGACAAATCCCCTGGCGAACCCCATATTATTGTAGACATTACGCCAGTTTCATGCTTCATTCCAGAAGACTCAATGATTTCAAGCACTTCATTCACTGGAGACTCTATGTCTTCAGTCCCGAGTGGCGCGAACGAAATTTGTGCGCAACTCATTTTTTCCACATCAGGCAAATGTATCCCCCCCTTTCTTTTTTTGAAAGAGAGTTCTCAACCTCCCAGCAAAAATCCTTGCCTGGCGCCGTAGGCGGCATGAAAAGGCAAGCTCCCCTGTCGACCAGTTTCTCGGGACAGATCTCCCCCATTTCCTCCATGGTCTTGAAATCGGCATGCTTGAATACGGTTTTCTCCTTGAACTCCTTTGTATTGTATAGCTCACCCCACGGACTGTCTCCGTTTATTGTGCCTATCATGAGGATTCCGCCTTTTTTCACTACCCTCATAAGCTCCTCGAAAGCCTTTTCCGGTTCTTTTATGAATTCAAATGCAGCCATTGAAAAAACGGCATCGAAACTTTCATCCCCGAAAGGAAGTTCGTAGAGGTCTCCGTATTTATAGTCTATACTGAAACCGGCTTCCGCTGTTTTTCTTTTGGCGATCGACATCATCTCTTCCGATATGTCGACGCCCGTTACCCTTACTCCCTTTTCCGCCAATTTCAAGCTGAAATTTCCTGTTCCGCAACCCGCGTCAAGCAATTCACTTCCCGGAACCGGGTTGAACAGCCTGAAGGCCAATTCGGTTTCGGTCTCGTCTACGAATCCGCCCATGGGGGTTTCATACCATGCATCATAGCTTTCCGCTTCGATATCGAAAAAACTCATGTCTTGCCTTTCTACCTCAGAAGCTCGAGGATTTGTTTTCTTATCTCGTTGAATTTTGCACTTGTCACTATTTCAGGACTCCTGGGTCTTTCCATGTCCACCGGTATTTCCATGCTGACTCTGGCCGGCCTTTCGGACAGTACGTATATCCTGTCCGAAAGCAGTATGGCCTCTTCTATGTCGTGGGTTATGAAGAAAACGGAAGCATTCAGAGCCTCAAGAACTTCAAGCAGCCATGCCTGCATGTTCCTTTTGGTTATGGCGTCAAGCCCCCCGAACGGTTCGTCAAGCAGTATTATGTCGTCCGAGAACAAATAAGTCCTCAGCAGGGCCGCCCTCTGCCTCATTCCCCCTGAAAGCTGGTGGGGGTACTTTGTTTCGAAACCGTCCAAACCGAACAGCTCGAAGTATCCCAAGGCCTTTTCATGGGATTCGGTTTTGTCTTCGCCCTTCAGAACAAGCGGTATGCATACATTGTCAAGAATCGTCTTCCAGGGGAGAAGCAAATCCTTTTGATGCATGTAGCTGACTCTTCCCGATTTTCCCATGTGTGAAACGCCGTCAATCAGAACATCCCCCGACTCAGGCGCAAGCAATCCCGAAATTATGTTGAACAGGGTGCTTTTGCCGCAGCCCGACGGTCCCAGGATAGACACGAACTCCTTTTCCCCAAGATTTATCGAAATGTCTGAAAGAATTGGATTCCCTTCATATCTCATATTCAGATGTGATGTTTCAACTTTAAGCTTTTTACTCTTCGATGAATTCATTAGTGAATGCCTTCTCTGCGTCCAATTCGCTTTCAATAAGCCCTTGTTCGTACATCCAGTCTCCATAATTCTTCCATGTCGCAGATTCCATTACTCCCCATACAGGCGCTTCCGCCTGATACTCGCCTGCAAGATACTCCTGGCTCGCCTTTGCCAAGTCAGGGTCAATCTCTTGGGCATACTTTACAAGAATATTTGCGGCTTCATCGGGATTTTCAATCGCAAACTCGTATCCCTTTCGAGTAGCCCTCATGAAGGCCTTAACTGTTTCAGGATTAGCCTCAAGATATGACTCTTCAGCTATCAGTACCGGTGTGTAGAAGTCGAGATTGGAATCCACATCCTGCAGCTTTATGAAATTGATAGGATAGTCCTTGAGGCCTGCAGCTACACCGTCCCATCCTTCATAAATCCATGTGAAGTCCACAAGAGTTTCAACGGCGCCAAAGAAATCCACGGCTCCTATGTCAACTATTTCAAGCTTTTCAAAATCCGCTCCCTCTTTCTCCATGAGCGCCTTCAATGTAGCTATCTCCATTGGGGATCCCCAACCGCCATATTTCTTGCCTTCGAAATCGGCTGCCGTTTCGATGCCCCTGTCAACAGGAGA
>CAZEHH010000150.1:0-3150 GCA_964512505.1 uncultured Peptostreptococcaceae bacterium
TTATAAGATAGGGTTTTGGCAATTGCACTTAATCTTTTGCCTTTACTACCCACTGACATCTGATATCTGACATCTGCTCTTGCACTTGTATTTGTACTTTTATTTGTACTTGCTGCCCACTGCCCACTGACAACTGGCGACTGGCGACTGACAACTGTTTTGCAGAAAGCAATAAAAAAAACGCCTCCCCGTTCTTTTATGGGAAGGCGTTTCTGTTTCCGTTTTTTTAGAAGATTTGTTCGACCGCGTAATCCGCACCATTCTTTTCGAATGAAAAGTCCACTCCGTTGTCCAGGTAATATGCATCGAAAGTAGTGTCTACAGTCATCCAAAGACCGGTCTCGGAGTTGTATACTTCATTCCATGCGTGATAAACATCGATATCGTTATTGTAGCCCTTTACGAGCCTTGTGGGTATTCCGTTTATGCGAAGCATTGCTGCGAATGCCGATGAATAGTCGTAGCATATGCCCTTTTTCTCTTCAAGCATTGCGTTGGGATCCGGCACGTAGCTTCCGTCTATATGGTTTATCTTGTCGTAGTCATAGTCGAACGCGTTTATTGCAAATGAATATACAGCCATGATTTTTTCATTGTCTGTTTCGAGGCCTTCTGTAAGCGCAAGAGCCTTTTCGTATATTGGGTCTGCCTCGTTCCAGTCGATTATATCCATCGGCTTTGTAAAACACTCGTTCTCGTCTTCCGCGATATATTCGATCCTTTTGCTGAGTGCCACCCTGTAGCGATTGTCGACCTTTTGCTCAAGAACGCAAACTCTGTAGGTTCCTTCTCCCGACTGCAGCGGAAGGATGGATTCGGCATCCTCATCCAAGTCATAGAAGAATCTCTCGCCCGATTTTTCAACCATCAGTTTTATGGCCTTGCCGCTTTCATTTTCATACCTGACAGCAACAGTTCCGTTGTCAAGGTTCTCTATGGAATCTATTCCCTGGGCCGAAACACCCATTGTCATCATCGCTACTGCTACTAATGTGATTATCAGCGCCAATATCTTGCGCATAAAAAACTCTCCTTTCGGTGGCTGGCTGCCTTTCCTTTCGGGGAAGGCCCTTTAGCTTTGCGTAGCCGGTTTTCACCGGTTTTGCCTTTATCGTTTGAAAGTTGTATATTTGAGCAAATAAAAAAACTTGCCTTTCGGTGGCTGGCTGCCTTTCCTTTCGGGGAAGGCCCTTTAGCTTTGCGTCCCGGGCTTTCGTCCGGTTTGCCATTGTCGCTTGAAAGTTTAATGATAAATCTATTCACTTGTTCATAAACCATATTATCACGGTGTTTTTATCTTGTCAAGAAAATTTTCATTTAATTTCTGAATTTTCCATAATTTATGGATTATTACTTTTCCGTCCTGATTTCGGTCTTCTTGTAGCCCGTTAGTTCGCCCCTGACAATCAGCCTGTGGGTGGCAACACGTATTGGAGTGCAGGTCACAAGTGTTATTGTCCTCATTCCGGGCACATCGTCCAGAACCCATATTTCCTCCGGCTCTACGACAAAAACTTCGCTGACGGTATAGGTGTATGAATTCGTGCCAACCATAACCTCTATTTTATCCCCCAAGGCAACTTCTCCGAGCCGGTTGAAGTCACGTCCGTATGTGTAGTAGCGGTGGCCCGCAACTGCAAAGTTTCCCATCTCGCCGGGACGCTTCGATGTCTCGAAACGGGCGGGGGCTATCTTGAGGTTGGCGTCCGATATCCCGTCAACTATTGGAACAGTAAGATCGATTGACGGAATGTTCATTATCTTGGAAATCCCTTCCTTGTCATAGTCGTCGATGGGATAAAGAACCTCAAAGCTCACCTCTACCTCGTGATCCTCTTCAATTGAGGCTTGCTCCGCCGCTTGGTAAGTTTCATTCATATCCTCAAGAAGCGCGGCCTGCTCCCTTACCTCCATATACTCGTTTATTGAAGGATAGGCTATCAGCATAATGCCTGCAAGAACAAGAACCCACGACAATTTTTTTTTCATATGCGAAGCCCCCCAAAAAGTAGAAAGTAGAAAGTAGCAAGTGGAAAGTGGAAAGATTAACAACAGTGTTCAGTAAGCAGTTGGCAGTTGGCAGTAGGCAGTTGGCAGTAGGCAGTTGGCAGTTGGCAGTAGGCAGTGAAATACAAAAGCAAAGAAGAAAACAGCATTGCCATTTGTCGACTAGGAAGAAACTTCTCCCTGCTATATCAAATTCATTAAACATTCCAAAGCAAGAAAAAACAGTTCCACTATCCGAAATATACTTAAGTTGCCCTTTCGACATCTCTGAAATTAATGTTTTTCATAAGTATAAAACAGGGGAGCGCAAGCGCTCCCCTCAGGTAACACTACTTATTTAATTTTACCACTTTTTTAAAATCTTGAATCAGTCTTTTTTCTTTCTTCCAAGTCCGTAGCCTGCAGCCATGAGAATCGAACCAAGTCCGTAGAATAGCTCTGGAGGAACTTGTCCGGTCTTAGGCAATGCCTGCGGTACAGCCGGAACAGGAGGAACAATGATTTCAGGCGGAGTCTCGGGAATTTCGGGTTCATCCGGAACTTCAATTATCAGCTCATCAACCACGGCATCGTCTTCACCGCTTACAGAACCTCTGCTCCAGTCGCCTGTCACTTCGGCAACATTAACAAATTCTCCGTTTTTGAAGTCGCCTTCCTGTATCTCATAATCAAAGTCTTTGGAAATGCTGTCACCTTGGTCGAGATTTCCGATATCCCATTCTTCATCAATCATCTCGTCTACGACAATTACATTCTCAAGGTCGTAGTCTCCATTGTTTTCAACCTCTATGGTATATACAACTATGTCTCCAATGGAGGCCTCGTCGAGGTCAACGTCCTTTTCTATCTTGATTCCGGGGTCATAATCTCGAGTAACGGTTCTGTTCCTTACAGTGAATGAATCATCGTCAGTATCGCAAGCATCCGGTACATAATAGTAATCATCCTGCATATTATCGGAAAGAATATCTCCGACACCAATATTCGTATACATGGGTTCAACGGGTTCAATGAAAGCGCAACCGGTAACAGTGTTTGTATAAGTATCCACTCCTAATCCGCTGGAGTCTACGTCGTAAGTGATTGTTATAACATCGCCGGGGTCGAAAACTCCGTCTCCATAGCCAGCGAGATTCTTAGGCC
>CAZEHH010000151.1:0-3081 GCA_964512505.1 uncultured Peptostreptococcaceae bacterium
GTTCAGTATTATTCTAAAAAGGATGTACTCTCCCTCTTCGCCCTCTGTCTCTATTCTGCCCTTGTGCATGTCTACAATGCTTTTGACAATCGACAGCCCAATTCCGTAACCCCCGGTTTCCCGGGCCCTGGAATCGTCTGTTCTGTAGAACTTGTCAAAGAGTTTTCCCTTTTGAGCTTCGGAAACCCCGCAGCCCCTGTTTTGAACTTCTATTATGCGTTTGCTTCCTCTTGCAAAGAGCCTGACACTTATGGAGCTCTCCTTTTCAGAATACTTGACTGCATTGTCCAAGAGCGCTTCCATCATTTTTTTTATGCTTTGCCTGTCCCCTCTCATGGAGATATCTTTCTCTATTTCGCATTCGATTCTCCTGCCGTGTTCAAATGCCACTACTTCAAACGGCAATACGGCATGAGTAACCGCACCGCTCAGATTGAACTCGGAAAAAACGATGTTTTCGCCTGCAGCCTCGGTTTTCGCAAGCATAAGCAAGTCGTGTATCAAGCCGCTCATACGCCTTGTCTGCAGCTTCATCTGAGTCAGCCATTCATTTTGGCCTATTTCCATTTCAAGGACATCCGCATTGGCCGAAATGATCGACAATGGGGTCTTGAGCTCATGGCTTGAATCCGCTACAAACTGCTTCTGCTTTTCAAAAGCCTCCTCCACCGGTTTTATGGCCATTCCGGATAGGATAGTCGAAAAAACGATCAAAATTCCCATGCTGATCAATCCAATCACATACGAAAGATTTCTGAGGTTTTCCATTATCACATCGCTTAGGCTGCTGTCAGCGAATGCGATTATTTTACCGTAAGGCTTTTCACCCGCCATATAGCGGATCACACCTATTTCTCCCTCTTCTCCCCCATCTTCCAATGCATTTGCCGCGTACTCCAAAACGGCTTCTTCGGAAACGCTCGAATTCCCCTTGTTGATTTCAAGAATGTTTCCCTCATAATCGATTTTGACCGAGAATCCCTGCATATGACTTGGATTTTGGGGAGGCGGCATACCGGGTCTTATACTCATTTCCGGCATTTCGCCATCAAGAAGAATCATGGAATTCAAATTCCGGTCAATCTGCTTGTCCCAATTTTTTTGCATGTAAATATTCATTGTGAGGAGGATTGCCGCCAGCAAAATCAGAAGGGATGACATTGTTATAACAATGAACCTGATCCGCAGTTTTTTAATCATCGCGCACCTCCAGTGAATAACCGACGCCCCTTATCGCCTTGATCCTGACTTTAGAACCTACTGCAGAAAGTTTTTTTCTTACAAAAGAAACATAAACCTCAACCGAATTGTATTCTCCGTCAAAATCGTATCCCCATATCTTTTCGACAAATTGCTCCTTTGAGATTATCCGGTCCGGATTTGCGATCATCATCTCGAGTATCTGGTATTCTTTGAGGCTCGCCTTGATTTCATCTTCCTTTGTCGATATCTTAAGCGTATTACTGTCTATCCTTATGTCTGCAAAGGACTTGCCCTCACTTATGAAAGTATCTTTTCGCCTGACTGCCGAACGAACCCTTGCAAGCAGCTCCTCCGTGTTAAATGGCTTAGTTATATAATCATCGGCTCCCACATCCAAACCCTTTACTTTGTCCTCTATTTCGGATTTGGCAGTCAGAAGCAAAACGGGAGTGGAATCTCCATTCGACCTCAACTTGCGAAGCATTTGAAGCCCATCCATTCTTGGCAGCATTATATCGAGCAATATTGCGTCATATACTCCCGACAGGGCATAGTCGAGCCCGTCGACGCCGTCATGCACAGCGTCAACACTGTAATTGTTTTTCCTGAGTATTTCAGTCAAGACATCAGCCAACGCTATCTCGTCTTCAACAATAAGTATTCTCATATGCTCCCCCTATGGATTTCCACAATACATTCTATATAAAAATATTATAGCACAAAGCTTGAAAATAGCTTGAAACGGCAATTCTGATCATTGCAAACCAATATTTTTTATAAGAAAACCGGCTCCGAATATTCGGAGCCGGCAAACGCGTTGAATTTTCATTTCTGCTTTATTGCAAACAATCTGTAGCTTAGAACAACCATAAGGAATGCAGGAACCGCCATTATCCCTATTGCAGCCGACAAGCCGTATGCATCGGATACGCCGCCGATAAGCAAAAGTCCCATAGCGCCTATGCCTCCAGCAAATCCCATTACCCATCCATAACTCGTGCTTGTATTGTCCGGCATCAATTCGTGTGAAATGATTACAATCGGTGTATTGCTTGCGCTCAGCATAATTCCTACAAAAGTAAAAGCCGCGGCAGCCAAAAGACCTTCCCCGAACACAATACCCAACATTAGAACAAACACAAGGCCGTTGAATATCATCAGGCTTGTCCTGCTTCCATAGCGGTCGTTCATGAACCCTCCAAACATCGTTCCCACAGGAACCATGAAAAGGTTTAGGGAAAGAAGCAGTCCTGCAATCTTCAAATCCAGTCCCTTCATTATCAATATCTGTATTCCAAATGCCGTTAGGCCCTTTCTTATGAAATTTTTGTTGACCGAAACCAGGCAAAGAACAAACAAGTTCTTGATGCCCGAAAATATGGTTCCCTTGACCTTTTGAATGTTCCTGGATGTTTCGGATTTCAGTTCGACTTCCCCAACCCCCGACCAATACATCAGTCCTGCGACGATCATCCCGGGTATCACCAACAGCGCCAGGCTTTTAAGCCCGAAACTATGCACAAGAGGCAGCGCAACAGCCGGTGCCACAGCTGCCGAAAGCCCTCCAACGGTCATGAATACGGAAAGTATCTTCCCTTTCGATTCCCTCCCAAGCTTTACAACTGTCGATGTCCCCAATGGATGGAAAAGAGCCGATGCAAGCGCTCCAAGAGCAACAACTCCAAGCAGTATATAGTAGTTGCTTACCAATCCGGCGAAACTCATCCAAAAGGAAATCCATATGACCGACCATATGAGCAAGTATGATTTGCCGTGCCTGTCAACAAAACTGCCGACAAATGGCTGCGCAAAAGACCCGAAACTTGTTATTACAAAAGCCAGCATTCCCTGCTGAGTCATGCTGAGACCCAAATTCTC
>CAZEHH010000152.1:0-3076 GCA_964512505.1 uncultured Peptostreptococcaceae bacterium
GGCCCGCCTGTTATTATATAGCCCAATCTCAGTCCTGCCAATCCAAAAGCTTTGGACAAAGTCCTCATTATTATGAGATTCTCCCAGTCATCCACCTCGTCTACCATGGACTCCCCTGCAAACTCGATATACGCTTCGTCAAGCACGAGTATGGATTTTGTTTCCATCAGTATGCGTCTGATTTGCTTTTTTTCGAGTATGTTGCCGGTCGGATTGTTTGGATTGCATAAAAAAATCAGTTTCGCGCCCGACTCGTTCGCTTTTGCTATCAATTCATCGACATCTATGTCAAAAGCCTCGTCCGTTTCAATTTCCAGATAGGACCCTCCCGACACGCGGGTCGAAATTCCATACATTCCAAAGGTCGGACTGTGCGAAAGGACTGCTTCCCCCGGATTTACAAAGGCGTCTATTATGATTTTTATCAATTCATCGGAACCGTTGCCGCAAAGTATCTTTTCGGCCGAAACTCCAATGAAGCCCGAAATTGCCGCCCTTAATTCGGATGCTTCGCTGTCCGGATACCGGTTTATATCCTCTTTCATTACATTTTTCCATATTTCAGGCATTATTTCGTCGAATATGTTGCTGTTTGATTCATTTGCATCTATCTTGATGTCGTATCTGCTGTTGTCGACCTGGTATGCCTTCATTCCCTTTATTGTTTCTTTTACCATTTTCTCAATCATCGCAATCAAACCTCACTTTTATAGAATTGGCATGGGCTGTGAGCCCCTCCCTGTTTGCAAATTTCATTATCTTGCTCTTGTTTTTTTTCAAAGATTTCTTCGAATATTTTATATAGCTTGTCCTTTTAATGAAATCATACACGCCCAAGGCAGAAGAAAAGCGCGCCGTTCCCGATGTAGGCAATGTATGGTTTGGGCCGGCAAAATAATCGCCTACCGGTTCGGGTGAATAAGACCCCAGAAATATTGCCCCGGCATTTCTGACCAACGGCACATAGGCGTCAGGATTCTCGAGCATGATTTCCAAATGCTCAGGAGCAACCTCGTTTGCAATTTCGAAAGCCTGTCCAATGTTTTCTGTCACGAATATGAATCCATTGTCCCTGACTGCGGTCTCCGCTATTTCGCGTTTTTCCAAAAGTTTTGCCTGCCTTGCTACGGCTTCGGCGACTTTTTCAGCAAGTTTTCCGGACGGAGTCGCCAAAATTACTCCTGCAAGCTCGTCGTGTTCTGCCTGCGAGAGCAGATCTGCCGCAATGAATTCGGGATTCTGCTTTTCGTCGGCTATTATGAAAATCTCGCTTGGACCCGCCATCATGTCTATGTCCACCGTTCCAAAAACCGCCTGTTTTGCTCTCGCCACGTAAATGTTTCCCGGCCCGGTGATCTTGTCCACAGGATTGATTGTCTCTGTGCCGTATGCGAGAGCGGCAATCGCCTGGGCACCTCCGACCTTGTAGATTTCTTCAATGCCCGCAACATGGGCAGCGGCAAGTATGTCGGGGTTCACTCCGCCTTGGCGGTCCGGCGGCGTAACCATTGCAATTTGCGATACTCCCGCAACTTTTGCCGGTATTGCATTCATGAGAACAGTTGAAGGATAAGCGGCTTTTCCTCCCGGAATGTATATTCCCACTCTGGACAAAGGCATTATTATTTGACCGAGAACAGTTTTGTCCCCGTTTTCGAACATCCACGTTTCCTCTTTTTGATTCTCATGGTAATTTCTAATGTTTTGAGCGGCTTCCTTTAAAATTTCAAGAAATTCAGGATCCGTTCCATTTACCGCTTCCTCTATCTCTTTCTTTTCAACCCTCAGGCCCGACAATTTAACCTTGTCGAATATTTCAGTATATGAATATAGCGCAGAATCGCCTTTTATTCTTACTTGACCTATTATCTGCCCCACTTTTTCATCTATGTCCCTGAAATCGTCCTTCCCTCTCCTGAGAAGGCTTCTCACGGTCTCCTTGATTGAATCCCCGCACGCTTGGATTATTTTCATTCGGATCGCCTCTCTTTTAAAACATTTTCAATCTTTTCTATTATACTGTCTATTTCCCCGCTCTTGGTTTTCAAACTGACCTTGTTGACAATCAATCGCGCGCTTATGTCGAATATTTCCTCGAGTATGACCAGTCCGTTCTCCTTAAGTGTTTTGCCGCTCTCGACTATGTCGACAATTACATCCGAAAGCCCCATTATCGGTGCAAGCTCGACGGATCCATTGAGCTTTATCACTTCAGTGGGAATGCCTTTTTTATTATAGTATTCCTTTGCGGAATTTGAGAACTTGGTGCCTATCTTGAGTTTCTTTTTTTTGTTGAATTCCTGGTTCTCGTAACCCGCTACACAAAGCTTGCAGATTCCTATTCCCAAATCAGCCACCTCATAGACATTGACCTTGTTTTCCATGAGAACATCCTTTCCCACCACACCAATGTCAGCCGCCCCTTTTTCAACATATACAGGGACATCCCACGGCTTTACGAATATCATCCTCAGTCTTCCAGTCTTGTCTTGAAAAATAAGCTTCCTGCTTTTTTCCTCATAGTCGGGAAACTCTATCCCGGCCTCTTTCATTATCGCTATTGCCTCCCTGGCCAGACGGCCCTTTGCCAAAGCTATTTTTATTTTGTCCATTCCAAAACCCCCATCAGAATTTCTTCATTTCCGCAGGCTCGTTAATGAGCTTTGCATAGTTTTTGACCTTATATGTCTTGACAGCCTTGTCGGCAGTCCTTCTCACGGTTATTTTGTCTCCTATGAATTCAACCATGTGGTCGGCATTCCTGAAGCCCGCATTGAATATCTGGAACTGCAGGTCGTTTTGAAAAATATCCATTTCCACAATCATTCCCTTCCTTCTCATGCTTTCAGCCAAAGCTTGCGCCGAAACCATATTTGCATCGGAACATACCATGTAGAAATCAGTATGGCAGTCATATGCCTGGTTTATGTCATAGATGTTCATTGCTTCGATCAGCTGATCGACATTGAAACCGAATCCGCAGGCAGGCTTGCCTTCACCGAATTGCTCCATCAGCTTGTCGTATCTGCCTCCAGCCAAAAGCACCCTTCCATAATTGCTTACATAACCCTTGTAT
>CAZEHH010000153.1:0-3048 GCA_964512505.1 uncultured Peptostreptococcaceae bacterium
TTGCCATCATTTTTACCTATAACAATCCCCGTACAGTTGGTCAGACTGCCGGGGATTATAAAGGGGGTACGAATAACCGGAAAAGTTAATCATACTCATCTTTATTTTAATACATAATTTAAAAATTAACTAATAATTCTTTAAAATTTTTATATTAATGTTTTATTACAATAATTTCATTCTTGTTTCATGCGGTATCCGCCTCTGTCTGGTATTTCCCCACTATCGACTCGAATATCCATTCATTCTCAGTAAAAACTTTAACTATGTCGGGATCGAACTTTCTGCCCGACTCATTTACTATCATAGCGTACGCCTTGGAATGCGTATATGCCATTTTGTACGGACGTCTGCTTACGAGTGCGTCATAGGCGTCGGCAATCGCCATTATCCTGGCTGAAAGCGGTATCTCTTTTCCGTAAAGGCCATCCGGATAACCCTGCCCATTGTACCACTCATGATGGTGCCTGGTTATCTCTATCCCCATTTTTACGAAGTCGTTGTTTGGATATTCATCCAAAACCGCCAAAAGGGTTTCACACCCTATATCGGAGTGCCTCTTCATTATTTCAAACTCCGCCGGGGTCAATTTACCGGGCTTGTTGAGTATGTAGTCCGGTACCGCAACCTTTCCTATGTCATGAAGCGCGCTCGCCACTTTTATTATGTCGACAAATTTTTCAGCAGTTGTCCATTCACCCTTGTAAAAATGCCTGGGCAGATTTTCGGCCAATATGCGGCAATACTGCCCTGTCCTCTCAATATGTTTTCCTGTACCTTCATCCCTCGATTCCACCAGCCGCGCCAGTGCGTAAATGGTTCCAACATGCGACAATGATATCTCCTCGACTTTTTCCCTGACCTGCTCCTCAAGATTCTTGCTGTAATGCTCTATGTTGTGTTTTTGCAGATAGTTGGTCCGGATTACGCATTCGAAATTATAGCTGCTGATCATGCCAAGAATGTTAAGACCAAAGAATATTACAAGCAAATAATATGTCTCTGTGTGCATGCTTCCATGATTAAAAACAAATCCCAATATGAAAAAAGCGAAAATCGACCATCCTCCCAGAGATGCATATGCAAATCTGAGCCTTATGAGGGAATATACGCAATAGAGCACCAAAAATAACAAACCGCAGTATGCAAAATTGTCCGGTAAAGACAGCAGCATCAATACTGATCCTGCTCCTGCGGCAACGAAATTCACAAGGTACGCCGTCTGGTGGATTTTATAAAATTTGTCCCAATGCGTCAATAATGCAGTTGCAATAAAAATAGGTATCACAAAACAAAAGCGCAGTAGAAAGAAAAACGATGCGAGTTCCGGCGCCTGCCACCTGTCTATGATTGAAAACAACCCATAGAGAACTGCGCTTACAAAAAGGGTCACCCGAATCATTTTCAAATCATCTGTGTATGTTTTTTTAAGAAATTCGTTTTCGCTTTCACTGTCGAACAATTCCTTTAAACCCTTTAATTTCACCCTTTACACCGTCCTTGATACTCAGTAGTCAACAACCATGTTTTTTCCTCTTTGCTTTGCTTTGTATAGTGCTCCGTCGGCACGTGCGACAATTTCATCGGCAGTGCATTTTTCTTCCATGGAAGCGATTCCCGCACTTATTGTTATGCCTATGCCCGCACCTTGCGACTTTTCAGCGTTTTTGCGCAGCCGGTCGATTATGCCGTATGCGTCTTCAATTCTCGTGTCGGTGAATATTATGAGAAATTCATCCCCTCCGTAGCGGCCAATGATGTCAGAATCCCTGAGCCTTGCATTCATAAGCTCGGCAAAGTCCGAGAGAACCAGGTCTCCGGTCTTGTGACCGTATTGATCGTTTATTTCCTTGAATCCGTCGATGTCGACCATCGCCACCGTCAGGCTCTTGTTGTACCTGACAGCGTTCTGTATTTCAACGAAAAGGAACTCATGTATGGCCTTGTGGTTGTAGAGGCCTGTAAGTCCGTCCCTCAGTGAAATGTTCCTGAGTTCCTTGTTCATTTTCTCTACCATTGCATTCTTGTCCAAAAGCTTCAAATCTTTTTCTACTATGTTCTTGAATTCAAGCATTATCTGTTTTGTCAGCTCGCTGTGGATCCGCTTCTTTTCATCGAGTATGCATATGGTCCCGAAGAATTCCCCGCTTTCCCATTGAAGCGGATATCCGAGATATGAAATCATATTAAGCTTTACATCGGGGTTGTCTTTCCAAAGCGTATCGGCCAAAGCATCAGGCACTTCAAGCTCCTCGCCCCATCCTATCACCGTTTCGCAATAAAGGCCTGACCCAAGAGGTTCGCTTTCGGTCCTTTTGTACGGATTGCCCTCGCTTTCGCTCGAAAGGAACACTTCCATTTTTTCACGTTTGATTTCCATTATCAATGCTGCAGGCACATCCGCGACTTTCGACAAAAGATTGAGTATGCTCTGCCACCCATGCATCACTTCGTTTCCTATTTTGGGTTTTTCCATTGAAGTTATATCGACAACAACCGGATTTTCCATACCTGACACTTTGACATCAGCCTGCGTCCTTACCTTCATAACACGGTCTCCCTTCGTTTTTTATGTAAATTATGATATGTGTACCCATTTGTAGAATAATAGCCATGCGCATTGGATAATATTGATAATAATTACAGTTATCCATTTAAGTATTTCTAAGTATTTCGACGAATGCTGTCCATTTACCTTTTTTTCGCTTATTATTATAGTATCCATAATTCAAACTGGCAACTATCAGGAAAGGAGCCTTCTAATGTCAAAAGTGGCAATTATAAAATGTGAAAACTACGACTGTGAAACGGTTTATGAAAAAATAAAGAAAGGGCTGGCTTTGCTCGGAGGATTGGAAACCTTTTTCGAGCATTCCGAAAAAATCCTGCTCAAACCAAACCTTTTGGCTTCAAGCATTCCAGACAAAAGCGTTACAACGCATCCTGCTGTGTTCGAGGCCGTAGTCAGGCTTATGAAAGAAAACAATTTCAATATAGTGTATGGAGACTCCCCGGGTTTCGGCAAGCCGGAAAGAGTTGCCGAAAACT
>CAZEHH010000154.1:0-2963 GCA_964512505.1 uncultured Peptostreptococcaceae bacterium
GAAGCCCGCTTTCGGTCGAGCCGATTTTGTAAATTTCCTGAACATGAAGCCTGAATACACTCCATGAATAAACTGTTCCAAGGCATATCATTATCAAAAAGCCTAAAATGATATAAAGTTTTCTTTGTGAAGATAGAGGCATTGTATTATTTTCAGACATCTTTTACTCCCTTTGCATTGCCCGGTTGTTTTAAATCGACGCTTTGCCTGACCTATAGAATCAATATACCCGATTGTGCGAGTTTTACAACCCTAATTTGCAATTGGAAATTTGTTGAAATATATGGAATTGCAGCGTAACAAACAAACAAAATTGGGTAAATCGTCGTATTCATAGAATAATTGACGAAATATTGTGAAAAAATGATATAATCTTAAATAATGCATCTTTGAAGCCAAGGAGGGATTACATGGACAGCGTGAAAATCATTTCCGAAAATTGCAAAGGCTGTGGATACTGCGTGGTGGTTTGTCCCAAAAAGGTTCTTGAAATGGGGGAATCGGCCAACAGGATGGGATACCGGTATGCGGTTGCCGCCAGGCCGAACGAATGCATAGCGTGCAAGCTTTGTGCGGTTATGTGTCCGGATTCCGCAATAGAAATATTCAAATAGGAGGGAAGCAAGTGAAAAAACATTTTATGAAAGGCTGCGAGGCGATTGCCGAGGCGGCTCTCAGAGCCGGATGCACATTTTTTGCGGGCTACCCCATAACGCCTCAAAACGAGATTCCCGAGTATATGTCGAAAAAAATGCTTGAGTACGGAGGAATTTTTGTGCAAGGTGAAAGCGAAGTGGCTTCGGTAAATATGGTTTTCGGTGCGGCGGCTACAGGCGCCAGGGCGATGACATCTTCATCCGGACCGGGAATAAGCCTGAAATCGGAAGGGATTTCTTACATAGCCGGATCGAAGCTTCCTGCTGTAATTGTGAGCGTCATGCGCGGAGGACCAGGTTTGGGATCCATTATGCCTGCGCAGCAGGACTATCTTCAAGCCACCAAGGCCTCGGGTCACGGCGGATTCAGAATGATTGTTTTTGCACCGTCCACAATACAGGAAGCCGTTGACTATACCCACAAGGCGTTTGACTATGCCGACAGGGACAGAAACCCGGTGATGATTCTTGTAGACGGATGCTTGGGTGCGATGATGGAGCCGGTTGTTTTGCCGGAATACCATGCGCATTGCAACAAGAAGGAAGACTGGGTCCTTGACGGTTGCCTAAACAGGGAACCGCGGACGGTGCTGTCCGTATCCCTTACAGGAGAGCCTCAGGAGCAATTCAACATAGAAATGGCAAAACTTTATGAGTCGTGGGCGGAAAAGGACACGGAAGTTGAATTTTATGAAATGGATGACGCGGAAATCGTTTTGGCTGCTTACGGCACCAGTGCGAGAATAGCCAAGACCGCTATAGACATGCTGAGGGAGGACGGAATAAAGGCGGGGCTTGTCAGGCCAATTACTTTGTATCCTTTCCCGTCGGCAGCTTTTGAAAACCTTGACTACAAAAGGGTAAGGCATGTTCTTGATGTGGAGATGTCCATTCCCGCGCAGATGGTTGACGATGTAAGGCTCGGGGTTCTTGGGCGGGCCCAAGTCTCGACTTTCGGGAGGTCAGGAGGAGTCATAATAGGAGTTGAAGAAATCGTCCTGGAAGTCCGGAAAATTGCCGAAGGGGGGACTTTCAATGAATAAGATTTATGGAAGGCCGGAGTCGATAAGGAACCGTGTCAGCACATACTGTCCGGGTTGCCTGCATGGAGTGGCAAACAAGATTGTAGCCGAGGTTTTGGATGAACTGGAACTCAGAGAAAAATCCATATGCGTTTTGCCTGTGGGTTGCGGAACTCTGGGGCTGTTTTATTGGAATGTAGACATGATAAGCTCAGCCCACGGGAGGGCTCCTGCCGTAGCGACAGGAATAAAAAGATGCTCTCCCGACAAATTCGTATTCTGTTACCAGGGCGACGGGGACCTTGCCGCTATAGGGCTTTCGGAAATAATGCATGCGGCCAACCGCGGAGAAAACATATCGATTATTTTTGTAAACAACAGCATTTACGGAATGACAGGTGGGCAGATGGCTCCCACGACGCTCGAGGACCAGTATTCGACGACGACCCAGAAGGGGAGAAATCCAATTACCGAAGGGTATCCAATGAAGATGTGCGAAATAATATCCGGTCTTGAAGCGCCAAGGTATGTCGCCAGATTTTCCATGGATTCTCCAAAAAACATAATAAAGGCGAAGGCTGGAATCAAAAAAGCATTTGAGCTTCAGATAGAGAAAAAAGGGTTTTCTTTTGTGGAACTCATGTCCAACTGCCCGACCAACTGGGGAGTTACTCCTCTTGAAAGCCTGGAATGGATGCGTGAAAACACATTGAAAGTCTTTCCTCTAGGCGTTTACAAGGAGGTGGAGTGACATGAAAAGCAGTATTATAATAGGTGGTTTCGGCGGACAGGGCATAATGCTGATGGGAAAGCTCCTGGGCTATGCGGCTTGCGAAGAAAGGCTTGAGGCGACATTCCTTCCATCGTACGGGCCGGAACAGCGCGGAGGAACTGCCAATTGCCGGGTAGTCCTTTCGGACAAAAGGATAGGCTCGCCGATAGAACCCAGAATAGACATTCTCATAGCGATGAACGAGCCTTCACTTGAAAGGTTTGAGAAAATGGTAAAGGAAGACGGTTTGATTTTTATAAACAGCAGCATCACTTCAAGAGAAACGTCATGCGGGGCAAAGGTTTTTTATGTTCCTGCGGATGACATAGCATATGAGATAGGTTCTAAGAAAGTGGCAAACATAGTGATGCTGGGAGCATACATGGCAAAGGCCGGGCTTTTGACCGGCAGAGCGCTTGAGGCCGTGCTGCATGAAAAACTGGCAAACAAGCCTGAATTGCTTGAAATGAACCGAATCGCGCTTTCAAGGGGTGCGGAGGCAGTTTGATTGTC
>CAZEHH010000155.1:0-2922 GCA_964512505.1 uncultured Peptostreptococcaceae bacterium
TTTCTTGCTCCCTTTGTTCCTGTTGTTGCCCAGTCTTTTTCGGGCAAGTCCATTTTTTCAGTTTCCTTGAACTCGATAGGCTCCATCATTTGACCTATCATGCCATCTCCAAGGACCAATACAGGGTTTCTGTAATAATCTGCCATATCAAAGGCCTTCATTGTATAGTCAACCAATTCCTGAACATTTGCAGGAGCGTAGACGAGGGTTCTGTAATCTCCGTTTCCGCCGCCTCTTGTCGCTTGGAAATAGTCCGATTGGGATGACTGTATGCTGCCCAGTCCAGGGCCGCCTCTCATCATGTTGACGATTACGCATGGAAGTTCGGCTCCTGCTATATAGGAAATACCTTCCTGTTTCAAAGCGATTCCGGGAGACGATGAAGACGTCATGACTCTCACGCCTGCACCTGCGGCACCATAAACCATGTTGATAGCCGCCACTTCACTTTCAGCCTGCACAAAACTTCCTCCTATTTTAGGAAGCTCTTTGGACATGTATTCGGGCACTTCATTCTGCGGTGTTATAGGGTATCCGAAAAAGTATTTGCAGCCGGCTTTTATTGCGGCGGCTCCTACTGCTTCGTTTCCTTTCATTAAAACTTTAGCCATAGGTTTTTATCCCTCCTTTTTATTATTCTCTTTCTACTGAAATTATTACATCAGGACACATGGTCGCACAATTGGCACATCCTATGCACTTGTCCATTTCATCCACAGTCGCCGGATGATATCCTTTGACATTGATTCTGCTTGTATCGAGTTTTATGATTCCAACAGGACAAACAGTAACACAGAGTCCACAGCCTTTGCATCTTGCTTCATCGAATGTGACTTTTCCCTTTGCTTTTGCCATTCTTTCACCCCTCCTCAAATTATATGGTTTGTCGAGTCCCGAAAAATTACATCCAAATTTCTCTCATGTACAGTTTGATCGGGAATATTTCCCCGTCCATTTTTTCTGGAAGCAGTCGGGCAACGTTTTCCAGCGTACTGACATACTTTATGGGAATTCCTAATTCTTCCGAAACTCTTTTTGAAAGCTCCTGTCCGCGCAAAACATCCTCAACTGTAGTTTCCCTCAGCATGTGGGTATTGTTTACGAGACCGGTAACTTTTGTTCCCGTTACACTTTCTATGGAATCGATATGCCTTATTGCGCCTTCAACGGTGCTTGTCTGCTCCCTGTTGGCATTCAATATGCAGAACATATCGTATTCGCCTTCTTTGAAATATTCCTTGTATCTTGCCAAAACTCTGGCTCCTACGGCGTCTCCTCCAACATCGAGGACAACATCGTATTCCTTGTTTTGAAGCGGTGCGGCAACGCTTGCGCTGATTGCCGGCAAGTCAAGAGCGGACTTTCCGTCCAAAGAGTTTGACATTACCCATACTCCCTTTTCCGTCAATTCGTCATGTTTCTCCCTTGACCTGAAATAGGGGTTTACTATGTCGAGATCCGCAATCGCGGATTTCTTGCCCATTTCAGCCAGCTTAACAGCGTAATTGACAGCAAATTCGGTTTTACCGCTTCCATAGTGACCGATTATTATTCTAATTCGTTTATCCTTCAACATTCAATCACCTTTCTTATTAGAAGTACAAGTCATGGAAAAAACCTTTATTTTCAAACATGGGGGTTTGTAGAAGTTTTCTCCAGACTTGTTCTCTTCAGCTTGATTATGCGAGGTATTCGCGCGCCTGCTCTTGACCCTCAAGAACTCTCAGTGCGCCTTGAGCAAGTGCGGACATCTCGTCCTCTCCGGGATAAACAAACACGGTGCCCAAAAAATCGATTTTTTCTCTGATCCAACCTATCAAAGTTTTGTCATAGGCCAATCCGCCTGTCAATACGACAGCATCGACATCTCCCTTCAAAACCGCCCCGCAGGACCCTATTTCCTTTGCCACCTGATATGCCATGGCTTTGTATATCAACTCCGCCTTGGTGTTTCCGCTTTCAATCATTTTTCCTACTTCGCGGCCGTCATTTGTTTCAAGGTAGGCAACAAGCCCTCCCATGCCTTTAAGCTTTTTCTTTATTTGGGCATGAGTATATTCTCCCGAATAGCACATCTTGACAAGTCCCCCTACAGGAAGGCCCCCTGCACGCTCCGGTGAAAACGGTCCTTCTCCGTCAAGCGCGTTGTTGACATCTATAACTCTTCCTTGGGAATGGGCACCGACAGAAACGCCTCCGCCCATGTGGGCGACAATGAGATTTATGGATTCGTAAGACTTGCCCAAATCCTTTGCTGCTCTTCTTGCAACCGCCTTTTGATTCAGCGCATGAAAAATGCTTTTTCTCTCAAGCTCCGGAATTCCGGATATCCTTGCAACATCGTTCATCTCGTCAACAACGACAGGATCCACTATGAATGATGGTATGTTCAGACCGGATGCAATTTCATTTGCCAGTATGCCGCCCAGGTTTGAAGCATGCTCTCCGAGAACTCCGACCTTCAGGTCCTCAAGCATTCTTTCCGAGACCTCATATGTTCCGCCCTGTATGGGCTTTAGCAATCCTCCCCTTCCGACAACAGCCGCAAGTTTGGTCAGGTTGATTTCGTTTTCATTCAAAGTGTCCAATATTACCGATTTTCTGAATTCATACTGGTCGTAGATTTTTTCATATTTGTTGATTTCTTCCGCAGGATGTCTCAGGGTAGTTTCAAATATGGGTTTTTCGCCGTCAAAAACCGCTATTTTAGTTGAGGTCGATCCCGGGTTTATTGCCAATACTCTTTTAGCATCAGTCATATTTCCAACCACCTTTCTAAAGATTCCCCTTGGCCGCCAAAAGGACGCCCATAGCTATCGAATTCAATTTGGTTTCATCGCTGTCCGCTCTGGATGTCAAGACAACCGGCGCCTTTGTGCCTACAAGTATTCCGGCATTCTTTGTTTCCGCAAAGAAAACCAA
>CAZEHH010000156.1:0-2913 GCA_964512505.1 uncultured Peptostreptococcaceae bacterium
CGGAATTGTTTCATAATACCTGATCGCTGCCAAAAACAGAGCGATGGACAAGACCTTAAAAGAGGTCTTGTCCGGAAAAGTCTCTATCGAGCTGACTGACAAGTCGGGCAATGTGATATATTCGTCTTCAAGCAATCAGTGCGGAATGGAGCTTGTAGAAAAACTGTAAATTCGAAACTTGTTGTGCAAAAAAGCATTTATTCATTATTTGCAGGTGTGAAAAAATCTCAGTATTTATTTCCTGATTTGACTTTCAAAAATTAAAAGGCCGATTCATTCAATTACAACAAAGTCTTTCATCGATGTGATTTGGTTCTGCCCTTTTACAACAACCATCGCCAATTCGTCAATATTCTTTACTTCAAGCCATTTTCCGCTTGTTCTGCCCGGCTCAATTTGAATCTGTTTGAGTTCCGATTCATCATGAATGTAGACATATTGAAAACTTCCTTTTCTTACAACCGCCTGCATGGGAACCAAAACGGCTTCATAGCTCTCGATTACGAATTCGACTTCGGCATAGTCTCCAATAATGTATTCATCCTGCTCGGGTATCTCAAGCAACACTTCAAAAAGCTTGGTGGCGGGATCAGGTATTTTTTTGATTTCAAATATTTGCCCCTTCTGAAATTCTTCGGCTTGACCGTCGATTTTAAGCCTTACGCAATCGCCTATGGAAAGAGCCTTTTTCAAGTCGCCGGAAACAAATGTCCTTACAAAAATACGGCTGTCGTCAATTATGGTCAATGCAAGCTGGTTGTTGACCGGTTGTCCTTCTTTTGCATATACCGCCGCAACCATACCGCTTATGGGACTGGCGATTATCCCTTGCTTCAATCCATTTCGAAGTATGGTCAATTGATTCCTGTAGGCCACATCGGCGTTTGCATACTCGCGCTCAAGACTTGCTACCTGATCGCTTATCCTGTCGAATTCCGATTTTGAAACAGCGCCTTCCTCAAACAATATTTTCTGCTTTTCGTAATCGTCTTCAAGCGACGCAAGCTGAGAGCCGAGATTGTCCCTTGCGGTCCTGAGCTGGCTTTCAATCGCATTGTAATTTGCCATATCCACTTCACTGTCGTCCAATTCAATCAACAGCTTGTCCTTTTCCACACGGGCCCCTGTATTTGTATTTATTGTCTCAATATATCCATCGCCCGATACGTAAATGTCAACTTGTTTGTTGGGCACAACTTCTCCCACAGCCACATATGTGTGCTCGACCACATCCCTCTTCATCGGCATCAGTTCGATTGGCGTTTTCTTTGCCTCTTCCTCAATTGTGTCGACCTCCGCGGCGCATCCGCTTATCATCATTGCTGCAAGAGACAAAACCAAAAATATCATAATGTTTTTTTTCATGGCTTCATGTCCTTTCTGTTGAACAATCCATAAATTGTCGGTATATAAACCAGAGTAAGCAAGGTTGTTACCATCAGTCCAAAAATCAGGGCAAAAGAGAACTGCGCATAATAGGCTTCCTTGAAGGCAAGGGGAAGCACTCCGCTTATTGTAGTGAGTGTTGTTGCCAGCACCGGATTCAGCCTTGTTCTGCCGGCTTCTTTGATGGCCTCTGCGACATCCTTGCCTTGTTTTCTCAAATAGTTTATATATTCAATCAGCACAATGGCATCATTTACGGCAATTCCGATAAGAGCCACCAATCCCATAAAGGCATAAAACCCAAATTCATTGCCGGTCAATACAAGTCCCCATATGACACCTATGAAACCCATCGGCAATGTGGTGAGTATTATGAATGGCTGCCCGATCGACTTGAACTGAAGTGTCAATATTATGAACACCAGAAAAACGGCAAGAATCATGCTCTGCAAAAGATTGCCGAAGTTCTGTTCAATGCCTTCCACGTCGCCGGCAAATTTGATTTCGATTCCTTGCGGCAGTGTGTTTTCAGGATAAATCGATTTGATTTGATTTACCACATCATTCACATTGTATGCTTCGCGCAAATCCGCCGAAATGGTTATGACCCTCTCTCCCTCTTTCCTTGAAATGCCCGATATGCCGCTGACTTCCTCAATGTCGGCAAAGCTGCTGAGTGTGAACATATTGCCAGTAGGTCCCGCTATAAAGAAATTCTCGACCTTTTCAACAGTGTCTACAGCCGTCAAGTCCTTTCTTAAAACAATGTCGACCTCTTCATCCGCCCTTTTCAAAGTAGCCGCTTTAATCCCGTTGAGTTCGCCTCTGAGCTGGTTTGTCATTTGAATTGGAGTCAAGCCGTAAGTCAGCGCCTTCCCTTCGTCTATGTCTACAACCAGCTGCGGAACACCGTCGGTTACGCTGGACTCGACATTATACACTCCATCTATTGCGTTTATTCTGCTGTAAACCTCCGAAGCAAATTCATTTGAAACGGCAAGGTCTTCTCCGTATATGCCTATCTCAATGGGTTTTCCTACAGGCGGCCCCGAAGCAATCCCCTGAATGTTTATAACCGCGCCAGGCACATTTTCAAGTGCCGATTCTACAAGGTTCCGGTTTTCGAAACCGCTCAATGCTTCTGTGTCGAGTTCGATTGAAATGGTCGCAAAGTCTATCTCGTTTCCGCCTACCGTCGAATTGAACTGGGTTATGGTATCTATTCCATACAGCTTATCTTCAATATCCCTGACCACCTCGTCCGTTTCTTCAAGAGTCCTGCCTCCTGCGGTGTCTACGCTTAAAGCAAGAGACGTCGGCTCATTCACCGGAAAGAATGCAACCTTGAGAATTCCGGTGAAAAATGTGCCGAAGCTTATCAACAGAGCCAGAAACCCTATTAGCAGAACCAAAGTCCCGCGCCGCTTTTTAACGACAATCCACCATATGAAGCGACTGTATCTTTCTGTCAGGCGAGTCTCTTCCAAACCCTTTTCCGAAACATACATCGTTCTGAGAAACATCATT
>CAZEHH010000157.1:0-2828 GCA_964512505.1 uncultured Peptostreptococcaceae bacterium
CCACATAGATTCTTTCTATATCCTCGGCGTCCATCTGCTTCATAAGAACCTTGGGTGCATCTCCGACTTTTCCGGCATCCTTTATTGTCTTCATCACGCTTCGAACCTTGAGCACCTTGGCACGATCGATGTCCCTTACGAAGTCCTCTATATAGGCATTTGAAGGATTGTTGAGTATGTCTTCAGGATAGCCTATCTGCACAACCCGCCCATCCTTCATGACCGCAACCCTGTCTCCAAGTTTGAAAGCCTCATTTACATCATGGGTTATGAATACTATGGTTTTTTTAACTTCAGACTGTATGTCCAGGAGTTCCTCATGCATTTCCCTTCGTATGAGAGGGTCCAATGCGCTGAAAGGCTCATCCATCAAGAGAATCTCCGGGTCGTTTGCAAGAGCCCTCGCCAAACCTACCCTCTGCTTCATTCCACCGCTAAGCTGACCGATTTTACTGTCTTCCCACCCCTCGAGACCAACCGCCTTGAGGGTGTCCATCGCCGTCTTATACCTGTCGAGCTTCGGTACCTTTTTGACCTCAAGCCCGAACTCGACATTTTGTACCACGCTGCGGTGGTTGAAAAGCCCGAAATGCTGGAAGACCATGGCAATCTTGTTTTGCCTGAATTCCTTAAGCTGTTTTTTGTCGTATTGAACAATATTTTCTCCATCGACGTAAATATTTCCGGCTGTTGGCTTGTTCAAAAGATTCAGGCACCTTATCAGCGTCGACTTCCCACTTCCCGAAAGCCCCATTATTACGAAAACCTCTCCCTCTTTTATTTCAAAGCTGGCATTGTCTATTCCAACAGTCGTTCCGGTTTTTTTCTGTATCTCGCTTTTGTTCATTCCAAGTTCCAGCAGCTTCAAAGTTTCTTTGGGGTTCTTTCCGAACACCTTTGTCAAATTCTCCACCTTTATCTTTGGATTTTTGATTTCTGTCTCCATTATGTTTCACCCCCAATTATTCGTATCTATACCTGTCCGCGAAAGCCTGAGTCAACCTGTCTATGATTATTGCCATGAACACTACGCATGTGCCGGCTTCTGCACCCATAGCAATGTCTATCCTGTTGATTGATGTAAGAACGTGCAAGCCAAGACCCCTGGCCCCGATCATCGACGAAATTACAACCATTGCCATCGCCATCATGGTAGTCTGGTTTATTCCTGCCATTATTGTAGGCATGGCTTGCGGAATCTCAACTTTCATCAAAGTCTGCCATGGGGATGCCCCAAACGAATTGGACGCTTCAACCATTTCCTTGGAAACGGTTTTTATGGCCAGATTCGTCAGCCTTATTACAGGCGGCAGAGCGTAAATCGTGGTAGCAAAGACCGCAGGAACAAGGCCAAGACCGAAAAACATTATTGCCGGAAGCAAATAGACAAAGCTTGGCATGGTCTGCATTGCATCAAGTATTGGCATGGCAATCCTCTCGGCCCTGTTGCTGTACGATATCATAATGCCTACCGGTATTCCAATAACCAGCGATATTACCACCGACGTAAGGACTATGGCGAGTGTTGTCATCATTGGCTCCCAGTACTCGAAGGATCCGATTATAAAAAGCATTATGCTGAAGGTTATGCCGGATTTCAAATTGATGAGCCTCCATCCCGCCCAAAATACCAAACCGATTATAATAAACCATGGAATAAACATCAGCGCATCGTTGATCGATATCATGAACTTCAAAATCCCCGACTTTATTCCATCAAAAACATAGTCGTAATTGTTGGTAAGCCACATTACAAAGTTTTCTATATACACGCCAAAATGTGTGTTGAACACCTCTGGAAAAACCATATTCTCACTCCTTCCATTCAAGAAAATTATTGACGCCAACCAGCCCCGCAAGAGGCAATCAGCGCCAATAGAGTATACTCAAAATCTTTTTCAAGTTAATCTTGAAATATTATTACAAGGTATCAATTACCTTTTGCGCCATTTCTTCATCAAGCCACTCTGTCCATATCTCCTGGTGCTCATTGAGGAACCAGACAGCCGCTTCATCAGCCGAAGCCTCATTTTTGTTCATGTATGCCAATGCTTCTGCTGTTATGGAGCTTGAAAGATTGTATTTGCTCAAGAACTCAACTACTTCCGGAGCTTGCTCGGCCAGGGCATCGGTTGCAGCAACCGTTATATAAACAGGTTTGAAGTTGCACATTTTTCCGTTTTCCCATAGCTCTTCCGAATATTCGCCCTCGTCAAGAAGAGTCAAGTCGTAAACTCCTGTAATCCACGCCGGCTCCCAATAATATCCGACCCAAGGCTCTCCTTTTTCGTAGCTGGCAACTATCGACGCAGCAAGGGATGCTCCTGAACCCGGACTGAAGAGGTTGTACATTTCGCCCAATCCGTATGATTCGAATTTGTCGGCCATAATCATTGATACTTCCCATCCCGGAGGAGAATTGTATATTCTTCCCATATCGGGATCTTCCTCGTCCACAAAGACATCCTTGTATTTCTTGAGGTCCTCAACCGTTCTGAGGTCCGGAGCCATAGGCTCTATGCCTCTTTCAGGATCACCTTCGATAACGTATGTCGGCACATAAAAACCTTGAATATTGTCGTCCATGTTTGTTCCTAGTTCCAGAACCTTTCCTGAAGCAATTCCATCGTCATATTCCACTATGCTGTCAGACCAGGTCTCTATAAGAACATCTACATCTCCTTGCTCTAGACCCAGCCATATTGCCGCTGACGATCCCGGAATTATTTCTGTCTCAATCCCGTAAGCCTTGTCGATTATATAGCCTGCAACAGAATTGTGGAACTTGTTGCTGTCCCATCCGCAGTCGGCCATCCTTATGGGTCCTT
>CAZEHH010000158.1:0-2810 GCA_964512505.1 uncultured Peptostreptococcaceae bacterium
TGCGACGGAAAGCTTGATGCGCTGTTCTCGTATCTGTAGGAATACGATGAATCATCCTTGATCAAAACGAGTTTTATTGTTTCCGAATACGTTGCATTATTGTAAATTGCAGTATAGTTGTATGGTGTTTTACCCATTGTCGAGGTCGGCAAAACATTTTCGCTTGGGTCTAGGAAGAGGTAGAAGTCCGAACGGTTGAACTCAGTCATGTCGGGCGTGTAACCATATACCCATGTGCTGGAATCCGCTTTTTTGAAAAGGTCCGGCTTTCCATAGCTGTTGTCGATTTCCCAAATTAGCTCGTTAAGGGAACCGTCATCATAGAAAGGGAAACTGACAAGCATGTTTCCGCTTACTACTCCTTCGTTGGACATTATATTGATATTTCGTATTCCTATGAGCCTGTTGTTGCTTTCCATTTCATCCATGAAATCTTTGATGTCCAAATACTCGCCTGAAAAATCAATGGAAGTTTCAAATTGTCTTATTGTTACGGTTTCTTCCTCGGAATCGGTTTCAGGAATTTCCTCTTCGACTTTTTTTAATTCCTCAAGCGTTTTGGGTTTTCGGCCTTGCTCGTACTCGGCAAGAAGGTTTTCCACTGAATCCGCTTGCTCAGTCTCTTTCAACGAACCGTCAATCAAAGAATCGGTAGAAAAGCTTATGTTTTCTGCTGTAATGCCATAATTGTAGAGCAAATCCTCCAGATAGAGTATTATCTCTTCCTGATAAATCCTCATGGGAAGAAGCCTGTTCATTTCCTTGACTTTTATCTTCATGCTGCTGATCGAAGCTTCAATTTCCTCTTTTTCAAGTATGTTTTTTTCAAGCCGGGCATGAAGAACTTCATCCTCGGCTATTTCTGCGTCTATGGCTTCAAGCATGGCTGATTTTGGCTGGTAAACGAACCTGTAGAATACAAAAAGCGTTACGGCGACAAGCAGTATTGCGAGAAGGTTTTTTTCTCTTTTAGATAGAGACATCGTCATCGCCTCCCATATTTTTGAATTGACACTGCATTGTGAAATAAAAGTTCGAATTATTTTCAATGGAATCTTTTGAAATCGTTTCAACCACGACGGACTCAAACAAATCTTCATTTTTGAGGTTGTGCAAAAGTTCGGCGATAACTTCCTGGGAGGATGCTTCTCCTTCTATCATGAGCCCTGTTTCATCCTTGCCAAGACTTGTGAAGCTTAGCTTTGCAGGCATATTGTTTTCGAGCGAGTTTAAAACAGGTATTATTTTTGGAGAAATCAACTCGAATTCCATTATGGCCTTCGATTTTGCCTCCACTCTTGAATTGAGGTAGAGAATCAATCCCTGGTCGTTTTCTTTTTCTGTAAGTGCCATTATGCTGTTTTCTAGTTCTGTCTTTTCAGCAACTTTCTCTTTCATTGTCAGATCGAGGTATATATATCCTCCCGCCATCGAACCGATGAATATTGCCAAAGCTAAAAAATAAATAAAATTCCTGGTGTATTTTTTCTTTCGCTGTCCGAGGTCCTCCGGAAGAAGATTGATTTCCTTTTTTAAATATTCGCGTTTGGATGGCGTTTTTTTTGCAAAGCGTAATTTACTCATTTTCTGCCCTCCTTAATGTTGCTCCAATTGCGGGCGCGATTTTTCCTATGTTGTCCAATATGTTTTTTGCCTCGCTTGCTGAAACATTCATTTTGTCCAGCTTTTTGAAGTATTCAACATCAACCCCAAGCAGACCCTGCAGATATTTGTCCATTTCTTTTATCCTGGATCCTCCGCCTATAAGAACAACCCTGTGGATTATCCCTGAAATTTTTCTTGTCCTGAAATAATTTATTACTCTCGAAATTTCAGCTCCAAGGGAATCGCAGTAATCGGTCATCAGTACAGAATCGTCCGAGATGTATTCGTTGAGGCTGTTTTTGCTGAAAAGGTCACTTGACATGGCAAGTCCCATTGAGACTTTATTCTGTTCCGCCTCTTTTATTCCAAGCCGTTTATTTCTAGCCAACAGTTTTGTGGCTTCGTCTCCGCCCAGATTTGAATTGAAGCTGGCGAAATATTTATTGTTCTTGAATATTATGAGCCTGGCGAGGCTCGCGCCAACATCCACAACCAAAACGTTTTCGTCGGGATAGGGCAAATAGTTTTCGAAGAATTTGCCCAGACAGTCCGAATACACATTTATGGATTTTATTGTGCAACCGCATTTTTTAGAAGTTGCAATGTAGCTCTCTATTATGTCCCTGGGGACTGCGGCAACAAGAGCGTTAAGAACGTCTTCGCCATCTTCGGAGTCTATAGAGAGAATTTTGTAGTCCACAACGAAGTCATCCACTCCGTAGGGCAAGAACTGCTCTATTTCAAATTTGGATATGTCGCGCAGATCATCCAATTGTGCCTTTGGAAGAATTCTTTCGCGAAGAATGGCCTTGTCGGTGTTTACGGCGACATGCACGTTGTTCCTTTTAAGCTTGTTTGCCTTGAATATCTCCCTTATGTATGGACCGACGACCTCGGGATTGAGAGCGCCGTTTGCAATAAAGGCGTTCTCGGGCGTTTCAACAACAAGATGCTTTTTTAGCACAAATTTCCCCATAGAAAAGCTTCCGGAAGCGATTTTTATGGAACGTTTCCCTATTTCCATTCCAACGACTGTGTTGCTTAGCATTTCATCCCACCCCACTTATTTATTGGTTTCTTAGATAAATTGAAGTTTTAAGATTGACGATTTCGCCGTATTTAGGCCCTGTAAGCTTCAGGTCGATCGACAGCAGGTCTCCGGACAATGAAGGGCTGAAACCGGTTATGTTTTCGGCGATTGCATT
>CAZEHH010000159.1:0-2771 GCA_964512505.1 uncultured Peptostreptococcaceae bacterium
CTCTAACCTTTTCGACGATTTTGATTCTGTTCTATTCCATGCCGTATTTTTTCTTGAATTTCTCCGCTCTTCCGCCACGCTCAACAGATTTCTGTTGGCCGGTGAAGAAGGGGTGGCATTCAGAACAAATTTCCACTCTTATTTCATCTTTAGTGGATCGCGTTTCAAACGTGTTTCCGCAAGCACATCTGACGGTAGCTGTCTTATATTCCGGATGTATTCCTGATTTCATCAGATTCACCTCTTTCGTAATAATTTCGTTTCTATATCATAACAATAGATTGTTCTGTTGTCAACTATCACATTATAGCACAGCGCAAGGCCTGCCGCAAGGCATATTTTCAAGCTATCCCAAACTCTTTCCCATTGTGGAGATGAATTCCCTGTTGCTTCTGGTCTTCATGAGCTTGGAAATTATGTTTTCTGTAACATCGAAAACGGAAGCGTTTCCAAGAGCCCTTCTTATGGCCCATATGGTTTCGAGCTCTTCCTTGGAAAGAAGCAGCTCCTCCCTCCTGGTTCCGGACTTGTTGATGTCGATGGCGGGGAAAATCCTTCTCTCCGAAAGGCGTCTGTCCAGGTGCAGCTCCATGTTGCCCGTGCCCTTGAACTCCTCGTATATCACATCGTCCATGCGGCTGCCTGTGTCTACTAGAGCAGTGGCCAGTATTGTGAGGCTTCCTCCCTCCTCGATGTTCCTGGCCGCCCCGAAAAATTTCTTGGGCTTGTGGAGCGCCATGGGGTCGAGCCCTCCCGAAAGCGTCCTTCCGCTCGATGGGATTATTAGGTTGTAGGCCCTTGCCAGCCTTGTTATGCTGTCGAGCAGTATCACGACATCCTTTTTCTGCTCCACCAGGCGCTGCGCGCGCTCGAGAACCATTTCGGCAACCTTTGTGTGGTTTGACGGAAGCTCGTCGAAGGTGGAGTATATGACATCGGCATCTATGGACCTTTGCATGTCGGTTACTTCCTCCGGCCGCTCGTCTATAAGAAGCACGATTATTTCCGTTTCCGGGAATTTCGCCGATATGGCCTTTGCCACCTTCTGGAGGAGTATGGTCTTGCCGGCCTTGGGCGGCGCAACTATTAGCCCCCTCTGGCCCTTTCCTATGGGTGCCATAAGGTCTATGAGACGCATGGAAAGGTCTGTTCCGCCGGTCTCGAGAGTTATCCTCTCGTCTGGGTATATTGGGGTCAGGCGGTCGAAATTGGGCCTTCTCCTGGCCACGTCGGGGCTGTCCCCGTTCACCTTCCTTATATAAAGCAGGGCGCGGAACTTTTCGCCGTTCTTGGCCGGACGCGTGATGCCCGTGATCTTGTCTCCCGTCTTCAGCCTGAAACGCCTTATCTGCGACGGCGACACATAGACATCGAGCTCGCTGGACTGGTAGTTGTGGAAGCGCATGAATCCGTATCCGCCCTCCGCCATGAGCTCCAGAATCCCTTCGACAATGTCGGTTTCCTCCGACCTGTTTATTTCATCGGAAACGTTATCCGGAAGAATGCCCTCTTCCACTATGTCCTCGAGGGTCTCCTCCGGCTTGGGGGGATTGCCTGCGCTCGCCACGAATTCAACAAGCTCGTCCTTTTTCATTTTATTGTAGTTTTCAAGATTCATCGCCTTTGCTATCTCGCGAAGATCAGCAACCTTCTTTTTCTTGAGTTCATTTATATCCAAGCTTTGGCCTCCTATTTTGCGTAAGCGGGTTTTTTGTCGAGCCTGTGTATCGTTTCGACGAATCGGATTGTTCCAGTGGTTCCCCTGAAAACGACCGAATGGGTCTTGACCATGTCGTTTGCATGGAAGCGCACTCCCCTTAGAAGGTCCCCTTCGGATATCCCCGTCGCCACGAAGTAGGCCTCGTCGCCTTTTACAAGGTCGTCCATCGTGAGAACCCTGTCGTAGTCGGCTCCCATTTCCTGGCAACGCCTTTTTTCATCTTCATTGTTTATGACAAGCTGTCCCTGCATCTCTCCGCCAAGGCATTTTATCGCCGCAGCGCCTATCACGCCCTCGGGCGCTCCTCCGGTTCCCATGAAAAGGTCGACCCCGGTTTCCTCAAAGCATGTGGATATTGCGCTTATGACGTCCCCGTCCTGGAAGAGCCTTATCCTGGCTCCCGCCTCTCTGACTTCGTCTATTATATCCCAGTGCCTTTCCCTGTCCTGGATTATTACCGTGAGGTCCTCCATGTCCTTGTCGAGAGCCTTGCCGACATTCCTCAGGTTGTCTGCGACGCTTGCGTTGAGGTCAATTACTCCTCGCGCCTTCGGTCCTGCCGCTATTTTTTTCATGTACATGTCGGGAGCCTTGAGAAGGCATCCTTCCGGTGCGACCGCGATTACCGAAACGGCATTGGGAAGGCCCTTTGCCACGCATGTTGTCCCGTCGAGCGGGTCTACAGCTATGTCTACCTTGGGAGCTCCGGCCGCCCCGCTTCCGACTTTTTCGCCTATGTAGAGCATGGGTGCCTCGTCCATTTCCCCCTCGCCTATCACAACTGTCCCTTCGATGTCTATTGTGTCAAACATCTTTCTCATGGCGTCGACAGCGTACTGGTCGGCAAGATTCTTGTCCCCGCGTCCCATCAGCTTGGCTGCGTTCATTGCTGCCGCTTCAGTT
Organism: uncultured Peptostreptococcaceae bacterium; assembly: GCA_964512505.1. Taxonomy (GTDB): domain Bacteria; phylum Bacillota; class Clostridia; order Peptostreptococcales; family BM714; genus BM714. The sequence continues at coordinate 2,624 of CAZEHH010000159.1, forward strand.
ACACGGACGAGATTGAGTGCCAGATTTCTATTCATTTTAGTCCCTCCTGAAATTGTTTGTGGAATATCTATGGATTGATTATCGAAATGACAAAGAATTGACTTTCGAAAAGCGGTTTTGGATGTGGTTTGAACCATGTATATTATAT
>CAZEHH010000160.1:0-2770 GCA_964512505.1 uncultured Peptostreptococcaceae bacterium
CCTCAGAGTCGTCACGTCTTCGCCGCGAAATTTTATTTGGCCGGAATCCGGAAGACAAAGGCCTGCGACAATTTCTCCAATTGCAGTTTTGCCGCTGCCTCGCCCTCCTATGATGCCAAGCGCTTCATTGTCTAAAATCTCAAAGCTTGCATCATCCACGGCTTTGATTGATTTGGCGGGTTTCAATATTCCTCCACCGGCAATATGCTCTTTTTTCAATCCTATTGCTTCTATAAGCTTTTCCATCATTCCGCCCCTCCCACCGGGTTGAAGCATCTTACCTTGTGTATGCCCTCACCGGCAAGTATTGGCATTTCCTCCACGCAATAGAATTTGCTGCGTGCGCAGCGTTCGGCAAAAGGACATCCTCTTTTCGATTCATCGGTCCCTTTTCCCTCTCCATTCAAAAAATGCATCTCGTCGCTGTTTCCCGCAAAGAATTCAAGGCTTTTTACGAACCCTGCGGAATAGGGATGCCTTGCGTTTTTCATCAGCTGGTTCACCGTGCCTTCTTCCACGACCAAACCCCCATACATTATGACGATCCTGTCGCACACAAGCCGTGCCGCATCGAAATCGTCCGTCTCGACAATTATGGATATCCTGTAGTCAATGCTGATTTTCTTAAGCAGCACCAGAATCTCTTTTTTCTCCAGTCCATCGAAATCGATTGCGGGATTCTCCACAATGAGTATTTTAGGCCTTGATATTACCGCCATTGCCAAGAGAACTCTGTATGCAATCTCTTCTTCAAGCCCCCACGAATAGGCTTTCCTTATTCCTTTCAAGTCTTCAACGCCCAAATTCCCCAACACTTCATCGGTTGATTCACTGCTGCATGCCGAACCGAAGTGCTTTTCGAGAATGTCAAATTGCCTTCCTATTGTCATATGCGGATTAAGCGCCTTAAGCGCATGACTTGAAACATGGGCAATTTCACTGCCGCGGATTTTCATCAATTCGCGTGGCTCCATCGTGAGAATATCCTTTTCGAGATAGAGAGCCTCGCCCGAAAGCACATGTTGCTTACTGTCCAAAAGGCCCAGCAGGGCCTTGGGCAAGAATTCCTTTCCGCTGCCGCTCTCTCCGACTATGCCCAATATTCCTCCCTGCTCGAGCTGAAAATCCATGTTTCGAACGAGCTTAATCGTTTTTCCGTCGGTTTTCCTTGAAACCGACAGATTGCAAACCTTGAGTATCGTTTTGTGTCTCACGGAACCCCTCCTATTGTCCGAGCTTCAAAATTGTTTGTACAACCGCATCGCCGAAATCTTCAATGTCCATCGAACTTTCCGGGAATGGTACAAAAGCCATCGACAAGCTATCTATTCCATATTCTTCGGCAAGCATAAAGCTTCCGTCCTTGTTGATTCCAGTGTATTGGAAGGGATAACCGTTTCGTGACAAAACGGATCCGGCAGCTTCCGCGGCGCAAGCCGCATAGCCCAGACCGTCTCCACTGGTTTCGACACCAAAGACAGCATGCCCCGAAACGTCCTCGTATACTTTTGTAAGATCTATATAAAGGCATATGTCTTCTTCGTCAAGCGGCATATTCTTTGATAAGAAAGCCTTTCCATCTCCTCCAGAGCCTCCGGCGACGTCGAAAAATGCAAGTGCCAAATTCATCCCAAGTTCGTCTTGCCTTCGGGCCAACTGGCGCGCGAGTTCGAGTCCGAAATCTATCTTACCGCTTTTTAAAGGCTCGTATTGCCATCCGTAAGACAATCCTATCAGTATTGTCTTTTCTTTTTCCATTCCCGGCTCTTCCAGTTTCGCCAACACATTCAGCCCTTCGTTTCCGTTGGTTTTGGCTATCTGCCTGTATATGAGCTCGCCATTGCCGCCGGTCAGGTGATCGGTCATTCTTTCACTTATGGTCAGTACCGGGCTTTTTGAAACTATGCGGCCCTGGGAGGCATAACGGCTTTCATTTTCATTCCCGGAAACAAGAACTCCTTTTGCCTCGGATTCCTCAAGAATCTTTTCAGAAAAAGCCATTATGTCCTTTCGGCTGTATTTCCTGTTCCCAAGCAATATCCACTTGCCCGAAAATTCGCCGTATTTGTCTTCCATGGAATAGTAGTCCATCCTTCTTCCGTCATAGACGCTTGCCGATACGTCAAACATTCCGAATGAATCCGCAAAATAGTCCTTGCCTGCTTCATATTCGGTTTTTTCGACGCCGGCATCAAAAACAAGTTCGTCGTAAATCGGTTCTATTACCGCATCCCTCTCATAATTTTGAATAAAAGAATCTGAAATCGGCAAGAATCCGATTTTTTCAAGCTCCAAAGCGATTAGTTCGGCACCCTCCCGGGCTTCCCTGCTTCCGGGAATCATCTCCCCTGTCCTCTCCAGGTCGAGAGACCGTCGTATTTCTGCAATGCTGAAATCAGCAACAACGATGTTTTTATTGATGAATAATATGACCATTGCTGCCGTCGCAAATAAAAGTATGGCTGCCGCAAGCGAATTGCGTCCCCCCCTTTTATCCATGGCCAATCGCATACGCCTTTTTTCCAAGCCATCCGAAAGCAGATTTGATGCGAAAATCCCAATGAAGAATGCCAAAGCCGGGTAAAGCGCAAGATAAGGCTTGCTATGCCAGTAAGGCATGAATCGGGCAATTAAGCCATAGTTCTTGGTCTCGATTAGAGAAACCGGACCATAGAGAATCCCAAGCCCTTCAAAAAATCCATAAAATATTAACAACTGGGCCATAATCGTCAAGACTTTCGCGCTCTGGTCAAAGAACATTGCAGGAATG
>CAZEHH010000161.1:0-2720 GCA_964512505.1 uncultured Peptostreptococcaceae bacterium
ATAGTTCAGCTTGCGGGCGGAAAATTGTTCCTCACATTGGTTTATACAATGTTTGCATCCATAATACTCGGAATGGGTCTTCCCACAACTGCAAAATACATCGTTTTGGCTACAATGGCGGTTCCGGCATTGCTTACTCTTAACGTAAACCTTATGGCGGCTCATTTGTTCATTCTGTATTTTGGCGTTGTTGCAGACGTTACTCCGCCTGTTGCATTGGCGGCATATGCCGGCGCTGGAATAGCCGGAGCAAATGCTATGAAGACCGGATTCCAGGCAATAAAACTTGCAATAGCCGGATTTGTAGTACCCTATATATTTGCATACAACCCTGCCCTTCTTTTGATCAAGAAAGGTACGCAGGTAGTCAACGGGAATATCGTATACGCAGGAGTGGGCGAAATACTCATGGTCATAGTGACGGCTCTTCTCGGCGTTATATGCCTTGCAAGCTTTGTCGAGAACTACCTGGTCATAAAGTCCAAAATATGGGAAAGGATTCCCATGGGCGCGGCTGCGATTGCATTGCTTTTCCCGAGTTTCACTACCGACATAATTGGATTTGTGGTTTTGGTTGCAGTATTCATGCTTCAAAAGGTCAGAAGCAAAAAACTTGGAGCAAATGCGGCTGTATAGCGGCATAAAAAAATAAAAATACAAATTCCTAAAAGAACCGCCGTGCATTAACATATGCGCGGCGGTATTTTAATGGCAGCTTTACAACTGACAACTTAAAGTATATAATAAAGTTGGATGTAAAAAGTTTAAAAATCAAAAAAATGGGAAAAAATATAAAGCGATGAGTATTCGAACAAAAAAATGACGGGGTGGTAATTTGAGAAAACATGACTCGATTAAGCTTTGGGAAAATGTCAGCAAAGAAGAATGGAACGACTGGCGCTGGCAGGTCAAAAATAGAATAACAAGTGTAAGGGAATTGAAAAAAGTGGTGAATCTTTCAAAGGATGAAGAGGAAGGAATCATGGATTCCCTCAAGACGCTTAGGATGGCTATAACTCCATATTATGCTTCCTTGATGAGCTTGAATGATTTGCACTGTCCAATAAGAAAGCAAGCGGTTCCTACATTGAAGGAAACGCATAAAAGTTCGGCGGATATGCTCGATCCGCTTCATGAGGATACGGATTCTCCGGTAGCGGGTTTGACCCACAGATATCCGGACAGGGTTCTTTTCCTTGTCACGGACATGTGTTCGATGTATTGCAGGCACTGCACCCGCAGACGTTTCGCGGGGCAAAAGGATACGGCAAATTCAATGGACAACATCGACAAGGCGATAGAGCACATTAAGAACACGCCTGAAATAAGGGACGTTTTGCTTTCGGGAGGAGATGCCCTGCTGGTTTCGGATGAAAAGCTGGAGTACATAATCTCAAGGCTCAGGGCAATACCGCATGTTGAAATAATACGAATAGGCACAAGAACTCCGGTAGTGCTTCCCCAGAGGATTACTCCGCAGCTGGTCAGGATGCTTAAAAAATATCACCCGATTTGGCTAAACACGCATTTCAACCATCCTAAAGAGATAACGGCCGAATCAAAAAAAGCTTGCGAAAGGCTTGTAAATGCCGGAATACCGGTTGGGAATCAGACTGTGCTTCTAAAGGGAATAAACGATTGTCCCCATGTAATGAGAGAGCTCATGCACGGAATGCTTAAAATCAGGGTGCGGCCCTATTACATTTATCAATGCGACCTTTCCCAGGGAATCGAACATTTCAGGACTCCGGTGTCGAAAGGAATAGAAATAATCGAAAGCCTCAGGGGACACACATCGGGAATGGCTGTTCCTACCTTCGTTGTGGATGCTCCCGGCGGGGGCGGGAAGATTCCCGTCATGCCAAATTATGTCGTATCCATGTCGCACAACAAGGTTGTGCTTAGAAACTATGAAGGTGTTATAACGACCTATACCGAGCCTGATAATTATGTTTCTGCTTGCCAATGCGAATATTGCCAAGGCGAAAAGACTCATGAGATGGAGGGTGTTGCGGGACTATTGCAAGGAAATAGCGTTTCGCTTGAGCTCAAGCAACTTGAAAGAGACAAGAGGCATAAACTTAACGAATGATTTAAAATGTATCCTGAAAGCATTTGTAGCTTTCGGGATATTTTCTTGGCAAATTAGTGTATAATAGATGGACAGGAAAAAAAGAAAACGACACGAAAGGAAGCGTAAACATGAATAATAACCCAAGGGTTGAATTTGAGATGGAAGACGGCGGGAAAATCGTAATTGAACTCATGCCGGAAAAAGCTGCCAATACCGTGAACAACTTTGTCTCACTGGTCAAGAAAGGCTTTTACGACGGTTTGACTTTCCACAGGGTCATACCGGGCTTCATGATTCAGGGTGGATGCCCGACAGGCAACGGAACAGGCGGCCCGGGATACGGAATCAAGGGGGAATTCTCATCGAACGGTTTCGAGAACGACCTTGTCCACAAGCGGGGCGTGCTTTCAATGGCGAGGGCAATGAACCCCGATTCTGCCGGTTCGCAGTTTTTCATCATGCATGCCGATTCGCCGCACCTAGACGGACAATATGCGGCTTTTGGACAAGTTGTAGAAGGCATTGAGGAAGTCGACCGCATAGCCGGAGTGAAAAAAGACATGCGCGACAAGCCCAAAAGCGATGTAGTAATCAAAAAGGCCACAGTCGAAACATTCGGAGTCGACTATCCCGAGCCTGAAACAGT
>CAZEHH010000162.1:0-2711 GCA_964512505.1 uncultured Peptostreptococcaceae bacterium
TAGGAAGTTTTTTGCCTTTTTTAGTCTCGCATCTGATTGGCGCTTCTGTTTGAATTTTTTTATCTTGAATAACCTGTCGCGGATTCTCATCGAGCAATCTTTGCGCTTCTTTAGCTCCAACCAAGTGTGAGGCGGCTTTAAATGCTTTTGCCAGGTCGGGCCTTCTCCTTGATTGATGGTGTCCGTCCGAGGCTATGAAGTGCACCATCCTGTGTGTCAGCATAGTTTCGGCGGCTTTTTTTATTTCTTTGCCGTTTCTTCCGGCGAGGCTGTCTCCGTTAAGCTGGGCAAGCGCTCCCATATGAAGAAAATCCAACAGGCGGTTTGGATCTTTTGCCATTATCCTGTTTCTTTCGGGGTGCGCTATTATCGGTATGTATCCTGAAAGCCTCAAGTCGTGCACGACGCTTTCGGCGTAGTGGGGAAGGTCGAAAAAGGGCATCTCAATAAGTACGTAACGCGAACCCGCAAGCGCAGCGGCTTTTTTCGACTCAATTAACTTCACCATGTTCAATGCCAGATATATCTCGTTGCCTCGGTGGACCTTTAGGGGAATTCCGTTTTTTATGAGTTCTTGCCTGAATTCGTCTAGCTTAATGTCTACTTGGCCGTAATCGCAGGAATCGCCGCCCTCTATGTAATGCGGAGTTGCCACCAGTTCGCTTGTTCCTTTCTCAACGGCTATTCTGGCCATTTCGATGCTTTCTTCCATTGAGTCGGAGCCATCGTCTACACCGGCAAGTATATGGCAGTGCAGGTCTATCATCGTCTCCTTCTCCTTTTCTTTTTCTCTCCGGTCTCCTCGTAGTAGGAGCTATAGTAGTAACCGTACTTTCGGCTTCCGTCGGACTTGACTTTGTTGAGTATGGTTCCGATTATGTTTGCGTCCACATTCTGCAAATTCCTGAGAGCTTCCACGGCGTGTCCTATTTCCGTTTTTCCTGATTCAACCACTACTATTGTTCCGTCCATCTTGGTCGAAAGGACAGCGGCGTCGGTTACCGCCAATAGAGGCGGAGAGTCAATCAGAACATAGTCATAGGCTTTCTCAACCTCAGCCAAAAATTCGCTCATTCTGTGCGAGCCCATTATTTCAGCAGGGTTGGGGGGCTTCGGTCCGGTTGTCAATATTGAAAGGTTGGGAGTATCTGTGTCTTCAACTATTTCACCCAGCATCCATTGCCCGGCCAGTATATTGGTCAAGCCCTTTTCATTGCTCAATCTGAAATATTTGTGTATCTTGGGCTTCCTGAAATCCATGTCTATCAGGATGACTTTTTTCCCTGAAAGCGCAAGCGTGACTGCGAGGTTTGAAACCACAGTTGATTTTCCTTCGCCGGGCTTGCTGCTTGTAACAAGTATTTTCTTCATATTCCTGTCTATGCTTGAAAACTGTATGTTGGTTCTCACGGTTCTGAATGCCTCTGAAATAGGAGACCTAGGGTTTTTTTTAGTTATCATTTCGATCCCTCCGCGTTTATTTCCGAATCTAATGGTATGATGCCGATGACCGGAAGCTTAAGATGTTTTTCTATGTCATCGGACGTCTTGAGCGTATCGTCGAAGAATTCCAAAAGGAAAACAATGGCAAACCCCAGCATAAGCCCCAAAACCGCCGCTACTGCTATATTAAGCGCTATTCTGGGTTTTATAGGTGTCCGTGGTTTTTCCGACGGGTCTATTATCTGAACATTATCTATGCTCATTATGTCGACTATTTTGTTCATGAAAACCGTGGCAAATTCGTTTGCTATGTCACTTATGAGTTCCGGATCCGTTCCCTGAACTCCGATTGAGATTATTTCGGTATCCTTTACTGAATTTACAGCGACATTTCCAATCAGTTTATCCGCGCTTATTCCGAGATTTAGATTCGCTATCACTTCCTTGGCAACAGTTCGGCTCTTTACTATTTCGCCGTATGTCTTTACCAGCTTTTGGCTTAGCATGACATCGTTGTATTGTATGGCCTGTTCCTGGTTCTGCTCCTTTACCACTATCAAAGTGGTATTCGTTTCATATATTGGCTCCAAAAAATAAAAACTGACAATGGCGCTGCAAAACGAAGCCACCACAGCCATGGTCACAATTATCCAAAATCTTCTTTTTATAATTGCAAAAATTTCCCGCAAGTCTACTTCGTATTCCATTTCGTTCATATTTCTTTCTCCCTGCTCTTCCCGTTTATAGTCTTTCTGTATATTGACTTACGTATTTGATTCTTTTGTTTCAAGTTGTGAATTAACCAAGAATGAAAATCCCGGCAATAACATTCACCCATTTAATTATATATTTTATATCGCATTTTTTTGTAAACGCAATGCAAAAAATAATCGTATTCATGGATACATCTTGGAATGAATAAATCGTCATGATTAAAATAAATGCATAATCATCTGTATTGTATTACAGTATTCAAAGCATTGCAAACACAATGTTTGTCGTTATTTGTCGAATTTATCGAACTTGAAATTCTATTTATTCTGCCGTCATGCAATGTGCGCCGGCTTTTCATCGTCTTTCTCTTATTCCTGCGCCGAGGCAACATCAGATGTATTGTCCCAGTACTCCTTGAAGAATGCCCAGAAAACTCCAAGCATGAGCCCCAAAACGGCACCTATTGCCATATTTAAAATCTTTCTTGGCGAAACAGGCGACAAGGATGCCGCCGCCTCCGAAACCACGAAACTCCCGGAGAATGTGTTTAGAGG
>CAZEHH010000163.1:0-2650 GCA_964512505.1 uncultured Peptostreptococcaceae bacterium
GAATTGTGGAACTTGTTGCTGTCCCATCCGCAGTCGGCCATCCTTATGGGTCCTTCAAAAACCTCTTCTGCAGTTTCCGTTTCGGTTTCCGGAGCACCTCCGCATGCGGCAAGCGACAATGCCATAACAAATATCAGTGCTAAAATAAATAATCTCTTCAATTTTTTTCCTCCTTTTTTGTGAATCAAAAACAATATTTTTCAAATCAAAACGCCTAAGGCAAAATAAATGCTCAGGCGCAATCACTCAAATTATGGATGCCCTTCAGGCCTTTCTTCTCGCAACCTATTAACATTATACAGATTGTCAGTTTGTTTGTCAAGCATGCCCCCAGAGGGGGCCTTGGCTAAGCGCCACTTCCCTCAATCCGGAAAAACGTTTATGTATTATCGTTTTTCCCGAGTCGTATATAAACAATTTCAATTCCTGCGCCATCCATTTCGTAAAGAGATACTACGTTCATCAAATCGCCGTTGTGGCCTGTGGCTTCAAGGTCGAATGTGTCTACCATATTCATAGCAACTATGACTCTTGAGTCAATGTTCCTTTCTGAAAACCAAGCCTTCAGCGTCATGGCAAACTGTTTTACGCAAATGTCCGTGCAGTCGCCCACCACCAGGTATGTTGAAATGGTATTTCTGTTTTCTTCAAACCATTTGCCGAAATCCCCGCATACGAATCCATTCGTCGAATTCTTTTCCATAACGATTCCATTCTTGGAATATCCCCTGAGCTCTCGGACTATCTCGGCTTCTGCTGTACCCTTTATGCAATGGCTGGGATAAGCCTCGAACTCGATAGAATCCTCTCCGTGCGAATCGTTCATGAAGACAATATTTGAAAGAGGCAAAACTTCAAGCAATTCGGCAATGGGTTCTGCAAGCATTTCAATCCGCCGGTCGGAAAGGGATCCGTCCCTGGCAAAACCCTCAAGCATGTCAATTACAAAAACAGCAGTAGCTTCATTGTTTAAGGATGCGGCATCCAGCACCGGTTTTACAAGAAGGCTGTTTTCCATTATCTCAAGAGCCTTCAGCGTATTTCCATCTTCCATGTTTCCCCTAAGCATCTTAGGTTCACCTCCCTAACGCTTCGAAATGCACTATTTCAATGCAGATATTTTTAAATAAAATACAACCGGACGGGAAAACCCCCGCCCGGTTGCTGATGTTTTTTCTACTCGTCAAAAGCTTCGCTGACCTTCCACTCTTTCCAAACATTGCCCACAAGCTCCGGATTCGGTTTCAAAACTTTTTTGCCCGGTTTCCAGCCCGAAGGCGTGGCTTCCGTACCTTTTGAAGCTCTGACCAGTTGGAAAGCCTGGACTTGGCGAATGGTCTCGCTTACGTTTCTTCCCACCGGAGGTGTAAGCACCTCGAAGCCCTGCACTATTCCATCGGGATCGATAAGGAACCTTCCTCTTGTTTCCACACCGCCATCCTCGTCATATATTCCATATAAGCTTCCTATTTTGCCTCCGGCATCAGACAGCATCGGGAATGGTATGTCTTTTCCAACCATCTTGGACAATTCATTGTCATTCCACATTTTGTGTACAAATACGCTGTCTACACTAACGGATAGGACTTCTACTCCGAGCTTTTGGAACTCTTCAAATTTTTCGGCAACTGCCGAAACTTCGGTAGCTCAGACGAATGTGAAGTCTCCGGGGTAGAAACATAAGACAACCCATTTGCCTCTGTATTCGGATAAATCCACAGTCACGAATTTACCTTGATAGTATGCCGGTGCTGTAAAATCAGGTGCAGGTTTTCCAACTTTTATCATGCGCATCTCCTCCTCTTTCTTTTGTGTTTCAACGGCTGCAGCTTCTTCTTTTGCTGCAGGCATCTTTAATTCGGGTCTCTGACATCCCGCCTTGAATTCTTTGGGCATGTGTCCACCTCCTTTTCTGCGGCAACTTCGATTTTTCATCCTCAACAGCCGCTATGTCATAACTACCCTTTTTTTGTAAAATGAAAACATTTATATGGTGTCCTTTGCTTGCTCAAGCAAAAATCACTTCCATTGACATGTCTGCCACAAATGAAATTGTACTGTAAATGGAGCAATGTTTCGCGGCCAATTTAGCGGCCTTTTCCATTCCGGGCTTGTCCTTTTCATCAGCGCCAAGTATTGTCAGTTTAACCCTCACCCACTTCAGCGTAGTCGGAACCGCCGTCCTTTTTTCCCATTCAATATGGAACTCGGCTTTTTCAAAAGACCCTCTTTTCTTTTCGACGACATCAAGGAATGTGGAGTATAGGCAGCCCGCAAGCGCACCCATCAGCATGTCGTAAGGCGCAACCGTTCCAGGCTCCAGTCCAATTGCCAATTCACCTTCGGGAAAGGCAAGTTTGCCTTCGAACTTATTTTTAAAATAGACATCTGTTGTATTCATGATTTCTTTCATCCTCCTCTCGTTATCTGTTTTCGCCTTTTCCAAGTACGCCATCCACAAAATCAACCATCTTTTCGTAATGGCTTCCCTTCCAATACAACTTTCCGCAGGCTCGGCAAATGTAAAGCTCCTTGCACCAAGTCTTTACCCTCTGCGGCAATTCGCCAAACGCCTCATCGTATTCCCTTTCATCAGTTATTTCTTCAATGCTCCCATTGCACTGTGTGCACCTGCTGAAAGGTTCTGCCG
>CAZEHH010000164.1:0-2594 GCA_964512505.1 uncultured Peptostreptococcaceae bacterium
AGGAGCAGGGCAATGTCGGCTTCTACGGTCGAAGAAAAAAGCCAGGCCGAGAACATGATAACCGGCGCTCTCAAGAATTTGTTTGCACTCTCCGAAGCTTATCCCGACCTCAAAGCCAACCAAAACTTTCTTGCGCTTCAGGGCGATTTGACCAAGGTTGAGGAAGACATACTGAATTCAAGAAAATACTACAATGCTGTCGTAAGGACTTACAACACTTCCATACAGAAGTTTCCGGCAGTTCTTGTGGCATCGATGATGGGTTTCCATGATGAAGCCATGTTTGCGGCAGCCGAGGAGGAACGCGAAAATGTCAAGGTGCAGTTTTAGACTTGGAAAATGGATTCTCGCCTTTTTCATAATTTTTCTCGCGCTCATTCCGCTTAAGAGCCATGGCGCCGAGGCTTTTGAAATAAGGGACTACGATGTCAAGGTTTCCGTAGGCGAAGACAATGCCTATGAAGTTGTCGAAATGATAAATGTGGAGTTTTCAGAACCCAGGCATGGGATTTACAGGACGATTCCGCTTTCATACGACGGGCGCAGGGCGAAAATCACGCAAATAGGGGTTGCGGGATGGGACATGAAGACCTCGACCGACTCCCGGAATCTTGTAATAAGAATCGGAAGCGAGGACGAATATGTAAGCGGAAGCCAGACCTATGCAATTTCATACCGCTACGCGCTTCCTCCCGACCGGAGCGAGGAATATGACGAATTCTATTTCAACCTGATCGGCAACGAATGGCCGGTCTCAATAGACAGGGTCAGCTTTTCTGTCGATATGCCCAAGCCCTTCGATACCGACAAAGTATCCGTGTATTCCGGCGCATACGGGAGCGAAAGCTCTGACGGAGTCGATTTCAATGCGGTTACTGACGGCGTGAGCGGAAAGACACTTGAGAGGCTTTCCCCCGGGGAAAGCGTCACAATACGAATAGAACTCGAGGAAGGATACTTCAAAGAGAGCCTCATATCCAAATTGACCGATTTGTTCTTCGAATATGCATATGTTTTGTTTGGCGCGCTCCTGCTTGCGGCAGGATTCTTGACATGGAGAAAATATGGGCGGGACGAGAGGCTTTTCGTTGCTCCCGAATTCTATCCGCCTGAAAACATGACTCCGGCGGAAGTTGGATACATCATAGATTCCACCATGGACAACAAGGACGTAACGGCGCTTCTGATTTATTGGGCCTCTAAGGGCTATATTGCAATAGAGGAAATTGATAAAAGGAATGTGCGTTTCCATAGATTGAAAGAAGCCGACGACAGCTTCAAGCCGTTTGAAAAAATAATGTTCACAAGCCTTTTCGATGAACATGGAACTGACGGAAAGGTTGAGACAAAGGATTTGAAATATCAGTTTGCGGACACAATAAGAGCAGTAAAGAGCGAGATATCGGACGGATTGACGAAATATGCGGAAAAACCCTTGTACACCAGGAAAAGCAAGAATCTGGGCAGGCTTTTCAAGGCGCTTGCATTCTTGCCGCTCTACCTTGTGGTTGCAAGATACCTGAATTCCGTTTTCGGAATTAACCCGACCATACTCGTTTCGTCGCTTGTTCCTGCGCTGGCAATTTTCATACCGATTGCGCTTTTCATAGAGGGATTCAAAAAACGATATGTCATTAGCAAGGGATCAATCCTTGTCCGAATAGTATTTTTGCTTGCGATTTTTGCACTGGGACTCATTGTAGGCTTTGCGCTCTACACAATCGTTAAGGCTTACGGAGTGAATTCGACCATGGTGCCATTCATTATAGGAGCAGCCTCGTCGATAGGAATTTACGCTTTGGGAGCCGCGATGAGGCAGAAAACGGAATATGGCAAAAAGGTCATGGAAAAGATACTGGGCCTGAAGCAGTTCATTGAAACTGCCGAAAAACCCAAGCTTGAAATGCTGTTTGACGAGAACCCGTCTTATTTCTACGATGTATTGTCATATGCGGTTGTATTGGGAGTCACAAAAAAATGGGCCAAGAAGTTCGACGACATGCTGACGGAGCCGCCGTCCTGGTATTACGGATATCCAGGAGGAAGCTTCAGGACAATGGTGTTTATAGGTGCCATGAACAGGAATCTCAATACGGCTTCAGCAAGCATGATCTCAACAAAGTCTTCGGGAAGCGGCTTTTCCGGAGGCGGGGGATTCTCGGGCGGAGGAGCCGGCGGAGGCGGTGGCGGAAGCTGGTAGAAAAGAAATCTTTGGGGTATAAGTAGTAAAGAGAATGGAAAGGGGTGGATTTTATGAATAAGATACTTATTCCGATTGACCAATCCGAGCATTCCATGAAGTCCTTCGAGTATGCGGACCAGCTTTACGAAAAATACAAATCGGAGATAACGGTTCTTAATGTGCAAAAAAAAGTGTACGACGGAGATAAGCCTGCCGATGAAATCCTCAAGCGAGCAGAGGAGTATTTCAAAAGGAGAGAAATCCCTGTGGTATTGAGAGCCGAAAAAACAAACGACATAGCAGAAAAAATACTCGAAATTTCGGAAAAAGATGGTTTCGATCTGATAATCATGACTTCCCATGGAATGAATGCGGGGAAACGGCTCAGGCTGGGAAGCGTAACCAACAAAGT
>CAZEHH010000165.1:0-2552 GCA_964512505.1 uncultured Peptostreptococcaceae bacterium
CTCCAAACTTCGACGAGGAGCTTTTGGAGCCTGTCGTGCTGCCGAGCAGATTTCCAAATTTACTTGCAAACGGATCAAGCGGAATAGCCGTCGGGATGGCCACATCCATACCGCCCCACAATTTGGGCGAAATAATTGATGCAACCATACATCTGATAGACAATCCCGATGCGGACGTCAATGAATTGGTGAAAATAGTAAAGGGGCCGGATTTTCCTACAGGGGCCATAATTTTAGGCAAGGATGCAATAAAAAATGCCTACAGGACAGGCCGTGGAAAACTCAGGGTAAGGGCCAGAATTGAAACGGTAGAGATGAAAAGGGGCAGGGAAGCCCTCATAGTAAGCGAAATCCCATACATGGTCAACAAATCGAAACTAATCGAGGGAATTGCAGATCTGGTAAGAAACAAGAAAATCGAGGGTATTTCGGATTTGAGAGACGAGAGCAACAGAGAAGGAATAAGGGTTGTAATCGAGCTCAAGAAAGATGCCAATGCAGGAATTGTACTCAACAAGCTTTACAAGCATTCGCAACTTCAAACGACCTTCAGCATAATAATGATAGCGCTCGTGAACGGAGAGCCGAAGACGCTTAACCTCAAGGAGATACTTTACCATTATATAAGACACCAGAAAGATGTTTTGACACGAAGGACCGAGTACAACCTCAAGAAAGCCGAAGACAGGGCTCATATACTGGAAGGGCTTAGGATTGCTCTTGACAATATCGACAGAATAGTCGAGCTCATAAAAAAATCGGCTAACGCAGAAGAGGCAAGGGAACAGCTGAAAAGCGAATTTTCATTGACCGGCGTGCAGGCACAGGCTATACTCGACATGAGGCTTCAGAAGCTTACAGGGCTTGAACGCGAAAAAATAGAAAGCGAATACATGGAGCTCATCAAAAAAATCAACAGATACAAAGAAATACTTTCAAACGAAAGGCTTTTGATGAGCATAATAAAAGATGAAATAACGGAAATAAGAGATAAATTCAGCGATGAACGCCGAACAGAAATAAGGGCGCGCGGAGAGGATATGAACGATGAGGACCTCATAGAGGACGAAGAGGTTGTGATAACCCTCACGCGTTACGGATATGTGAAAAGGGTCCCATGCGACACGTATACAAGCCAAAAGCGCGGCGGCAGAGGCAAAACAGGCCTTTCAACAAGGGAAGAGGATTTTGTAAAAGACATATTTACGACAACCACACATAATTATATTATGTTTTTCACAAACAAGGGGAAAGTGTACAGGATAAAGGCGTACGAAATCCCCGAGGCAAAAAGACAGGCGAAGGGAACGGCTATAGTGAACCTTCTGCAGCTTGACAACGATGAAAAAGTGACAGCCGTCATTCCTCTCAAGGATTTTGAGGAAACAGCTTATTTGGTTTTGGCGACAAAAGACGGCATAATCAAAAAAACAGAACTCAGCCAATATGATTCATCAAGGAAAACCGGACTCATTGCCATAAATTTGAAGGATGGGGACGAACTGATTGAAGTAATGAAAACAGACGGAAAACAGGATCTGATGCTGGTTACAAGAAATGGAATGTCAATAAGGTTCAAAGAGGAAGAAGTCAGAAGCGTAGGAAGGAACACCAAAGGGGTCAAAGGAATAAAACTCAAGAACAATGACTGCGTGGTGAGTCTTGAAATGGCCGACGACAGCAAAAAACTTTTGGTAGTCAGTGAAAACGGGTTTGGAAAACGGACCAGGATGGCGCTTTACAGAGTGCAAACAAGAGGCGGCCAAGGCGTCAAGACATACAATTCGACAAATGAAACAGGACGAATAGTCGGGGCAATAGTTGTGGATGAGGAAGACGAACTTTTCATCATCAATTCATCCAGCGTGGTGATAAGATTGAAAGTAGACGATATTTCCACAATGGGAAGAAGCACAAAGGGAGTCAAGCTCATGAGAATAGATGAAAGCGATTCAGTCATTTCCATAGCCAAGGTTCTTGAAACAGAAAACGAGATTGAAACAAAATAAAAAGAAAAAATCCGCATGGACATTGCGGATTTTTTTGCGCACAATAGTAAAGAATTTCAAACATCGATGTAGGGGCAAAACGGTTTTTATGCTTCCATTGATGTTATGGTTTGGGCGGAGGAAGGGAAATGGACAAAACACAAAAAAAGATGATAATAGCATACAGCCTTCTTGCAGTTGGTTTGCTTTACGCCATTGAGCAGATACTGATTCCCGGATATGTCATAAAATCCATTTCAAAAATTATGGTTTTTTTGGTCGTGCCCGGACTTTTGCAGAATTTGTTTGTAAAAAGAAAAACAAAAAGCTTCTTCGAAAACAAAGGATCCGTGTCCATAAAAAAAATGGTTTTACTAGGGGCTGGAGCATTCGCCTCTGTTATGGCGGCATATGCATTGCTTGGAAGCCAAATCGACTTTGAATCAATAATAGGAGAGCTTGAAATGTCGCTTGATGTGAATGCCGGAAATTTCATCGCGGTCGGCATTTACATAATTGTTGTCAATGCCGCAATAGAAGAGTTTTTTTTCAGGGGATTCCTTT
>CAZEHH010000166.1:0-2534 GCA_964512505.1 uncultured Peptostreptococcaceae bacterium
GCAACCGAAGCCAAGAGTCCGAAAATTGTAAACGGAAGCGGGGTTCCGAAGCTGCCTGTCAATTTCGCTATGACGCATACGACCATGGCTATTATCATCGAAGCCAAAACTGTCGTCGCATTGAAAGGCTTTGTCTTTTTAGTGAAGTAGCCTACAAATATAGGGCCGAAAAGACCGGCGGCGGAGAATGCGTATGTGTATACCAGCCATCCGAGAACATTTGGGAAAGCCAGCGACAATGTTGATGTAACCGCCATCAATATGACCGTAAGGATTCTTGACATTCTGACCATCTGCTTGTCGGAAACGTTTGGATTTATTGATTTCTTGTATATGTCCGTAGTCATGTTTGTAACAGTTGTCTGGGCCGCGCTGCTTATTGTGGACATTATTACCGCGCAGACGAGGCCTGCAAATAGAACAAGCATCCAAGTCGGAAGTTGGGTCATGAACCACGCTGTTGCGCCTTCGCCATTTGGAAGATTGGGGTTCATCGCCCTTACGGCAGTGCCCATGAAATATGCCCATACAATTGCAAGAATCAATGAGACTCCGGACAAGAACAGCGAAAGATTGACTTTCTTGGGATCCTTGATGGAGCAGATTCTTTGGTAGTAAATTTGGTTTGTGCATCCACCCGGAAGAGCGGACGTGAACCAAAGGGCGACTGTTACCCATCCTACGCTTACGAATCCGCCGGGGAAAGAAATGTTCTCGACAGGCACATTGGGACTGTTGAATATTGCGCTTGTTCCTCCGCCCATATTGCTTGCGAAAACAACGCAGAGT
This sequence comes from uncultured Peptostreptococcaceae bacterium, assembly GCA_964512505.1. Lineage (GTDB taxonomy): Bacteria > Bacillota > Clostridia > Peptostreptococcales > BM714 > BM714. The sequence continues at coordinate 790 of CAZEHH010000166.1, forward strand.
CCGCAAACGACAATCATGAAGCATGCGAAGATGAAGTCAGTCCATGCAACCGTCTTAAGACCCGACGGCATTATGAAGAAGAGGCTGATAACTGAAATCCCTATTACAAGAACCGGTGCCGAAATTCCCGTGATTCCGGAATAGAGTATTCCGAAAGCCCCGAGTTGCGATGTGATCCACCCGAAAGGCACTATCAGTGCGAAAAAAGCTCCGAGAATTGAAAGCGCCTTGTTTTTTCCATAGAAGTCTTCTAAAATATCGGGAATGGTAGTGAAATTTCGGCTCCTGATCCATGGTGCAAGAAGCATCAGCACGAAGAAAGGAATTGATGCCGCTATTCCATATGTAACAGTCGAAAGGCCAAGGCTGTAGCCCCTTCCGACCAGCGCCACCAGTACTCCTCCGCCCATTGCGCTTGCAAACTGGGTTCCTACGATTACATAGGTGGGAAGGTCTCTTCCTCCAACCGACCAGTCATCTGCCGAAACCTCTTGTTTCTTGCTTTGTAGAAAAGAATAAAGAAACGGTACAAGCATTATAAACAAACTGCTTAATAAGATTAATACATTATTGCTCATGTTTTCCTCCTTGAAATATTATATTTATAATTTCATAAAAATTATACTTTGTAAATGATGCCGGCATCGGGAATCGCCAATGCCGGCAGACAGGCAATGCTTCTATTGCTCGACAATCTTCCTCTTGGAACAATATTTTTCTACCACGTCTTCAAGAACTTCAATCCCTAAACCGTTTTCTGTGCTTACGCATATGTTTCCGTTCTTAATCTGCTCGGAGAATGTGCTTATGTCCGCTTCAAGCCTTGTCGGTGAGAAGTAGGCATGGCCGTATTCGTAAAGGTTTCTGGTAGATGCCCCAAGAGCAAGGCTGGCGGCCTGGGTTATTCCTTCCTCTATCATCGAATTGAAAAGGCAGTCTATGCCGAAGAATCCGGCAAGGTCTATGATCTCCTTGGTCCTGAAGATGCCTCCATTCTTGCTGACTTTCATGCTGAAAACATCCACCGCTTTTTCTTTTATCAGTATCTTGGCGTTTTCGAGCGACATTACGCTCTCGTCGGCCGAAAGTGCCATGTCTGTCTTTTCCTTTATCTTTACAAGACCGTCGACATCCCATGCGGCTATAGGCTGCTCGAAGAGTTCCAGCTTGCAGGAATCTATACCCTTTATATAGCGAATAGCGCGCCTGACGTCCCATCCCTGGTTGGCGTCGGCAATCAGGGGGTATCCCGCCCCTACGGCCTGGCGCACGGCGTGGGTCCTGTCTATGTCAAGCTCTACATCCGATCCTCCGACCTTGACCATTATGGACTTGTATCCCTTGTCAAGCATTCCGAGCGCATCCTGCGCGTTCTTTTCCGGAGAGCCTCCGCCTATTGAACCCATTATAGGAAGCTCGTCGCGCAGCTTGCCTCCGAGTATTTCGCAAACCGGAAGTCCCGCGAATTTGCCGAGTATGTCGTAGCATGCCATGTCAAGGGCCGCCTTGGCCAAGTGCATGTCCTTTGTGATTCCATCCATCACCTCATGTACCTTTGCGATGTTGAGCGGGTCTCTTCCAATGAGGGCAGGCGCAAGAGCCTCTGAAATCACAACAAATACCGTTTCAGGGCTTTCTCCTGTGAACAGGGGCATTGCATCAGTTTCCCCGTATCCGACAATTCCTTCGTCGGTATGTATCTTTACCACTACGGGTTCGGTGTTGTAAAGCGTACCGTAGAGTTT
>CAZEHH010000167.1:0-2532 GCA_964512505.1 uncultured Peptostreptococcaceae bacterium
GCAAAGAGAACGTGGGATTTGCTTGTCAAAACGTTGGAAAAAATAACTTAGGGGCGGGAATAAACAAGGAGGATCAAAATGACCAGAGTGGAAAGTTTTGAATTGGATCACACCAAGGTTAAGGCTCCATATGTCAGAAAAGCGGCTGAATCCAAAGGGAAAAAGGGTGACGTCGTAAGCAAGTTCGACCTTAGATTCACACAACCGAATGAAGTTTTTATTTCAACGGCCGCCTTACATACGCTTGAACATCTGTTGGCAGGATACATGAGAGAGGAAATGGAAGGAATAATTGATATTTCGCCAATGGGATGCCGTACGGGATTCTACATGATATGCTGGGGCAATCCTGAATCCAGGAATGTGGCGCAAGCACTGCGCAATTCGCTTGAAAATATTATGCGGGCAAATGAAGTTCCGGCTGCGAGAATAGAATCATGTGGCAATTACAAAGACCATTCACTGCAAGATGCAAAGGAATGCGCGGCCCTGGTTCTGGGAGACATGATCGACAGCTGGTAGAGGAGGTTTCCCCAAAATGAAAAAAAGAGAATACGCAATACTGGATGCATTGCCCAACCCCGTTTTTTTCAAAGATTCTGAAGGACGTTTTCAGTACTGCAACAAGGCATTCTATGAATTTATGGGTGTGGATGAAAACGAAATAATCGGTAAAAAGGCTGATGAAATAGGGCTTGAATCGGTTGCCGAGCGGTTTAGGGAGACCGACGAGGCGCTGCTCAGGGGAGAAGGAGTTCAAGTATACGAAGCCAAGATTGCAAACAACAAGGGGGAATTGCGAGACCTTCAAATAACGAAAGATCTTGTCTATTGCGATGAAATAGTCGAATTGATTGGAATTGCCGGAGTGGTTGTCGATATAACCGAAAGAGTGAATTTTGCGAAAAAAATGAAAGGGTTAAACAGAATAAAGGACATAGCCATTCAAATAAATCAAAGGCTTTTGGATTCGGACGAGGAGACAGACACAATAGGCATGCTGCTTGAAAAGAGCATAGAGTCGATTTCAAATGCAAAATTTGGTGCAATCCTCTTGATTGACGAAAACGGTTTTCTCGAAATGCCAAAATCAAAGGGCTATCCAAAGCAAATGACAAAGAATTTCAAAGTTCGGCTCGAGGACAGCCTGGTTGTAAAGAGCAAGGGACAAGTGCCCAAAGAGATCTGTGTTATAAGGGACATCGATAAAATGAAAGCCATAGAGAGCCCCGAGCTGCTCGTGCTTGACGGGGATAGCGTGAAGACATCCTTGGTTTCTCCTATATGGATTGACGGTGAACTCTATGGATTCATAAACATTGACAGCACAAAGAGAACTGCTTTTGACATGGTCGATATCGAAATAATGGAATACATGAGGGACCAGATACAAACAGTTCTTACAAAGCAGCGAAAGTATCAAAAGAAACTTATGAGCATGAGAACCGATCCGGTAACTGGTCTTATAAACAGGAAATATCTAATTGAGATGATCAAAAAGGCAATGGATATTGCGGACGTATCAAATCAGAAGATGAGTCTTGTAATGATGGACATTGACGGAATGAAGCGAATAAACGATTCATTTGGACATCTTGCAGGTGATTCGGTCCTCAAGGCTTTTGGAAGAAGTGTGCTTGAAAAAATAAGGGACTGCGACATCATCGGAAGGTTCGGCGGAGACGAATTCATCGCAATCTTTCAGGGGAGCGGGGGAAAAATGATTACGGCGAAAATGGAGGAAATAAGGGACTTGCTTGAGCATGAAACGGTTCATCATGGAAATGCACAGCTGCATCTTAACTTCAGTTTCGGTGTGTCGGAATACCCGAGAGACGGGCAAGAAATTGAAGCCCTCGTGACAATTGCCGATGCCGAAATGTATGCCGACAAAAGAAGAAGAAAAGAGAACAGGCATTAAAAGTATAAACGACATCAAATGAAGCCCTCTTTATTGGAGGGCTTCATTTTGCTGTCAGCTGAAATTCCCGGACAATTTTTTGAGAAGCCTCAGAAGCTCTTTTGTTTCTTCATCTGAAAAATTTTCATAGGCTTTTTCTATCAGATTTTCGGAGATGGATTCAAAGGCCGGCTGAATTTTTCGTCCTTTGTCGGTAAGGACAACATAGCTGATGCGTCCGTCATTTTCACTTCGCGTCTTTTCCACGTATCCGCCCATGACGAGCTTGTCGATCAATTGCGAAGTGGTTGATTTGTTCCTGCATATCATTTTGGAGATTTCTTTCATGGACAAAGCCCTGTTTTCGGAAAAAAGAGCAGAAAGGATTGTTCCGTGCGATGCACACAGGTTATCAAGACCCTCCTGTTCCAGCCCTTTCTCAATGAAATGTCTCGATTTTTTCCGTATTTTGCTTATATAGTATATGAGATAATTTTTGTTCATAGCATTATTTGATGTAGCTTACTACATCTGTTTTCCTTGTTGGTGTTTTCCACACATAGGCCGGATCCTTGTAGCCAATCGAAACCGTATAATATGGAACATGGCCATCCGGAAGGTTCAGTGAAGCC
>CAZEHH010000168.1:0-2528 GCA_964512505.1 uncultured Peptostreptococcaceae bacterium
CTTCCCGCTATTGTCTGCAATGAAAAATACCTGAATATGATTTTATTCGAGAATCCGGGAATAATGGGAAAGTTTAAATTTATCATGGCTGATGCCTCTGTGATGAAACTGTTTTTAAGGAAAAAAGACTACTACTGCTTTTGCAAAAGAGAGGGCATAAAATACCCGGAAATTTTCAGTACTGGAACAGATGCAGTTGAAAGTGTAAATGGGGAATATCCAATTTTTGCAAAAAGGGACCATAGCGATGAAGTTGTAGAAAAACTGGGAATTCCAAAGGGGCAGCGAATAGACAACGATGAATCGTTGAAAGAATATATCGACAAATTTGACAGAAGCAATGAGGGCAAAGGATGTTATGTCCTTCAGAAATTTCTTGGACCCGAATACAAGCCAGTAAGCATGGGGGGATTCTATGAAAACGGTAAAGAGAGGTTTTCGATTGTTGTAGAACAAAGGCGGCAGTATCCGTTGGGCATATCAAGTTTTGTTATTGAGGCTGAAGATTCGGAGTGGAAAAGGAAGGTAAGGGAGAATACACTTAAAATTGTGGAATCGACTGGCTATACTGGCTTTCTGGAAGTCGAATACAGAACAGACGGACAAGAGGTATTATTGCTTGACATCAATCCAAGGCTGTGGAAATGGGGCAAAATAATTTCAAAAAAATTTCCGGACTCTGCAGAGTGTATTTTATCAAATAGAGAACCGAAAAGAAATCCTGAAATAGTAAAATGGGTTGATTTGAGGAAAGACGCTTTTTCACTGTATAATTTCAAAAATTCAAGGAAATCATTTAGAATTGGAGACTACTTACCCCCATTGTCTTTGGACATAATAGATTTCAAAGATTGGGGACCGCTTGTGTTTTTGTTCAACAGAAAGAAAAGAAAGAGAAACGGTGTATAAATTTTTTATTTCAAAGAATTTAGACAGCATTAGTTATGCGAAATCCAGATCAAAGTTCCAGGAATCCAAGCATTGAATAGATGGAATGCAGCTGCGCAAGTGTTCCCCTGTGAATGCCGGGAATGGAAACATCAATTAAAGCTTTTAATAATGAATTAAAATAATAAAGTATTTATAAAAATAACAAATCATGATAAAATATTAACGCAACAAGGCCTTTTATGTTATATAATGATGGTATAAACCCACGGGAGGGATACCATGAAGCGGTTTGAAAGCTACATACAGGAACACATGTGCCACTACAAGAGGGACTTTTTAAGAGTTAAGGAAAAGGGAGTATACCGCTATGACGGACGGGTGTACAGCTACTGTTTCATATTGCCCGATGCGGACAAGCGAAAGAACATCATCCAGAAGTACAGGCAGCGTTTCTGGGACTCGTCATATGCGCTCGAGGACAACGACGAACAGTTTTGCCATCTCGATTCCGCCCAGGCCCTATGCATAAATTTTTTCTATCCCTTGATTGAAGCAGGCCATCTTGAGGACTTCATACAAATAATCGGTATGGGAAACCGGAAAATCGAATACAAGAATTGCTTCCGGCGCGGTGAGCACTTTGAGCTGGATCTTGAAACGGAGAAGGGGCACTTGTTTTTCAACATAAAGTACACGGGCAAGGCATACGGAAGTTTGGAAGACACTGAGGAAAACAGAAAAGCCTACGAAGAAATCTACAAGCCCATGCTTGAAAAGTCGGACGCAATTAGAGACGTCTACAAGGAAAGAAAGATATTTTTCAAGCATTATGAGATAATAAGGTCGCTGCTTCGAATCGAAGGGGACGACTCTGCGGTTTTTCTGCTTCCTTACGAGAACGAGATGCTTAAGAGCTACATGCACATAATAGAGGACATTTTAAAGCCCACTTATCTGGACAAGCTCAAGATAGTATACTGGGAGGATATTTTCACTGCTCTTCCCGATTCTATGATGTCGATGTACAGTGAATTCATACTGAAATATTTTCCCTATCTCACATACAAGGTCAAGCGACAGATTCTCAGGTGAAAAACAAGAAGGGACAGACATTTTTGTCTCCAAAATCAATTCGACAATCAAAATCGGAAGACGCCCATCGCGGGCGTCTTTTTTATGTTCAAGGGGCAAAAATGGCAGGAGAAGCGGACATTTAAAATTTTGGTTACTTGAAGGCTTCTAATGGTATAATTTGAATACAAAGAAATTTCATTCAACTGGATTTAGATAAATATATGGAGACAGAAAGGTCTGTCCCTTTTTAGGAGGAAAGTCATGGGGAAACTGGGGCTGGTTCTTGAAGGCGGAGGCGCCAAGGGAGCCTATCAGGCAGGAGCATACAAGGCTCTTTTGGAGCTGGGAATAGAGGTTGACGGAGTCTCGGGAACTTCAATAGGAGCGATAAACGGCGCCATGATTGTTCAGGGCGCCTTTCCGGAGTGCTATGAGATGTGGAGGGGGATAAGGCCTTCCAAGCTTTTCAACGTCGACGAGGGTCACCTCAAGCGCATAATAGGATTCGACATGGATGAAAAAAGCCTTGCGTATGCTGTGAAGATGCTCAAGGAAATAATGGA
>CAZEHH010000169.1:0-2486 GCA_964512505.1 uncultured Peptostreptococcaceae bacterium
CTGGCATACCATATCAAGGCATTGGTCAGAACTGGTATTTCATTCGATTCTGCCTTGATTGAACAGGCACTTGCATCATTCATGGAGAAAGGACTCCTTAAAAAAGAAGGCGACCGTTATTTTCCGATTGATGAAGCATTGCTCTTCGCAGGGAATTTCCTTGTTGTCGAGAACAGCCTTGATGTGGTCGTAGGCCAGGTACACGACGGACATTTGTATCGCTCAGGATTTACAGTTTTGCAGGCAGGTCCATTGGACCTTGTGATGATTGAAGGATCGAAAGAATCCGTGACGCTGCAATGCCTTTCGGCACAGTCGATTCTCTCAATATTATCGTCGGTAATGAAAGAAAAACCTAGGATTGTTTGATAGCGCATAAATATAAGAAGGAGGCCTTCAATTAATTGAATGGCCTCCTACCTTTATAAATTTTATCTATCCTTCATCTATCAAGCCAAGCACTTCATTGCTGTCCGGGATGTCTTTCATTGAGTGTCCGTAATGCACGTATCGAAGTATGCCATTTTTGTCAATAAGCATTTGGGCAGGCATGCGCCCCAATTTAAATAGATTTACTTCTTGTCCATACAATTTGAGGACGGCGTGCGACTCATCGGAAAGTCCTACAAAAGGAAATTCATGTTTTTCCCAGTACTCTGCAAAATCCTTGCTGTTTTCAGGTCCAATTACAACAATTTCCGTATCTCTTTCAGCGAACGATTCATATTCCTGACGCAACTGCGCCATGTGCCTTTGGCAGAAAGGTCAGGAGAAACCTCGGTTGAGCACAATCAACAGCCATTTCTTTTTACTGTAATCCTTCAATGAAAAACGTTTGCCTTTGTAATCAGTCAACTCGATATCCGGCGCTTTTTGGTTCACTTTGACACTTGGCATAACTCCTCCTTCCGGCTTTTGCTTGAATCAGCCAAAACAGATTGTTTAAAATCAAAGGACAGCATCCTTTCGATAAGTATAGTCTTTCTGGCGCCATAAATCAAAAGAGGCACGCGAAAAGCAGTTATTTTGACATTGCCATTAAATTTAAATACAATGGCACTGATATTAATAAAGAATTCAAGGGGAGATGAGATGAAGAAAACAGCTTTTGTTCTTATTGTTCTGATTGCGGCAATGTTTGTATTCGGTATTTGCGCCTACGCGGATACAATGGATGACAACGACTATTATCCTGCCGATGAAAACGAACCTGATATTTCATTTGAAAAGGGGCGGGTTCTTGATGCAGAGAATTTTCGCTCTGAAGGAGATTATTCATATGACTATCAGATAGCGTCGGTGTTTATCGAGACAGGCCAGTACGAGGGTGAAGTAGTAGAAGTCGAGAATGTCCTTTCTGAAAATGTCGCTTACAACATTGAAGTGAAAACTGATGACCGGGTCATTCTGATGATAGAGGAATACGAGGGCACAAGGCAGATTTACATTTCGGACTATTCGAGGAACGGAATGCTTAAGATTATGGTGGCTGTTTTTCTGGGACTTCTTGTATTGATAGGCGGAAGGAAGGGCTTCAAGTCTGTAGTAACTATTTCGCTGACCATATTTCTTATTTTCAAGGTGATGCTCCCTGGAATCCTAAAAGGTTGGAATCCATTGCTCATTGCAATTTTGATGGCGATAGTGATAACCGTTCTGACCATAATAATTATATCCGGCTTTTGCAAGAAGAGTTATGCAGCAATCATAGGGACTGTTTCAGGTGTGGTAATAGCGGGAATAATTGCGGTTGTTGTAGGAAAAATGATAAAACTTACTGGAATGTCGGCCGATGAGGCAAGCATGCTGCTTTATATTCCGCAGCAGATACAGTTCAATTTCAAGAATTTGTTGTTTGCAGGCATACTGCTTGGTGCATTGGGGGCTGTGATGGATATTGCCATGAGCATTGCATCTGCAATTCAGGAGATACATCAGGTAAACAGAAATCTTAAAAGAATAACGCTTTTCAATGCAGGCATGGCTATTGGCAAGGATGTGATGGGCACCATGTCAAATACTCTGATATTGGCTTATACGGGCAGTTCGATTCCCCTGCTGTTGATACTGCTTGCATACGATACCCCATTTGCCAGCCTCACGAACATGGATATAGTCGCCACCGAGATTGTAAGGTCATTGGCGGGCAGTATTGGACTTATCATGACTATCCCAATTACTGCATTTACGGCAACAATACTGTTAAAGGGGAAAAAGAGAAAAAATAAGCGAACAAAAAATGCTTCCTGAATTTATAGGAAGCATTTCCTTTTATACTGCTGAAAAACAAGTATTTCATTTTACTCATGGAAGTTATTGGTGATTTTTGAGTTTTAAGCCGTGTAATCGGGTATTGTTGACTTATATCACCGGAAAGATAAAAAACCAATAAATTGCTTTATTGGTTAAAAGACAAGGACCTCGGGAGGTCCAAAAGGAGCAGAGATGAGCAAACGAATGAAAAAAGCTCTCATAGGCGGAGCTTT
>CAZEHH010000170.1:0-2464 GCA_964512505.1 uncultured Peptostreptococcaceae bacterium
TTTATCGAAGAAGGGAGGAACTCGCTTTGAATCCTGTTCTTTCATTCGCAATCATTATGATTGGAATATATGGAGTTGTCTTCAGCCGCAACATAATAAAGTCGATTATTTGTTTTGCGGTTACAGAGACTTCGCTCATATTGCTGTTTCTGAATCTCAGCTATATTGAAGGAGGCGGAATACCCATAGTTTCTTCAGCTCAGGCTCCTATGGTGGACCCTCTTCCGCAGGCCTTGATGATTACTGCAATTGTAATAGGGGCGTCGGTAACTGCCTTGGCTTTTATGGTCAGTATAAAAATTTTCCATCATTTCGGAACATTGGAATGGAAAAGATTGTTTATGGAGAAATAGTGAATCATTAAACACTTAATTGCTTAAAAATGATCTAAACGCTGCAAATGGAGCCGTCTTGAATAGACGGCTCCATTTGAAATTGAAAGAATTTCCATTATGAAATAGCGGCTCCCGATTACCCATGCTGTGGATTTAATGTTTGTTTGAAAGTGAGCAGGATATCATTTATGATATAAAACCCGAAATAGTTGCTATTTCCAGGATTTTGCATTTATGTTGCAGTTTGCGATTGACAAGGGGGTGGAAAATTTATGGATGCGCATAGAAGAAAAGTCGAGAGAATTTCAAGAATGCTGAAAGAGCGTAAAAGCTCCGAGCCGCTTTCCTTGAAGAAGAAAGCTGTTTCGCACCAGGTACCCAAACCCAATGACAAGAGGCATGCGGACGAGAAGCTCGACATAAGCGATTTTGACGACATAATTGAAATAAATGAGGATACATGCACATGCATAGCAGAACCTGGCGTAACATTTGAAAGATTGGTTGATGCGACAATCAGCCACGGACTTGTCCCATTTGTGGTTCCGGAGCTAAAGACGATAACAATCGGAGGTGCGGTTGCAGGCTGTTCCATTGAATCAACGTCATACAGGTTCGGAGGATTCCATGACAGCTGCATGGAATATGAGGTAGTTACAGCAAGGGGCGATGTTCTTGATTGTACGCCGGACAACGAGAACCGGCTGCTGTTTCAAATGGTTAATGGCACATTCGGCACGCTGGGAATAATAGCCTTGCTGAAATTCAAGCTAATGCCCGCAAAACCCTTTGTGAAGGTGAATTATAAGAAATACAAGAACCTTGGAGATTATAAAAATGCCATATGGGAGCATTATGTCAAGCAGGACCTGGATTTTATGGACGGAATCATCCATTCGCCCAATGAGTATGTCTTAAGCGAAGGAAACTTTGTCGACAAAGCGCCGTATGCGCACAAATATGATTGGACCGGGATATATTACTTGACCACCGCCAAGAGGGAAGAAGATTTCTTGAGAACTTCCGATTATTTTTTCAGGTACGACAAGGGGGTTACAAATGTTCATCCAAAATCGCTTCCCTTAAGGCTTTTACTGGGGAAACTGGTCAATTCAAATACTACACTAAGGCTTGCAAATAAACTCAAGAGGGTTTTGCCTCAGGGAATCATACCGATAACACTTGATACATTCATACCTTTTTCCAGGATAGAAGAGTTTATGGAGTGGCATGAAGAAAAAATAAATCATTTTCCGCTTTGGTGCGTTCCTTACAGGATCGTTCAGAAATATGAATGGATCTCAGATGAATTTTTTGACATGGTTGAAGACGAATTGTTTTTGGACATTGCAATATACGGAATGCGCAGAAAGGATCAATTGACTTATTACAGAATGATAGAAAAAAAGCTCTTCGAATTGGGCGCCATAAAGACACTCATATCTACAAACTTGTACGATGAAGATGAATTCTGGAAGATATGGAACAAGAGAAATTTCGATGAAGTTAAGCATCAAACCGATCCCGAAAACATATTGAGAGGTTTGCATGAAAAGACGTGCAGAGCTTCGAGGGGGCTTGGGAGATGATCTTCGGGTTCAAGATTGTTTGAGATTTGCATGCATTATTTTATTTTTTGATAAAATTGTATATAATTGCATTGAACATTGTTTGATGCGGTGCTGTCAGAATCAAGTGTCAATGAAATTTTTATCGATGGAGGAAAAGATGTATAAAAATGATACCATCTATTATCCGCAGGATGAAATGACTACTGTTCTTTTGCCTGTGACATCGGGATGCATTTACAACAAGTGTGCGTTTTGTTCAATGTACAAGGATTACGAATACAGAGAGATTCCGTTTTCAGACATGGAAATGCATTTGATGAACGGATATAAGTATACGGAAAAAATATTTTTGACCGGAGCCGACCCTTTAAGCATCGGATTTGAAAAAATGAAACGTTTGCTTGAAATGATACATGAGTACTTGCCTTATTGCGCGCGTGTCGCGTCATATGCGTCGATACGGAGCATTTCGATGTATTCGGCGGGGGAATTGTCATTGCTTCATAATTCGGGGCTAAGATTGCTTTACATAGGTTTTGAGACCGGAAGCGACGATGT
>CAZEHH010000171.1:0-2457 GCA_964512505.1 uncultured Peptostreptococcaceae bacterium
CTTTCGAAGAGGTTGCCGCCGCAACAAGCGGCAATGCAAAGGCCTTTTTCGGCATTTGATTGACACATTCCCCGCTCCGTTGTATAATCTTTCTGACATACGGAGTGGGGATTTCCATGTCAAGGAGGAGGCGCAATTCATGAGAAGAAGGAAGATCATGCTTTCGGCGCTTGTCTTGACGGTGGCTGCCGCACTGTTTTTTTTGCCGGTTTTAAGCAAGACAGCAACGGTATCAGACGGGGGAGTCGACAAGGAGATTTCCGTCAGGGGCAAAACGGTTGCAGAGGCATTGGCAGAGGCGGGATACAATCTGAAGCCATCGGACAAAACAAAGCCGGGACGCGGCGAAGAATTTAAAAACGGGATGACCATTGAAATAGAAAGGGCTTTCGCGGTTATGCTAATGGACGGAGGTCGAATGGACATTGTAAACACGCTTTGCCAAACGGTCGGAGACGTCCTTGAAGATGAGGGCATAGAGCTTGGGCCAAAGGACACCATAGATCCCGGGCTTGAAACAACCGTCTGCAAAGGCGATGGGATCTACATAACGCGTGTAAGCGAAGAAACGGTCCAAAGGGTTGAAGAGATAGAGTATTGCACCGAAATAAGGAGAAATCCGAATTTTGGAAGTGACGAGACGCTTGTTCTTCAAGAGGGCGTCCCAGGGGAAAAGATTGCCACATATATGATAGCATATGAAAACGGAATAAAGGCAGGAGAGGAAAAGCTTGCGGAAATAGTCGTTGCCGACCCTGTGAATGAAATAATCGAAAAGGGCGACGGAAGCCTCATTGTGGCTTCAAGGGGCGATTTCAGATACAAGAAATCCATGATAATGACATCCACGGCCTACGACCTCAGTGTAGAGAGCTGCGGCAAGACTCCCGACCATCCGGAATACGGAATCACATACAGCGGAACCAGGGCCAAAAGGGGAACAGTTGCTGTGGACCCGAGGGTAATACCCCTGGGAACCAGGCTTTACATCGAGAGCCTGGACGGAACAGCCGATTATGGATTCGCCGTGGCCGAGGATACGGGAAGCGCGGTGAAGGGAAACATAGTCGACCTGTTCATGGAGAGCGAATCCGATGTCGCCGCATATGGAAAGAGGAAGGTAAGGGTGTATATAATTGAGTGACAGAAAGCCCATGATAAAGGAAGCCATAGTCGTCGAGGGAAAGGACGACAGGAGCGCTCTTGCAAAGGCTGTGGACGCCGAGATAATCGAGACCCACGGATTCGGTCTGAGCAGCGACACCCTCGAGAGAATCCGGACCGCCAAGGAAAGGACCGGAGTGATAATATTCACAGACCCCGACAGGGCGGGTGAGAACATACGTAGAAGAATCGAAAAAACAGTCCCCGGCTGTTCCCATGCCTATCTTCCACTTGAGGATGCTATGAGGGGCGACAACATAGGAATAGAGAACGCCAATGCCGAGAGCATATTGAGGGCTCTTGCCAAAGTGAGGACCAAGAGGTCCATGCCGAGGCAGCTTTTCACCATGGACGATTTGGCAATAGGGGGCCTGGTCGGAGAAACCGACTCGGCGGAAAGGCGAAGCAAAATGGGCAGGGAGCTTGGGATAGGATACGGGAACGCCAAAAGGCTCCTGTCGAGGCTAAACCACTACGAAATCACGAGAGAAGAGTTTGCCGATGCGCTTGCGCGAATAGAAGAAGAATGAAGGGAAAACCCATGCAGAGAATCTCATCCATAGGAAGAACAAAAGAAATAATCGAAAAATACAATTTCAGGTTTTCAAAGAGCCTGGGGCAGAACTTTCTGGTTGACGGAAACACGATAGACAAAATCGTAGCCTCGGGCGGAATAGGCCCCGGTGACAATGTGCTTGAGGTGGGTCCCGGAATAGGCACTCTGACCCAGATGCTTTGTCAAGAGGCGGGAAAAGTCGTAGCCATTGAAAAGGACAGGGATTTGATCCCAATACTCAAAAACGACACCCTCAAGGGATATGAAAACCTTACAGTGCTCCACGGCGACATTCTCAAGGAGGACATAAAGTCAATCACGAACGAATGCTTCGGAGGGCAACCCTTCAAGCTGGTTGCCAATTTGCCCTATTACATCACGACACCAATAATCATGAGATTTCTCGAAGAGGATTTGCCCGTGACAGACATACTGGTCATGATCCAGAAGGAAGTGGCCGAAAGGATAGAGGCGGTTCCGGCAACAAAAAGCTACGGTGCGCTTTCCGTTGCGGTTCAGTACTACGCTGAGCCTGAAATAATGGGCATCGTTCCCAAACATGTCTTCATGCCGTCTCCCAAAGTCGACTCAATAATAATAAGGCTGAGGGTAAGGGAAGAGCCTCCGGTTCAATTGAAAGACAAGAAGCTTTTCTTTGAAACCGTAAAGGCGTCGTTCGCAATGAGGCGCAAGACACTTTACAACACGCTCCGAAAAACTCTCCCATACGGGCAGGA
>CAZEHH010000172.1:0-2428 GCA_964512505.1 uncultured Peptostreptococcaceae bacterium
CCCTCTGTAGTCAGCTCGATTATTTCAGCTTCCTCGCCTGCCCTTTTTATTGTACCCTTTATTTTAAGCATTATCTGTTTCATGATGTTTTCCCCGATTTACGCAATATTGATTTGAGATTGTAAATGGACACAAAAATGTCTGTCCCTTTTTAGTCTTTTTGCAATGCAAGGACCACGAGGCGGTCGATCAGGTCTCTGTATGGAAGGCCTGTCTTCTGCCACAGCATGGGATACATGCTGAATTTGGTGAATCCCGGCATTGTGTTTATTTCGTTGAGGTAGGCTTGCCCTGTGTTTTTGTCGAGCAGGAAGTCCACCCTGGAAAGGCCTGTGCATCCTAGAGCCTTGTAGGCGTCGACTGCCATCTTCCTTATTCTGCCGGATTCTTCATCAGGCAAATCGGCCGGGATTACGAGTCCCGATTTGGCTTCCTCGGAGTATTTCGCCTTGTAGTCGTAGAATTCGTGCGACGGAATTATCTCACCCAGAACGGAAGGCTTAGGGTCGTAGTTGCCAAGCACGGCGCACTCAATCTCGCGCGCGTCTATTCCCTTTTCGACAAGTATCTTCCTGTCGTGCCTTGCGGCCTCCAAAAGGCCGCCCATTAGCTCGGACCTGTCGTGGACCTTTGTTATTCCGACGCTCGATCCCAGGTTTGCAGGCTTTATGAAGAGAGGATAGCCCAGCGATGCGGACTCCACCTTCTTTAAGCATTCCTCCCCGCCGTCAAGCTCTTCCCTGCAGATTACAGTGTAGGGAACCACCGGCAGCTTGTTGAACTCGAAGAGCTGCTTTGCGAATATCTTGTCCATGCAGGCGGCGGAAGCGAACACTCCGCAGCCAACATAGGGAAGACCCGAAAGCTCCAAAAGCCCCTGGATTGTTCCGTCCTCGCCCATGGGCCCGTGAATTACCGGGAAAACCATGTCTATTCTTTCCCCGTTTATCCTGCCGGGCATTTTTACTGATAAAATATTTTCCTCGCGGCTGTTTATTTGAAGCGAGGCGGCTTTTTCTTGCCACTCTCCGCTCTCTATGTCTGTATAGTCTCCGTCAAAATACATCCATCTTCCCGTCTTTGTTATTCCAACCGGGAACAATTCGTATTTGTCCGGGTCCGCCGCCCTGAGAACCGATGCGGCCGTCATGAGAGAAACTTCATGCTCTTCGCTCATTCCTCCGAAAACTACTGCAAGATTCATCTTTTTCATTTGGACCGCTCCTTTTCCTATAAATGAAAGTTTGCTGTTTTCAATATATGTTTTTCTTCTTTTTTCTGAAGATCCTGATGGTCTCTTCCATGTCCCTTATGTGGTTTTCAGCCTTGGCCCTGGCGGCTTCGCCTTTGCCTGCTCTTATGGCGTCGAGTATTTCCCTGTGTTCGGAAAGCAGCTGCTTGAAGTCGTCCGATTCGGAGAAGAATACAACCCTGAACCTTTGAACCTGCTCCTGCAGACCTTGGGCTATCTGTATCAGCTTCTTGTTGTGTGTGGATGCGAATATGGCTTCATGGAATGCCTTGTCCTTTTCCATCATGCCTTCTCTGTCCGACGCTTCAACATAGCCTTCGAATTCGGAAAGGACCTTTTCAAGCAATTCGAGTTCCCCGTCGCCCCTTCTTTCTGCGGCAAGGAAGGATGCAAGCCCCTCCAGGACTTCCCTTACCTCCAATACGTCCAAAACATCCTTTATGGACATGTCCGCAACATAGGCGCCTTTTCTGGGTATCATGGTGACGAGCCCCTCGAGCTCGAGTTTTCTTATGGCTTCCCTTATGGGTGTTCTGCTGACTCCAAGCTGCTCGCCCATTTGAAGCTCCATGAGCCTCTCTCCGGGTTTGAACTCTCCGTTTAGAATGGCCGATCTCAAATATTCAAAAACGACTTCCCTGAGTGGCTTGTAGTTTTGCAGTTTAAGCTTTCCTGCTCCTGTATTCATTCCTTCTCCTCCTTGCTGTAAGCGGTAGATATGTATGTCTGTCTGTAAGTTTTTTTAAGGTTTTTGTAGGCTTTGCTTGCCCGGTCGTAGTCCTTGAAAATACCGAAAACGGTGGGTCCGCTTCCGCTCATGAGGCTTCCCGACGCTCCGAATTGCAGCATTTTCTTCTTTATTTCCCCCACTATGGGGTGAAGCGAAAGGGTCACATCCTCGAGGCGGTTGTAGAGATTGTTGGAAAGAGCCTTGATGTCTCCCTCTGCCATTGCTTTTATGACGGCGTCCGCCTCCGGACGCGAAGTCCTTTCTTCCAAGTCCAGCATTCCGTAAACCCTTGCGGTGGAAACCGCAATGTTTGGCTTCGAAAGGAGTATGAATCCCTTTTCGAGCCCCTCGACCGGGGTAAGGATTTCTCCTATCCCTTCCGCGACGGCGGCCTTTCCCATTAGGCAAAAGGGCACATCCGCTCCTATTTTTCTGGCTTCCTCCAT
>CAZEHH010000173.1:0-2390 GCA_964512505.1 uncultured Peptostreptococcaceae bacterium
TAAACCCTTCTGGGAATTGTCAATCTCATGAATTCGAGGGGAGACTCCAAGTCCTCTCCCGTTTCAGGATCCCTTCCGAGCAGGAATGAACCTATCTCTACAGGGCGTATTCCTCCCTCGATGTAAACCGCGTTGCAGACGGCTTGCGCCGGGAATTGGTTGAAGGGTATGTGAGGACATATTTTCTTGCAATCCACAAAAACGGCATGTCCTCCAACAGGCCATTGGATAGGAACTCCCGCATCATGGAGCATTTGTCCGAGATATTCCACCTGTCCGATTCTCGACTCCAGGTACTCGAATTCAAGAGCTTCATCAAGCCCGACTGCCAGTGCCTCCATGTCCCTTCCGTTGAGTCCTCCGTATGTCGGAAATCCTTCCATGGGAACCATGAGCGAACGGACTGCTGTGTATAGTTCCTCGTTTTCCTTGATTCCCACGAGCCCTCCCATGTTGACAAGACCGTCTTTTTTCGCACTCATTGCGAATCCGTCGGCATAGGAAAAAATCTCCATAGCAATCTCCCTGATGCTCTTGTTCTCGTACCCTGCTTCGCGCTTCTTGATAAAGTATGCATTCTCAGCATACCTGGCCGCGTCGATCAAAACCATTATTCCGTATCGGTCAGCGATTTCCTTGACGGCTTTTATGTTTGCCATGGATACCGGCTGTCCTCCCGCCGAGTTGCATGTGACCGTCACAATTATGCATGCAATATTGTCGGCTTTCTTCTCTTTTATGAAATTTTCAAGCTTTTCCAGATCGAAATCGCCTTTGAAGGGATCGTAATCGGTCGTATTGAAAGCCTTTTCGTCTATAAAGTTTACCGCGCGCCCTCCTGCAATTTCAATATGCGCCTTTGTCGTATCAAAATGCATATTTCCCAAGACATAATCGCCTTTCTTCTTGATTACATTCGGCAGCAGAATCTGCTCGGCGCCCCTGCCCTGATGCGCCGGAACGATGTACTTGTAGCCTGTTATGCACTTGGCTACATCAAGCAGGCGATAGAAGCTCCTGCTTCCAGCATAAGACTCGTCCCCCATCATGAGAGCGGACCACTGCCGGTCGCTCATGGCTCCGGTGCCGCTGTCGGTCAGCAAATCTATGTAGACCTGATCCGCCCTGAGTGAAAACGGATTGTATCCTGCTTCCTTCAGCGCCTTTTCCCTTTCCTCCCTTGGTATCAAATTGATAGGCTCCACCATTTTGATTTTATATGGTTCGGCTTTTCTAACATTCATTTTTTACGCCTCCTCACAATTTTGTCAAAGCAAAAAACCGTCTGTTCTTATTAATTACCCAAAAAATAAGAACGCCACCAGTATCCCGGCAGCATTTTCATTGAATTATTGTCACTGTATCAAATTTGGCTTTTTCAGCTTCAAAGAGCAATGTCCCGATGTTTCACGACAACCTTGTCCCCTTTCCCCTTCATATACTCATACAACTCGTTTGCAACCGTAACCGACCTGTGTTTCCCGCCTGTGCAGCCTACGGCAACTATAAGGCGATACTTGCCCTCGCGTATGTAATACGGCATCAGGAAATCAATCATGGACTTTAGCCTCTCCATGAATTCCTTGCTTTCAGGCCACTGCATCACATAATTTCTTACGCTTTCATCGTTTCCGGTATATTCCCTAAGGTCCTCTATGTAATGGGGATTGGGAAGAAACCTGACATCAAAAACAAGATCCGCATCGAGAGGGATGCCATTCTTGTATCCGAAGGATATTATGTTCACTGTAATATTGCTGCTTTTATCGCCTTTTGTATAAAGCGACTGCAGTATCTCCTTGAACTGCGAAGGAATCATGTCCGTCGTGTCTATTATGTGGTTTGCTTTTTCCCTCAATTTCCCGAGCCTTGCACGTTCCTTTTCTATTCCTTCTTCAAGGCTTCCGTCCTGACTTAGTGGATGCATTCGCCTGGTCTGTTTGAACCGCCTTATAAGCTCCTCGTCCGACGCTTCCAAAAATACTATTTCATATTTTATTTTGCGCCTCTTCAATTCCTCCATGCTCTCGAAAAGGTCGTCGAAAAAACTTCCTCCCCTTATGTCGGTTATTATTCCTACTTTGCTGACCTCTTTGTTCTCTATCAGCACGTCTATGAATTTGTTCATGAGGACCGGGGGCATATTGTCAACACAATAAAAACCTATGTCTTCAAGGAAATTTGCGGCATTGCTCTTGCCCGCCCCTGACATTCCCGTTATTATGACCAGCTTCATTTTAAAACGCCTCCTTGCCCAAATAAGTCATGTTGTATATGCGCTCCGCATCTATGCCGGATTTCTCTATCCTGTCTATTGCACTTGAAACAATCCCAACATCTTCGGGTCTGTGAGCGTCGCTCCCGACTATGAAATCCGCTCCCATGTTCCC
>CAZEHH010000174.1:0-2325 GCA_964512505.1 uncultured Peptostreptococcaceae bacterium
TGGCAAGTTTGATTATGTTATTTGAAATTGATTATAAAAAGAGTGCATGGTTCGGGTAAATTTGGGAGCCGTGCACTCTTCCATTTGTCCCAAACAATGCCAAATGCTAAAATCAAAATATGCAAAACGGTTTTCACCGTATGTATCACATTCGTTCCCTTAATGCTGACATCTACACTCTATGAGGAGATTTTATATGGACAAGGTGCTGGAAAAGCTGGCAAGGTCGTTTGGCGGCGAGAATATTTCCTGGGGATTAGGAGCGTCATTCCTGCTGCTTGAATACGGTCTTGTGGAAAAAGCGCAAGATATCGACATAATTGTAAGCTCTGAGGATATAGAAAGAGCCATTCTCGTTTTAGACAGTATGGCAAAAAGAATTGAGATTCCCTTAAAAGAGGAATATTCGACAGGCAAATTTCTCGTATACGAACTCGATGGAGTCAGCATCGATGTAATGACTTCTTTCAGGATTAAACACAGCGAAGGTGTCTACGAATTCATATTCGATGAATTGTCCATAGTCGACCATGTTGAATCGAACAGCGAAACAATACCCTTGACCAGCCTTGAAGATTGGCTTGTTGCATACGATTTGATGCCAGGAAGGGAATCCAAAGTCGAATTGATCAAAAAATATCTCATGCAGAATGGGGTCCGAAATCCCGAGCTGCTGTCGAGGTCTCTGGATCAGCCTCTGCCCGGCAAAACAAGGAGGCTGGTGAAAAAAATGCTGCAGTGTGAATCAAAATGGAGTTCCAAATAAAAACGGCACCCGCCAAAACCAATCGGCAGGTGCCGTTTCAAATTCAATCTGTCCTATTATCCCGCGCATCCGGCTATTATCAGCCCAATCACTTTTCTATACGGTCTCCGATTCGATCCAATCGCTATAGCGGCGTTTCTTCTTTCCGTACATGCGTTGATCCACTTCATGAAAAAATTGGCTGAAATTCTTTCTTTCGTCCATATTGCCTTTCTCATAAAAGCCATACCCTACAGCTAAACTGAAAGGATATTCTTGTTGCTCGTCTTCTCTATCCACTTCCCGGTTCAAGGCATTTACAGCCTCTCTCAAAACCTCTTCATCTGTCTCCTTAACAATGCATGCAAACTCGTCTCCACTCAACCTATAGCATTTGCCCGTATTCCCGAAGACTTTGCAAAGCAACTGATAGCATATTATGATTGCACTGTCGCCGCTTGAATGACCGTATATGTCATTGATTTGTTTTAGCCGATTGATGTCTACCAAAACGAATCCAAATATTTTGTAATTGGGCGAATCCAAAATCAAGTCCAAATCCCTTTCGTATGCAGCCCGGTTGTTTCCCTCGACAAGAATATCCTTGTATGCCATTTCTTCCAAAAATTTTGTTTTATGGTTAAGTGTCAAAATGCTGTTGAAGTAACGGATAGACTCCAAAAGCATGCAAAAAAGGAATAACCCAAACCCCAGTTTGCTGTATTGAGACATATGCTCAAAATCCTTTGTGAAAAACGCAATTATTTCCATCAAACCCGAAGCTACCAATAATCCCATATAAATTCCGTATTTGCCCACTTTTTTATTCTTGAGCAAAACGGCCTCGTAAAAAATAACCGCCGCAAGCCATACTATAATCAGACCCAATAAAAAATTCACATATGCAACTCCACTGATGAAAGGCAATATCCCAAACATCTGAAAAGCAAGCAATAATACAAGACAAGCCGTCAAAAGAACTGAAATTCGGTAAATGATTTTCGAATACTTTTCCAAAAAAACGATTCCGAAGTAGCGTATAAGCGAAACCGCCATTAAGGGAACCATCAGATAGCTGATTCCTCCCAATATGAACCTGTTTCCTGTCACAAATTGTAGAATTCGCAGTTCCGCAAGCATCCATATGCTCGCCGCGACGGAAAAAGTCCCGATATAAAACAATCTTCTGTCATCCAGTTTTCTAAGTGCAAACGAAATAATTATTGATATTATTCCGGCGATTAGCATGACTATGCCCACAATCAGCCCTGTGTAATTCCGAGATATCAAATCCTTAAGCAAAGCACCTTCTGTTCCGTAATATATGGGATTGACGACACCTTTGAAGGTATCAATCTGCGTCGAGAATTCGATAGTCAATTCTTCATTTTCCATGTTCCCCGGAATTTTGACCAAATGCCACATGCTCACTTCCGGGAATGTCAAAGTTCCTTCATTGTCTCTTTTGCTTTCATATATTACCTCACCTTTTGCAATCACAGCAATGTCTTGCATGGAAGCCCGTATTCTCAAAAACATTCCGTCTTCAAAGTCTTCTTCAATTGTTCTGGTAATGGAAA
>CAZEHH010000175.1:0-2318 GCA_964512505.1 uncultured Peptostreptococcaceae bacterium
AGGCGCTGATGGATTATTCCCATGTTTTCCATATTTCCGGCTTGTGGCCCACCGTTGCCTTCTTGCCGTTTCTGACAATGGGTGTAATCAGTATCTCGGGGTAGTCGACTAGAACCTCGTGCATTTCTGCGGTGGTTTGGGCGTCTTTAATTCCGCTTTCCTCGTAATACGGAGAATTCTCATCTATCAGGTTCTTGACGCCCGCGCTCTGGGAAACCGACTTGAGCTCGCCCGGGCTGATTCCCTTTTCGAGAAGGTCTATCTTCTGGAATTTAATGCGGCGCTCCTTGAAGAAGCGCTCCGCTTTTTTTGTTTCGAAGCATTTTTTCTTTCCGAATATTTGAATGTTCACGGCTTGTCTCCTTAGGTTGGCTTTTCATCAGTATATCGTTTGCAAGGATAATCGACAATGGTCAATATTTTGCAGGGGTTTGTAAAGGGGCTGGACCCCTTTTTAAGTTCGCTTTATAATTGCCCTAACCGTATATATGGTAAAAAAATGGAAACTGAAAGTTGCAATTGAATACAAGTGAAGGATATACTGTTATTGAAGAAAAAGTTTTACCATAGCGGGTTGTACGGAAAGGCCGCCTGTGGCTTATAAATCCGCCGGGCAACAATATTTGCATTGAGAGGGGATTGAGATGACAGAAAAAAAAGAACCTGTTGGGGACAAGAGCATTTGTTCAAATTATGCATTTACTTTGAACAACATCAAGAACAATATTTTCCGACTCAAAAAGAAAAAGTCCGGGGAGATAATATACCTTTTGAATGAAGGTCCTATTCCAAAGAAATTCGGTTTGACAACGGAAGTCATTTTTGGAAAGACGGTTGAAGAGATTTTCGGCAAAGAGGCAAGCAAGCCTGCATTAGAGTATTTTGAAAAAGCTTTCAACGGAGAGATTGTGCAGTATGAGGTTAATTTTGATGATGTTTGGTTCGAGACAATTCTGTCTCCGGTGGAAATAGAAGGAGAAATAGTCGAGGTAGCAGGATCAAGCTGTGATGTCACTGACAGGGTCCAGTACCAAAAGGAGATAGAGCGCCTGAACGATGAACTCAAGCAATTGTCTATAATGGATAAACTGACCGGCTTGTACAACAGGTACAAGCTGGATGAAATATTGAAGTATGAAATACTGCAGTCGAAAAGATACGGCAAAAAACTGACGGTCATTTTCTTCGACATCGACAATTTCAAGCAGATAAACGACAAGCATGGCCATACGGAAGGCGATCTTGTGCTGAAAAACGTTTCGAACTTGTGCCAGGGCCTTATAAGAGGCGCAGACAGCATTGGAAGATGGGGAGGGGAGGAATTCATGATAGTATCCCCGGAGACATCGCTGAGAGACGGAGTCTGCATTGCCGAAAAAATACGCGAAGCAATAGCATCGTACAAGTTTGGCGAAGGCATCTCAATAACAGCCAGTTTCGGTGTGGGAAGCTATAAGCCAGGCATCGGTTTCGACGAGTTTGCAAGGGCCTTGGATGACGCAATGTATGAGGCGAAAAGAAACGGCAGGAACAGGGTCGAGTATTTTGAGCTATAGAATTGAAAAGCAGATGGACGCGAAAAAGCGAATCGCAAACAATGCCCGGCAGCTAAAAAAACTGCCGGGTCTTTTGCGCCAATAAATCAACCTTGACGTGTATTGGGAAATGGATTTACTGCAAGTGTTTTTCACTATTTGCTCATATGCGCTTAAGGTCGAACCGGTCCGCATTCATGACCTTGCTCCATGCACCCACGAAGTCGCGGGTGAATTTTTCCATCGCGTCGTCGCTTGCGTAGACCTCGGAAAGGGCCCTTAGCTGAGAATTAGAACCGAATGCAAGGTCCACCCGGGTCGCCATGTATTTGCGCTCGCCGCTCCTGCGGTCTATTCCTTCGTATATGTCTTCGCTTTGCTCCGTTTGCCTCCACTCGGTTCCCATGTCGAGCACATTTACAAAAAAGTCGTTGGTGAGCACCCCGGGCCTGTCGGTGAATACGCCAAAGGGGGAATGACCGTAGTTTGCGCCCAAAACTCTCATGCCGCCTATAAGAACTGTCATTTCCGGCGCTGTCAGTCTGAGAAGCTGGGCCTTGTCGAGCAAAAGGTCCTCGGGACATACTGAGTATTTCTTTTTTTGATAGTTTCTGAAGCCGTCTGCGCAGGGTTCGAGCACGGCGAAGGAATCGACGTCTGTATGCTCCTGCGAGGCGTCGCATCTTCCAGGTGTAAACGGCACTTGCACATTTTGCCCTGCCGCCCGGGCCGCAGCCTCGACAGCTGCGCAGCCCCCAAGGACGATGATGTCGGCCAGGGAAA
>CAZEHH010000176.1:0-2285 GCA_964512505.1 uncultured Peptostreptococcaceae bacterium
AGAATTCCAAAGCACATGGAATTTTCGACAGATTTTTCTATTGTTGCCTTTGGCCTGTCGCAGGCCCAGTGTGTCGACCATAGAAGGTCGCAAATACTGTCTATGTTCATTTCTTTTTTATCGGTTGTAACTTTATATTCCGGTTCAATTTTAAGAGCAAGCATAAAAATACCTCCGTATTCAAAATTCTATTTCGTATTATTATATATTGTATTGCATATTTATGCAAGGATTAATTGAACTTATTTTGTTGGCTTGCATTTTTTTTGAATGCATTCACAAAAATGAGTATTCCATAATTTTGTGGGTATCGTGTTAATGGACGCAAATACATATTGCTGTCCGGACCTTCGAAGAGGGTTATTGGGAATGGTTCTACAAACAAAATGGACAAGCGCCTGCAAAGGCGCTTGTCCATTTTGTGTCCGGCAATACCATTACTCATTTTCCTTTTTACGCACCTCGTAGAGTATTTCATTTCTCCTCAAAAAAGGAGGGGTGAAAGGCGGATTGTATCTTGCAACTATTGCGTTTGATACAATTTCATAGCCTTTTGATTCCAGCCAAAGCCTGAGGTGTCCGCTCATGTTAAGGAATTTTTCCTGTTTCCATGAACCGGCGAAACGTATTGCACCGTAAATTCCTTTTGGCACATGCCTTATTTGCACAGCCTTGTCGATTGGTTCAGGCAATTCCTCAAACTTATGCTCTTTAGGCATGACAAAAGATGTCTTTACCGAATTGTCTTCCATTTCACTCAAGACGGGAGAAGTCATGGATATTTTTTCAGACGACTCGTTTCCGCCGCTTATATAGCGGAATATATCGTTGAACCCGCTGTCCATAACATTTTTTCCCTCTTTTTTTATTTCAGCAACATTGAAACCTTCATATTGCCGGATTTCCATTGATTCTTCTTTTAAAAGAATATCATAATCAATCTGCTCGACAAGCGGCATGAAAATCATCTCCTTTAATTGATTGATACCCTTTTGAACTCAAATTTCCCACCGGCAGCAAAAAAACAGCCGTCTATAGACCGGCTGTTTCCCGAAGCTTTTTTTGATAATATTCAACTTTTTCAGCATTCATGGGAAGAAGGCCTTGCAGGCGGTAAGCAATTCCCATCGATTGGTATTTTGAAACGCCCAGATTGTGGTATGGGAGCAGTTCAATCTTTTCGACTCTGTCGAATTTCCGGATCATTCCCCCAAGCTTTTCCATGTGTTCGTTTCCTTCGGTCATTCCCGGCACAACGACATGCCTGATCCAAACCTTCTTGCCGGATTCATTAACAGCATGGGCAAACTTATAGAATTCGCCTATGTCTCCACCTGCAAGCTGCCTGTAGCCTGCGCGGTCAACATGTTTTATGTCCAGTATGACGAGATCCGTATACTTGAGTATTTCCTCATACCGTCCAATGCCGAAACCTGCTGTGTCGAGAGCTGTATGAATTCCTGCTCTCTTGCATTTCTTTAGGAAGTCAATCAAAAAGTCGGGCTGCATGAGAGGCTCGCCTCCTGAACATGTGACTCCTCCTCCCGAACGGTCGAAGTAGTGCTTGAATCTCAGAGCTTTCTGCAATAGTTCTTGCGATTCCATTTCCATTCCGCCGCCAAGCTTCCATGTGTCCGGATTGTGGCAATAAGCGCATCTCAGCCTGCATCCCTGGAAAAATGACACGAATCTTATTCCCGGTCCGTCATTGAGTCCCAATGTTTCTATTGAATGGATTTTCCCCTTCATGGCAAACTCCTTTCCTTAAAGACTTTCGTGGAATGTTCTTTGAATTACTTCCATTTGCTGCTTTCTGGTCAACCTGTTGAAATGCACAGCATATCCGGAAACCCTTATCGTCAGGGACGGATATTTTTCGGGATGGTCCATCGCTTCCTGCAATATCTCCCTGTTCATTACATTCACATTCAAATGATGAGCCCCCTGGCTGAAATACCCGTCAAGAATCCATGCGAGGTTGCGCTTTCTGTCTTTTGAATCTTTGCCAAGCGCCGCAGGAACTATCGAAAAAGTGTTGGATATGCCGTCTTCGCAAACATTTCTGTATGGAATCTTGGCCACCGAATTCAGGGAAGCGAGACTCCCGCTTTTGTCCCTTCCGTGCATCGGATTGGCCCCGGGAGCGAAAGCCTCTCCCATCTTCCTTCCATCCGGTGTGGATCCCGTTTTTTCACCGTATACAACATTCGATGTTATTGTCAGAACAGAAAGCGTATGCTTTGCATCCCTGTAAGTCTTATGCTTTTTCAATTCCTCCGAAAACT
>CAZEHH010000177.1:0-2272 GCA_964512505.1 uncultured Peptostreptococcaceae bacterium
CTTCAACTCTTCTGTAATCCTTTGCTTCCTCGTTTCTTATTTTTATATTCATTTTTTCCTCCAATTATTTAATTTTTCATTTGATGATTGATTCAATATGTTATTTGCTGTTGATCTTTTTCTTGTGTATTTGCATAATTAATAATACCAGAAATGTTGTGAAAGAAACTGCCAAACTTGCTATTCCGCTGTATATTGGCAATATTAGCAAGTAAAGGCTGCTGCTCATCCAACCTTCTACCGTTGTAAAAAGTCGGGTATTGGCGGCAAACATGATGTACAACAAAAGTGTAGATGCATTAACCGTAAATATAAACATATTTGCAGGTAATCTTGTCAATCTATTGCTGTAGATTTTCTTGATTGAAAACAAAATCAGAGCCAATAACACAGGCGAGAAGGTGATTAGTGAAATTTGAATTCTATCTGTAATATTTTCTGAACCTAGAACAAAAATAAAATTAAAGCAAAATAAGATGCCAACAGCGATGAATAATTTAAAATTCAAAGCATCCATTTTAAAAGTTTTCATTATACTCCTTCTCCTTCTCTAAACATCAAAAATGCTTAATGAATATCAATATAAGGAATCACTGGGGGCGGTTTAGCCTAAGCAAAACAGCATTTAATTTAACCCTTAAGCTTACCTTCCCATTCAGCAAGTTTAAAACCTGTTAAAACAAAATCATCACCCACAAGGACTGGACGTTTATGAAGCATGCCATCGCTTTCCAAGAGCGACAGAAGTTCTTCTTCAGACAAACTCGCCCATCGTTCCTTCAAATTCAATTCTTTGAATACTTTACCGTTTGTATTAAAAAAACGCTTAAGCTCCAATCCACTCTTCTTCATCCATTCACGGACTTCATGTGCTTTAGGATTATCTTTGTGAATCAAACGCAACTCATATGAAAATTCATTGTCGTCCAGCCAAGCCTTGGCCTTCCTGCTGCTTGTTCACGATGGATAATGTAGTAATAGCATAATTTAATCTCCTTTGTCCTTTTTTAATTCTCCTTATAAAAAATCATACTTTAACTTTGTCTAGAATACAATCAAAAAACACCTGGCCTCTAAAGTCAGATGCTTTTCACATTCTTCAAATTGAAAAGATATTTCTTCAATCAGTTCAATTTTATTAAACCATTGCAATTACCCACTTGCTTTTCTATCTTATATAGCTTTACCGCAGTCTCAACATGGCTAAAAGCGCCCGTTTGAATGTCTTGAATGCATTTTTGATTTTTCTCGTACAAGGAAACACATCTACACTATTTTTTACATTTTGCCCGTACAAGGGAGTATGTCCACTAGTTTAATTTGAGTGCTTGATTTGGATAACTTCCATGTAGTGGAATGGCACGAGTCTCGACGCTTTCGTTGACATAGGCTAATAATTTTACACAATGTTCATTTTCCAGATAAATCACAATCGCAGATTTAGGTTTCGTTCGTATACTGATACCAGCGACGGCAGACATTTCGGAGCGGATCGTCAAGGTATGTCAATGCTTTATCCTTTATCCATTGCGGAATTCCATATGCGGCTTCGGCAATGCTGCCGGTTATCGCCGCGAGAGTATCACTGTCGCCGCCCAACGAGATGGCGTTTCTAATCGCGTCCTCGAAATCATTACTTTCTAGAAAGGCTACAATAGCCTGCGGAACGGTATCCATGCAACTTTCGTTAAAGCAGTAGGTCGGGCGTATTTCATCAAGTTTCCTGGAAAGGTCGTATCCAAAATTGCTTTCTATTAGTTTCTTTATTTCGACTTTCAATTCATCAATGGTCCACGGCTCACAATAGTCGAAAGCATGACCTTCTGCATAGAATCGACATAAGAATATTGCTGCCGCCGTGGCTTGTGCACCTTTAATTCCTTCAGGGTGATTGTGTGTTACCGCTGCAGAGCGAGTTACCGTTTCCCAGCCGTTTGACGGCCAACAACCGGTTCTTCCATAGAATCCACAGTTCATGAGCCATGCGCATGGTGACACGCGCATCGCCGATTCGTTGCCCCAACTGTTATATGGCTCACGCTCATCCGAGTTTAACCAACTACCATATTTGCCACCATAGCCAGATCTAGGATACAGCCGTCCCCATTTCTTATAAGCATCAATGAAATCGTCCTTTTTGCCGCCGTTCATCAGAGCATCTGCAGAGGCGACAGTCATGATGGTATCGTCCGTAAAAAAGCAGTCGTCTCTGAATAAAGGAAAGTCTTTCGTCTTGATATTATGCCACTCGTAGACGGAGCCTACGATATCG
>CAZEHH010000178.1:0-2246 GCA_964512505.1 uncultured Peptostreptococcaceae bacterium
TCGAATCTTTTTTCCCATTCCATCATTCTGCCTCCCCGATTATTTTTCTCACTGTCCCCAGTATCTCCCTGTGGATTTCATCTATGCCCCGCACTTTTCCCTTCTCGGCGCAGGGAATGACTGCCCAGCCTCTTTCCTTTGCCACCTCTATTGCGTTCTCGTATGATTTCTTGAGGTAGCCCTTGTCCTTTTCGTGTATGTCCTTTTCTTTTTCGCCCGTTATCTTGTTGTTGCGGTCTTCCATCAGGCGCCCGCTAACTTGGGGCGGCATGTCGAGGAAAACAACGCAGTCGGGAACCGGAAGGCCCAGCTTGACGAACTCCAGGTCCCAGAGCCATTCCATGAAGTCCTTCCTTTCTTGTTCTCCCGCAATCTTGGATGCCTGGTGGACCATGTTTGCGGTGGTGTACCTGTCCGCCACTATCCATCCCCCCTTTTGGTAGGATGTTTTCCATTCCTTGTTGTAGGAGGCGAACCTGTCGACGGCGAAGAAGAGTGAGGCCGCGTATCCGTTTACATCATCCGGGCTGTCTCCGAACTCCCCTCCCAGGTACATCTTGACAAGGCTGGACGATGGGCTTTGGTAGTTCGGATATGAAACCTTTGTTACGTTTTGGCGCTCTCTTTTCAGGGCTTGGTAGAGCTTCTCGGACTGTGTCGCCTTTCCGCACGAGTCGGTGCCCTCTATGACAA
The DNA here is from genome assembly GCA_964512505.1 of uncultured Peptostreptococcaceae bacterium. Lineage (GTDB taxonomy): Bacteria > Bacillota > Clostridia > Peptostreptococcales > BM714 > BM714. Next base: position 694 of record CAZEHH010000178.1, read on the forward strand.
AGAGCTTTCCCTTCATTGGTCTCCAGCCTCCTTTTCGTCTATTATGTCTATGTTTTCCCATTCGGAAATAATGTCTCCGGTATTGCCCGTCTGCTGGCGCTTCAGTTCCGCAAGGTGGTCTATGGTTTCCCCGGGGATCCTTTCTCCCGGGCAGACAAGTGGAATCCCCGGAGGATAGGGCATCAGGTAGGCCCCCGATATCATGCCACGGGCATCTTTTAGCGGCACCTTAATGACCTTTTTATAGAAGGCCCGGCCCGGCAGAATTGCCATTTCCGGTATCCTGTAGCTGTATTCGCTTTGGCTCAGGCTTTTCCTCGGGATCGACTTGTCCCCCCATATGGCCACGAGGGCGGCAAGCGCCCTGGCGAAATCGTTTTGCGAGTTGCCGACGCCCGAATGCAGCAGAAGGCTTTTAAGCCCCGCCATTTCGGCGTAGATTTCGTATTTCTTCCTCAATATTTCCATGACCCTCAGGCCCGATATGCCTAAGCCCGAAAAATCAAGCAGTAGCTTGCTTTGGTCAAGGTCGAAGCCGGTATCCGCTAAAAAGGCTTCCCTGCTTGAAAGGCCTATGTCGGTTTCGCTTTTTAGCTTTTCTGCGAAGGCCTCTATTTCTCCGTGAAGCCTCTCGAGCAGGAAGCGCCCTTCCTTTTCCATTATGTCCACTGCCGACTCTATGCCCGCCATCAATAGGTATGAGGGGCTTGAGCTTTGGTAAACCGCAAGCATGCTTGCCATTCTTTGTGAATCGACACGGTTGGAATTGATATGCAGAATCGATCCCTGGGTGAATGCGGGCAGGGTCTTGTGGGTGCTCTGCACAACCACATCGGCCCCGCATTCAAGGGGCGATTTTGGGAAGAGGTCCGAAAAGCCCAGGTGTGCCCCGTGGGCGCTGTCGACCAGCAAAGCCGCTCCATTTAGGTGGACCGCTTGGGCTATGGCCTCAAGGTCGGAGCACACTCCGTCGTATGTGGGATATGTCAAAACTACGAGTTTTATGTTTTTTTCGATGGCGAGAGCTTCCTCCACCTGTTTTGCCGCGACCGAAAGCTTCCTGCCTGTGGAGGGGCAGAATTGAGGCCTCATGTAGACGGGCACCAGGTTGTTTAAGGCCGCCGCGTGGAATACCGACCGGTGGCAGTCCCTCTGCATTAGTATTTTGTCCCCGGGGCTTGCCATCGCGGAAACTGCAGCCAAAATGCCTCCCGTGGTTCCGTTTACCAGAAAGAAGCTCTCTCTCGCTCCGTAGAGGCTGGCCGCCCTTTCCTGGGCGTTTTTTATTATGCCGACGGGATTATGCAGATTGTCCGTTCCATAAAGCTCTGTCGTGTCGAGTTTGCCCATTTCCCTGAAAAGGGGGCTCATGCCGCTTGAGTTTCCGTTCTTGTGGCCCGGCACATGAAAGGATACAGGGTTTCGCGCGGCCATTTTGGCAAGCTTGCCGTAGATTGTCTTTTCATCCATTGTTTGAGGCTCCTTCCCCGATATACCTTATTATAATTCAAACATTGTTTGTTTGAAAGCAAAAAGCCCTTTACAAAAGAGGC
>CAZEHH010000179.1:0-2238 GCA_964512505.1 uncultured Peptostreptococcaceae bacterium
TTTCCGCAGCTTGCTCGCCGTCGGCGGAAATTCCCATGCCTTCAGACAGCGATGAAGCCATTGAGGAAACTTCTGGAGTCGACGAAACCCTTTTCACCGTAGAGGATGTTGCATCTTTCGACGGCAAAGACGGACAGAAGGCATATGTCATATACGACGGTTACGTTTATGATGTTACAGAACATCCCCAGTGGCAATCCGGATCCCATGGGGGAAACATGGCCGGAACCGATATAACGGAGAATTTGAAGGATGTAGCTCCGCATGGAATATCGAAGCTGGGCGAAGTTGAAAAAATCGGCAAAATCGCTGAATGACAAGTCTTCAGTTCCAAAAGCAAAACCTCAGGCAAGTAAAACTGCTTGAGGTTTTCTTATTCGTTAAAATCGATTTGCTTGCAGATTTTCAATACAACACTTTCCCCAGAAAATCCTTGGTCCTGGGACTCTTCGGGTTTTCGAATATTTCCTTTGGAGTGCCCTCTTCTTCGATTATTCCATCGTCCATGAAGAGAATTCTGTCGGCAACTTCCTTTGCAAAGCCCATTTCATGCGATACTATTACCATGGTCATGCCTTTTGAAGCCAAGTCCTTCATTACATCGAGGACTTCTCCCACCATTTCAGGGTCGAGTGCCGATGTCGGCTCGTCGAAAAGCATCACATCGGGTTCCATAGCCAAAGCCCTGGCTATTGCAACTCTTTGTTTCTGGCCTCCCGAAAGCTGCTTTGGATAGGCCTCGGCCTTGTCGGGCAGCCCAACGCGTTCCAAAAGCTTCAGCGCCAATGCTCCGGATTCTTCCTTGGACATTTTCTTTACCTTTATGGGACCCAAGGTTACGTTTGCAGTCACATTCATATGGGGGAAAAGATTGAACTGCTGGAAAACCATGCCCATTTTCTGCCTTTGCAGATTGACATCGTTCTTGGGGTCGGTTATGGAAACCCCTTCAAAAATTATTTCACCGTCGGTGGGCTGTTCGAGAAGATTGAGGCACCTGAGGAATGTGCTTTTACCCGAACCGGATGGTCCTATAACTACTACGACTTCGCCTTTTTTTATATGTGTGTCTATTCCTTTTAGCACATGGAGGCTTCCAAAATGCTTGTGCAGATTTATAGTTTTAATCACCGGCGCTCATTCTCCTTTCAACGATGCCCAAGAGTCTTGACAGCGTATATGTGATGATGAAATATATTACTGCCGCAACCATCAAAGGCGCAAATGCTTTGTATGTTATTCCCCTGATTGTATCGGCCCGATACATGAGTTCTGTTATTCCAACAACTGATACAATAGCTGACTCCTTTACAACTACAATGAACTCGTTCCCCAGCGCCGGAAGAATGTTCTTGAACGCCTGCGGTATCACTATATACCTCATGCCCATATTGTGGGGCATTCCAATCGAACGCGCGGCTTCCATCTGCCCCTTGTCTACCGCCTGTATTCCAGCACGTATTATTTCCGCTACGTATGCACCGCTGTTGAGGCTGAGGGCTACAATTCCCCACACCATGTCCGGAAGCTCAAACGGCACTACATTCGGAAGCCCGTAGTAAACGATGTAAATTTGTACTATTACCGGAGTCCCCCTCAAAAATTCTATGTATGCCGTCGCTATTGCCTTTAGTATTTTTTTCTTTGAAAGCTTCATCAGCGCAAGCACTACTCCGAGCATGACCCCGAAGAAGACTGCAAAAATAGCCAGCAAAAGCGTATTTTGAACACCGGATATATAAAACATCTTGTATTTAATAAGAAATTCCAAATCCAATTGTTTCCCCTCCATTCACTGCTGTTAATGCGTTTTGATAAAATCCATGTTCATTATAACATGGAAAGATAGTGGCCTGAACCACTATCTTTCCAGTCATTTGATTTGTATTTTTACTCGAAACAAATTCTTTACTGATTTTCTTCGGAAAGCTTGATCGCGTCGAAAACATACTGGGAAATCATGTCTTCATCCATCAATTTTGTCAAGGTTGCGTTTACCGCGTCAACGAATTCCGGATTCCCTTTTTTGAATGCTATAGCAGAACCGCTGTCACCTGTATCGAGCTGTATGTCAGCTACCATTATGTCGTCATTGTTGTTGGCGTATGCGTTTCCTACAGGAAGCTCGGCCACTACAGCGTCAACATTGCCGTTCTTGAGTTGAAGCACCAGGTCCGCCATCTTGCCAAGTCCCTTGACTTCGGCTCCCTCTATTTGCTCCATTGCTATCTGTTCCTG
>CAZEHH010000180.1:0-2118 GCA_964512505.1 uncultured Peptostreptococcaceae bacterium
TAGCCTTTGAAAATTCCTCTATTGAAAGCGCATAGTATGGGATCACAATACCGGCTGCACATTATGTCATCGAATGGGATTGCGTCTTCAAAAGCGCCAATCCAATTTTCGCTTTGCGCCAGCAAAAATGCAACCTGCCCCCTTGTCGCAGGGACATCTGCATCGATTTTATCTCCAAATGCATTTTTTACTTCATCCATGTCCATCCGGCTAAGCGCCGAAAGGCAATAGTTGCGGCTCCAGGCTTCGGCAATTATTTCAGGCTCCTCGCAGGGCCTTGTCGAAGTCGCCATTGTGGCATTGTCAAGACGCACTCTTTCCAGTATTGTCAAACATTCTGCCACTGTAATATTGCTTTGCGGTCTGAAGGAGCCGTCTCCGTATCCGCATATATACCCCTCATCACTTAAGCCGGATATCGAATCCTTGGCCCAATGATCTTTTGTGTCGCTGAACTCAACCCCTGCGATTTTTTCAGGAGGTCCGTCAATTTCAAGGTCAAATGTAAAAACTGCTTCTGTTTTGGGGTCTGAAACAATGAGTGAGACTACTCCGGGCTTCTTCGCCTCAATTGTTCCGTCATCCATTATCTGCAGAATATAGGGATTGGAGCTTTCGATTTCAAAGCCTGATATGTCGATTGGCTTTCCGTCGATATCGTAAAATGACCCTATTACGCTCTTTTCTAGTGTTGTGCCCTGGGCAAGAAGATATGGCAGGTTTATATCATAATGGTCCACCGCTCTTGAAGGCTCAACCGTTTCGCTTTTATGCCTGTTTTTCAGGATAAGGCTCTTGCGTGATTCGGGGCTCGCATTGCCCGCTGTATCAATCGCCCTTGCAAAAACATCCCATGAGCCTTTCTCGCTTACGGAAAATGGCGATTCATAGGGAAGCCATTTTATTTCACCGTCGGCCGCAATTCCATATTCAATCGAAACGTCTTCCGGTGCCTCGTTATGCGTAATGGCAATTTCAACGCTGCCGGTTGAGACGCCGCTTTCCGGATTCAAATGAATTGAGGGCGCATTGGGAGCAAGTGTATCGATCCATGTCACTTGAGCCGCCTTGCTTCCTGTGTTGCCTGCGGCATCGCGGAATTCGAATGTGAAGCTTCCGTTTGTCGTAAATTCGTATTGGTTCGAGCCCCCATTGTTTGTTATTTCCACTTTGTTTTCGTCGATTGTGGTCAGCGTCGCGACTACCGGCCCGTTTGTCGGCAGGCTCGTATTGTACGATATGCTTCCCGAAGGTTCTGTTTTATCAATCCAGTCGATTGTAACGCTCGATTCTGTGCTCGAGTTCCCTGCTTCATCCCTTTGGAATGCTTTTATTTCCGCATTTTCAGAAACCGAAAACGCATTTTCATAAGGCAAGGCTGTATTTCCATCCACACTATAGAATATGCTTGCATTTTCTTCGCCTAAAATGGAAACCAATACTGAGCCGCTTGTGAGGCTGCCCGGATCCGCCGATATTTCCGGGGCTTGGGGAGAGGTTCTGTCAATCGTCAAGTCGTTGGTCCAGTTCAGGACTGTTTCCCCCGTGCCTCCGCTGTCCGACAGAGATACGGATATCCCGGGCTGCAGGCCTTCAGGAAAACCGTCCATACTCCAAACTGCGCTCCACGTGGTAGTCCCTACATTTACTTTCCCGGCTGTTTCGCCCATATGGGCAGTTATGGCAACATCGTCTCCGTCTGCGTCTTCATATGTTCCTTCCATCGTGAAAACCTCTCCATCTTTTAGGAATATATCCCCTTTCGGCAGGACAATCGCCCCCGAAGGCAGATGCTTGGTGGTCCCGGTCCAAAAGAGATGAGGGGCGTTTTCAACCGAGTCGCTGTTTCTAGTTATTGTTTTAATCTGGTATTTCCCGCCTTCCGAAAGGCCGTCGAATGTGCCGCTTGTGTCTTGCCCAAAAGCAGTTTCCGACACAACTCCTCCGGCGTTTGTCAAAATGACCTTGTTCTCCGTTCCCTCGGTCTGGTTGGAACTGTCCATTACATAACTCAAACTTGTATTTGTCCTTTCGCTTACCGAAAGCGACAAGGGGTCGGCAGACAATGTGCGTATGAATGTTAGTCCGGAAAAATTTCCGGCATTGCCGGCCGCATCC
>CAZEHH010000181.1:0-2038 GCA_964512505.1 uncultured Peptostreptococcaceae bacterium
CCAGTATACCGCCGATTTGAGAAAAGGGCAGGAAAAATATCCATCCGAAAACCATGGCATAGAATATTATTGTGAATTCATTGTAGTCGTCTGACAAATATTTGCACATGATAGTAAAAACCGCATACGTTACGCCTGCTCCCAATCCGTTCAATATTCCGGGCAAGTTCAATACAAGGTTGCCCAAATCCCCTCCTGTACTTACAAGAAGACATCCCCCGAAACTCAAAATCAACGCGATTGCCTTGCCTGAATCAAAAATCTCTCCAAAAATGAAATATGCCAATACGGCTATGAACGCAGGTGAAGTGTACAGGAATACGGTAATTGTAGAAACCGAGGTCAACCTTAGAGTCTCAAAATAGAACCAGTTCAAAGTCGCCTGCCCAAGAAGGCCGAAAAGCATGGTCAACAAAATCCCTTTCCTGTCTATCTTGAAATTCGAGGGCTTGAAGAATACAAAAATCAAAAAAAGAATCGATGAAGATCCAAACATTCTCAAGAACGCCACTTGGCCCGAAGAAAGCCCTGCATCGAGAAGAAGTCCTCCGAATATTCCTGTGGTAGCCCAAAGAAAAGCCGAAAAAAGCACAAGGGAATACCCTTTTATTTTTCCTTCCATCGCCTCTGCTCCCTTATTTTTTCATCTTTACAATTCAAAAAAACATTGCATTCAAAGACAAAAACCGATTCGTCCTCGCATTTTATGTATAAATCATATATATGTTAATAATACCACTTTAATGCCCAAATATACATGTTTTAACAAGAAGCAAAAAAAGCCCCGGAAAATTTCCCCCGAGGCTTTTGAAAACTGCATTATTTGATTATTTTAAAATACAGCCTGTAGAGCATAACTGCCGATTGAGCCCTGCTCGCGCACTCTATCGGAGCAAACCTTCCGTCGATGCCGTTTATGAGTCCGTGGTGCACGGCGCTTGCCGCACCGCCTTCGGCCCATCCGGCTATGCTTGCCGAATCCGAGAATACATCGTCAAGATCGGCTGCACCGTCTGCATATCCGTAACTCTCAAGCACGTTCGAAAGTACGACAGCCTGCTCCTGGCGGGTTATCTTGCCGTCGGGGTCGAACATACCCCCGCCCTTTCCGTTCATCAGTCCCGCCTCACTTGCTGCGGCGACAGAACCTGAAAACCAGTCCGCATCGGACACATCTGCAAATTCCGCCGTGTAGTCATTTGAAGCCGTAAGGCTCAGCATTCTTGTGACTATCGCTGCGAATTCCGCTCTTGTTATATCATTTGAAGGATCGAATCGGCCCGGACCCCTTCCATTTATGAAACCCTTTCCTGCCATTGCCGACACTTGGTCCTCCGCCCACGCCGCAAGCTCCATGTCTTCAAACGCCACTTCAGACTCATCAACGAAGTACTTGCTGAAGTGATTTGTCTCAAAGACAATCATTCCGCTTTCCTCGTTGTATGCGCCTCCCACAGGAACAAGGCTTCCGTCGTCCTTTAGCCAGTAGACCGTGATTGCTCCCCCATTGTCTCCATCATATTCGAATGGAATGGAAACCTTCATCGTTCCCTTGAAGTTGCTTACCTTCTCTCCTTGCACGAAAAGGTTCATGTCTATAACAGTCGCGCCGTTAGGAACATCCGCTCCTTCCGGCAAATTGGATTCATCAACGGGCCTTACTTCCACCACAACTTCCTTGTCCATGTCTTCTGCGCCGAGTGTGTCCGCGCCGAGTGCGATTTCCGCCCATGGTGTGACTACAGCAACCTCGTCAAGTCCTTCGTCGAAAGCTCCGCCAAGAGCCCCCGCTTCAAACTCGACCGATGCCAAGTCCCCATTCCCTTCAACTTTTATGACAACCCTGCTTTCGAGCGCCTTGTCCAGAGCTATGCCTTCGTCATCAAATTCGTCGCTTAAATCCGAAGCCTTCCCTGCAGCCGCCTCGGCCAGGTCCTCAAGGTCCGATGCGTCCATGTCCGCAGGTTCTCTTCCGTCCATCTCCAGCGAAACTTGGCCGGATTTTTCGATGGCCGCTTCCGCAAGGAGAATCAAGGTG
>CAZEHH010000182.1:0-1987 GCA_964512505.1 uncultured Peptostreptococcaceae bacterium
ATAGTGTATGGAGACTCCCCGGGTTTCGGCAAGCCGGAAAGAGTTGCCGAAAACTCGGGGCTGAAGGAAGTCGCCGACAGGCACGGAATTGAATTCGCAAATTTCAAAGGAGGCGAAACCGCGGATTTCCCCCAAGGCAATTTCACCAAGCAGTTCGAGCTCTCAAATGCAGTCCGTGAAACTGACGCCATACTCAATCTTTGCAAAATGAAAGCGCATCAATTGACCAGAATCACCGGTGCGGTAAAGAACTCGCTAGGACTCGTATACGGAATAAACAAGGGAGCAATGCACGCAAAATATCCCGATGCAATAAGTTTCTCAAAGATGCTCGTCGACCTGAACCTACTCATAAAGCCCAGGCTGCACATAATGGACGGTATAATGGCAATGGAAGGAAACGGCCCGAGGTCCGGAAATCCGAAGAAAATGAATGTCATAATAATGTCCGACGACCCCGTAGCCCTTGATGCGACATTCTGCAGAATGGTCGACCTTGATCCCGAATTGATTCCCACAGTCTACTATGGAGAATCATACGGGCTTGGAAAATGGAAAGAGGAAGACATTGAGTATCTGGGCGACGGCCTTGGTGAGTTCATTTCAAAAGACTTTGACATAAAGCGCGGGCCGGTGAAAAAAGAAAACATTGCCGCGGCATCAATATTCAGAGGAATGGTTCTTCGCAAGCCATTCATAGAAGAGTCGAAATGCATACGCTGCGGCGTTTGCGTCGAGGCATGCCCCGTGCAAGGCAAGGCATTGCAATTCAAGGATTCAGACCGCAGCAATCCTCCTATCTACGACTACAAGAAATGCATAAGATGTTATTGTTGCCAGGAAATGTGCCCAAAAGAGGCGATAGACGTGAAGACCCCGCTTTTGGGAAAACTGTTTCTATACCGATAGACATAAAACGAACCCCATGAAAGGGTTCGTTTTCTTTGTAATCGCAACTCAGCTGCCGATTTTTCACATGCAGCATCCCTGTTTCGAATAGCATATTACGTTTGCCTATGCCTCCATAGGGTAAAACAATACCACAGCAAAAATAATAATGGAGGTGCATCATGAGAAAGAGCGGACTCGCGCTGGTTTTAGCGCTAATGATGGTTTTGGTATTTGCATCTGTCTCCTTTGCCCATCCTCAGGTCAATACAGTCGACCTTCCCATCCAATCCCTTGAACGTTTGGATTCGGGCATCCACAGGGCTTATGTGAATGTGAGTGAAAAATCAAAAGGAATAGCACAGCACAACATGTACTACAGATTCCAGTTTGAAAAGTTTCACGGTTCAGACTAAACATTGAGATAAAAAGAGACAATCCCGTTTTAAACTGGATTGTCTCTTTATTGTCTATTTTTTCTTTTTCATAAATATGAATCCGCCGGCGCCGATTGCCGCAAGCAATGCTGCAAGTCCGATAAATTTCCCTGCACCCGATTTTTTTTCTTCTTCATCCAAGGCTTTTTCAGCGTCTTCCACCGACGTCCCGTCGGAATTTTGTGTTTCTTCACCTGATGTGCCTGCCCCTTCGTCTGCGATGATTTCGCCCGGATCTGTCACAGCTTCCTCCATATCGACTTCGGAAGAATCTATCAAAGGATTCCCCTCGCTGTCATAATGACTTCCCATCCTAAGTTCTTCATCTGCTGCAATTTCATCGGTTAATAAAACATACTGGCTCGTCACAGCTTCTTGGAGCCTGTCTTCGTACAGACCTTTCTCCATTGTGAAGGCCACTTTCCAGTCTCCATCCTTATTTGTGACGTATGCCACAAAGGTGTTTTCAAGCACGACGGCGCTTGCATCCTCTGAAAGAACCGCTTCCGTCCTTACATCTACCGCTCCAAGGGCAGCGCTGTTGTCCTCCATATAATCGAATCTCAAGTTTGATATCACTATGCTGTTTGCATCGGCAGAGCCATAGGCCGATTCCAGATAAAGCCTGTAGGCTTCTTCGTTTGCCAAGAAGGCTTCTATAT
>CAZEHH010000183.1:0-1961 GCA_964512505.1 uncultured Peptostreptococcaceae bacterium
TGCGCCCGAATTCCTCCAGCGCGCTGTTTATTATACGGTCCAGTTTCCCGGGATCAAGTTTTTTCAGTTTTTCATCCAATTGAACCACCCTCCGTTGACCACTTCGGTCAATTAAAATATATCACGATTGACCGAAGCGGTCAACGGGTTTCTGATCTTTTTGTTTTCCTAATATGGTTCCCGTGTATTCTTTATACCCAATGCAGAGGCTCCGTATCATTCCGCTTGAATGATTCGAAGGAATCAGCTTTTAATCAGGCCGGAATCCGCTTTGACATCTTTAATATAAAAAAAGCCGGTATGAAGATACCGGCTTGGAGATGTCTGCATTTATATGAATTTGCCGTTGATTTTGCGGCGGCTATCTTTCAACACATATTTTTATGGGCGAAGTTTGAGCGGGTATGCTCATTGTCATGATTGTGTACTCGACGGTAATTGTCTTTCCGTCGAGCTCCTGCATTTGAGATGCCATGAAGCTTCCCTTTTTAACATGGACAATAAGGTCGTTGGCAAGATTGGAGTCCTTTGCCAGTCTTATGCTGAAGGTGTTTTCATCCTCGATTGCTTCTTTGACGCTGCCTTTGTATGTCGAGTAAATGTCGGGAGCGGCAATTACTCTTATTTTTTCGGCGGTGGTTTGTGCGGGTATGCTTCTGGTGGAGAAGGAGTATTGAACGTCAAGAACAGTTCCGATTTTAAAGTCCATGGATGTTCCGTCTTCAATCTCGGTGTCAATGCCTGCCATGACCACAAGGTCGTCGAATCTCTCATCGAGGTTTCCGCCTTCGAGGTAAAGAGTCGCCCCGTGTTCGCCGAATTTTAGATCCGATATGGTTCCGGTGTAAGCGAAGCGGTCGACTTTGACTTGGTAAATTTCATTTGAAATCCTGAGCAGAGCGAAGGGCTTGGTCAAAACCTGAATTGCCGTCTCGGATGGAGGGTTAAGGTCGTATTCAATACGGAGGATTCCACCTTCGACCTCCAGGTTGCTGAAGTCAAAGGTGTATCCGCCTGTGTTTTTTTCCTCTTCCACTATGAGAACGTAAGAAAAGCCGTCCATTCTTTTGATATGCCTTCCAACCGTTTCTCTGTTTTCACTAATCCAATCCTCAATTTCCTTTACGGGGGTTTCGACTATTTCAACGTCGCAAGGATTCAGGAACAAGTTGCCGTTCTGGGCTGTGATGAAAATGCCAAGCAGTTTTTCCATTCCGGATTCGGAAAGAAAGGTTTTCCCGTCAATCACCAGCGGGCCGGCATCGAAATTCTTCAAATCGCCGCCTGTCTCGAAATTTTTGCTGTCGATGTACATTTTTGCTGTGAATTCTTCCTTGCATATGTCCACGCTGCGGTCGCTTTCATTCCATTCGACCGTGAAGCCGATGTTTTCGGCAATCTCCCTGAGGGGGAAATACATAGAACCCTTTTCGTATATCGGCGAGCTTTCAAGCTTTCCCGATTTGCCTTCGCTGCTCCAATTGTATTCGGGCTTGTTTGAAATCAGAACCGGAAGATTAGCATCCTCCCCATAAAGGGCAGGGATTGCAATTCCTTCATAAAGCATCCGGGACGGAAGGCTTTCATCGACTGAAGCCGTCTCGGGAAGTTCTTTCGGTTCTATTCCGGCGAAAGCCGCTCCTGTATTCAAAAGCAACATTGCCGACATAACAATTAAAAATGCTGTTCTTTTCATTTTTGTTTCTCCTTTTCTCTTTGCTTGTTTTTGCACTCATCCTTTTGACGCACAGAACCATGTGAAAGTTCCATTGGATGAATTTGATTTTGGCGAAGCCGTAAACCCAACTGCTGTTTCCAGACATAAGGATGCATTGTTGCCGGTTTAAATGGGTATACAGTTAGAATATATATAAAAAAATTCGGTGCTATATCAAAGATTCAAAACGATAAATTCAAAAAGAGGTGAATCGCATGATTGGATTTTGGCTTGCTGTTTTGAC
>CAZEHH010000184.1:0-1935 GCA_964512505.1 uncultured Peptostreptococcaceae bacterium
AAAACAAGACCGAACTAATCAAAATATACGGCTACATGAAAACCGCAAACTAAAAAGGGACAGACATTTTTGGGTCCATTTTTGAATTGACACTCAAAATTTCTAACAAAAAAGTAGCGCCACCGCATAATTTGCGGTGGCGCTTTGGCCTTCATCTGGCTAATTGGAATTATTCTTCGCACCCCGAATTCTTTTCGAGATACTCTATGAACACTTCAGCCATTTGAGGGTCGAACTGAGTACCGGCATTTGACCTAATTTCTTGCAATGCCTGCTCTCTGCTCAAATTCTCCTTGTAGCATTTCTTGTTGGTCATGGCTTCATAAGCTTCGGCAAGTGCAAGTATCCTCGCTTTGTAGGGTATTTCTTTTCCCCTTAGGCCTTTGGGGTAACCGTTTCCGTCCCATCTTTCATGATGCGCCATTTCTATGTCGGATATCTTCGAGTACTTTCCGATAGAGGATAGTATGCGCCTTCCCACTTCGGGATGGGATTTTATTTCTTCCCATTCCTCATTTGTGAGGGATTCATGCTTGTTGAGGGTTTCCACATCAAGCCCGACCATTCCTATATCGTGCAAAATTCCGAGTTTCCTTAGTTCTTCGATTTCGCCGGTTTCCATTCCAAGAGCCTTTCCTATCTCGCCGCAGTAGAACGAAACCATTTGTGAATGGCCTCTCTCATATTCGCTTTTACCATATAGAGTTTCCATTACGCTTTTTATAACATCGGATTGTATTTTGGGTCTTTCGCTTATCTTGCGTTTGTACATTCTGTTTTCCGCAATTCTCAGCATTTCTTCAATGCTTTGATTTTCTTCAGTCTTCGTTTCCCATCCTATGGCGATGGACAATTTCCCTGTCTCCAGTTTTACTCCGTCGATTGCGTCTCTTATGCGGCCAACCAGTTTTTCGGCCATTTCCGACGATGTCGCAGGCAGAAGCACCGCAAATTCGTCTCCTCCGACCCGGCTTATTATGTCGTCCGCTCTGCATATGCGTCTCAATACGTCAGCAGCATTCTTAAGGAGGATGTCCCCTTTTTCATGACCGAATGCATCGTTTATTATTTTCAGTCCGTTCACATCCGCATAAATTACGGAAATGGGAAGGTTTCTCCTGGTGTCCAACCTTTCGAGCTCGGTTTCGAAGAATCTCCTGTTGTAAAGGCCTGTCAGATGGTCGTGGTAGCTGATGAATTCTATCTCTTTTCTCCACTTGCTTTCTTCAGCCGTGTCCCTGAGCACAAGCACGGCTCCATGCAATTTCCCGTTCTCGTCTATTATTGGAGATGCATTAAGGGCTATGGAAGTGCTGCCGCCTTTTCTGTCCACCAGGCGTTTGCCAAGTTTCCACTCTATGGTGGATTTTTTCTCCAGTATTTTCTCAAGCGGCATCAATTCTTCAATATTTCCGTCTTTTTCGTCCTTGAATTTCAAGATTTCACGCATGTTTTTGCCTATTGCTTCAACCGAGCTCCAGCCCGATATTTTTTCGGCCCTTTCGTTAATGGCTTCTATGGTGCCCTTCATGTCCGTTACTATTACTCCATCACCCACGGACATCAGCGTAGTCCTCATTCTATCCTTCTCTTCTTTAAGCGATTTTTCCATTTCTATCCGATCTGTAATATCGAGGAAGATTGAAGCAAACCGGTTTTTCTGCGGACAATATGCGAAAATCTTGTAATGACGGTCCAACGCCTTGGAATAACTCTCGAAATCGATGGGGATTCCTTCAATAGCAACTTTGCCGTATTTCTCAATCCACAAGGCCTCTGTATCGGGGAGCACTTCCTTTACAGACTTTCCCCTTACATCCGAAAGTCCTGTGTTTTCCATAAATGCCTTGTTTATTTCCAGGAACTTGTAGTCGACAGGCTTGCCGCCGCTGTCTGTTATTATTTCGTGCAAGGCGAAACCTTCCTGCATGTTGT
>CAZEHH010000185.1:0-1919 GCA_964512505.1 uncultured Peptostreptococcaceae bacterium
GTATCTGCCTCCAGCCAAAAGCACCCTTCCATAATTGCTTACATAACCCTTGTATATTACTCCCGTATAGTAATTGAACTGATTGGTGAATCCCAGGTCAAAAAGGATGTATTTCTCCATTCCCTGCGCCTTCAGAACCTCGTAAACGGCTTTGAGGTTTTCAAGCGAATTCCTCATTTCTTCATTCAATATGACATCTTCGGCACGCGAAAGCACTTCGGACGGCTTACCGTACAGTCTCGGCAGTTTTATTATCGCATTTTTTACGTTTTCATCTATTTGCAATCTGTCCAGATAGAGCGAGAGCTCGCTGTAATTCTTGTCTTCTATGAATTTGCACAGCATTTCCGTTTTGTGTCCGTCAAGACCCGACCCCTCAAGCAATTGGCCGAGAAAACCCGCATGGCCCATGTCGATGTGAAAATCCTTCAGCCCGAATCCCAAAAGCATTTTTATTCCTATTGCAATAACTTCTGCGTCGCACCATGTTTTTGAGCTTCCCATGTATTCAATCCCGGCCTGGGTGAATTCTCTCCTGTTGCCTCTTTCACTTTCATTGTGCCTGAATATGTTGGTTATATATGACAACTTCAAATATCCATCCGAGTGGCGGTAATTCATTGCAGCCATTCTTGCAACCGGTATAGTTGCATCCGGCCTTAAAACGAGAATTTTACCGTCCGAATCGATTATCTTGAACATCTCGGTTACATCGATTGTCCCGTCGATGCCCGAGTAAAGATCGTAGAATTCAAAAGTCGGAGTTCCCACTTGCCGGTATCCGTATGACTTGAACATCGTCCTTATGTCAGCAACCAGATCTTCCTTGAGTTCATATTCATCACTGTGTATGTCGTCTACTCCCTCAGGGAACAATTCCTTGTAGAGAACCATAATGAACCTCCGTTTCCGTTTATTTATTACTGTATCGTGCTAAAGCGGTAAATTGCTATAATGACATTTTATTACTTATGTCTCTTCAAGTCAACAATAAAAGCCTCCCAGGGCAAAAGTCTTATTATTCTGACTTTTGCCCCCCCTTTCCTTGCTATTCATACCCAGTCTGTTAAAATATAATATATGTCTTTAGAAGGAGGTCTCCAATGTACGACTATCATGTTCACAGCAATTTTTCGGAGGACTGCGAAATCCCGATGGCGGATTTTGTCAAGGAAGCCGTAAATAGGGGTATTTCAGAAATCTGTTTCACCGACCATGTGGATTACGACTATACCGATCCGACAATAAGTTTCAATTTCGATCCGGGCGAGAGATTGCCTGCAATAAAAACGCTCCGGGAACAATTCGGAGATAGAATAAAGATACTCGACGGCATTGAAATAGGAGTGCAGCCTCATGTAACCGGCCGTTGCCAGGACATGGTCGAAAGATGGGATTTCGATTTCGTGATAGCTTCCATGCATACTGCCGGCAAATCCGACCTTTACAACGGCGATTTTTTCTTTGGCAAAACGCCGGAAGAGGCTTACGGAATATACCTGCAAGAGCTTTACCAAAGCATCAAGACTTTTGAATCTTTTTCTGTAATAGGCCACATAGACATACCCGGCAAATACCAGAAATCTGTAAAAGCCCTGAAGCCCGAGGATTACTTCGAGTATTATGAAATGATTTTCAAGGAGCTTGTCGAAAGAGGAAAGGGCATTGAAGTAAATACCTCTGCTATGAAAAAGGGAAGAGACCACATGATGCCATCAATGCCAATACTGAAACTTTACAAGAAACTTGGAGGGGAAGTTCTGACTATGGGTTCGGACTCGCATGTGCCTTCCACTATTGCTTTCGAGTTTGATTATGTAAAAGAAATGCTGCTTGACCTTGGCTTCAAGTATGTATGCACCTTTGAAAAGAGGAAAGCAATTTTCAACAAGCTCAATAAGTAGACGCAGCAAGTGGAA
>CAZEHH010000186.1:0-1907 GCA_964512505.1 uncultured Peptostreptococcaceae bacterium
CCCAGGCTCTCGTCAAAGCCCTTGTTGATTTCAAGAAATGTCTTGTTATTTACCTTGATGTGCCAATAGATTATCATCATCTCCATGATTGGAGGCAATAGGGCAAGCGGCAGTGCACTCATAAACAGAAACATAAAGGTTAGAAATACCATTACGGCACTTGCTACTATGAAAACCCACTGGCGCTTGAAAAGGGATTTCGTATGCGTGTTTCCCTTGAAGCGTCTTCCATCAAACAGGCTCTTGAAAAAATCATAAGAGGCAGCAAAAGCCACAAATATCAAGCTGTGTTTCAGTAATTTCCCGGCTTTCAATTTTCTGACCAGGGAAAGCAGCAAAACCCCGCAAACAGCCACAGCAACAACCGTGGCTCCACCTGCCAATGCCATAGAAAAGACTTCATTCATACCGAGTCCATCGAACAATCTATTCCTTGAGAAGGCGAATTCTCCGATGGAAACCACCCATGCCCCGATTGCAGGAAGGAACAATGCAAGCAGAATATCGGAATAGACAGCATCAATTTTCGCCATATGAAGCTCCCTGTCGTCAGGCTTTCTTCCCGTTGCCCAAATCAGGTAGACTATAAGCAAAAGCGCCAATGAAACGCTTGCGGCAATTCTCAAAGCGAGAGGCTTTAGAACAGCCCTGTTCGCTTCCCATTCCACCTGCTTTCCGGCCATGTATTCATCCGTAAATGCCACATATGCTATTGCTTCCGTATTATCAACAAGTGTATATTGCCTCGGCGGATTCGCATTCTCTCCTGCTTTCCACTCTCCGTTTTCGAGATAATAGAAGGTTTCGCCATATTGCTCGTAAAACTCCCTTTCGGTCCATATTGTATTGCCGAATGTTTTTTCTTTGTCGGCTGCAAAATAGATACAGTCGGACGTACCTTCCACTTCCTCTCCTTCTTCAATCGCCCTCGAGACCCTGTACAGACTGTTTTGCACTTGGCCGTAGTAGAACTCTTCGCTGTCTATGTAGTTGTCGACAATAAGGCTTTCCACATTTCCGTTTATGTACTCCGCATATTGAATCTGCACGACCACTGCCGCAAGAGCCAAAACCACAATCGCGAAAGCTAAAAACTTTGTCATTCCATTGGTGCTAAATCTTCTCAATCTTGTATCCAATTCCCCACACCACCTTAAGATAATTTGGCTCTTTCGGGTTTATTTCGATTTTTTCCCGGATACGCCTTATGTGGACCATTACCGTATTTTCTACTGAATAAGGTTTTTCATTCCAGACCCTCTCGTAAATCTTCTCAGCAGAAAAAACCATGCCCGCGTGCTTCATCAGGAATTCAAGGATTTGAAACTCCTTGGCCGTCAAATGCACCGGTTCGCCGTCGACCGTAAGCTGCTTCGCATCATTATCAAGAAGCAAGCCTCCGATTGCAATTTGATTAGCCTTTGACCCATTTCCCATGTCGCCAAGAAGCATATAACGCCTGAGCTGGCTTTTGACCCTTGCAACGAGTTCATCCGGGTTGAACGGTTTTGTCACATAGTCGTCCGCACCCATGGAAAGCCCAAGTATCTTGTCGCTGTCCTCTGATTTAGCCGACAATATTATTATTGGAATGTTTCTGCTTTCCCTGATCTTTAGAGTGGCGGAAAGTCCGTCGAGCCTCGGCATCATAACATCCATGAGAATCAATTGGATGCCACCCGAAACAAGAGCCTCCAGAGCCTCTTTGCCGTCATAGGCTTTTTGCACTTGATATCCTTCACTCTCAAGAAGCTTTTCGATAGCGCCCGCTATTTCCCTGTCGTCATCCACCACAAGAATTCCGGCATTGTCCATTTTGCGTACCTCCTTTCCCTTTAAGCCATATATACACAGTAATGCATGAATCTTAAGAAGACCCCGATTATTTTCTTACGAATTTCTTAAAA
>CAZEHH010000187.1:0-1882 GCA_964512505.1 uncultured Peptostreptococcaceae bacterium
GCCGCAGCCTCGACAGCTGCGCAGCCCCCAAGGACGATGATGTCGGCCAGGGAAACTCTTTTTCCGCCGCTTTGCGAATCGTTGAAATCCTTTTGGATTGATTCAAGTACTCCAATTATCTTAGACAGCTCTTCGGGCATGTTCACTTGCCAGTCCTTTTGGGGCGCAAGCCTTATTCGCCCGCCGTTTGCTCCTCCTCGGAAGTCCGATCCCCTGAATGTGGAAGCGGAAGCCCATGCGGTCTGCACAAGCTGGGAAACGGAAAGACCCGAACCAAGAATCTTCGCTTTGAGCTTTTCAATGTCTTTGTCGTCTACAAGCATGTAATCGGCTTGGGGGATCGGATCCTGCCAAATCAGGTCTTCGTCGGGAACTTCGGGTCCCAAGTAGCGATCCTTTGGCCCCATGTCGCGGTGAGTCAGCTTGAACCATGCCCTTGCAAATGCGTCCGCAAACTCTTCGGGATGTTCATGGTAGCGCTTGGCGATCTTACGGTATGCGGGATCCATCCTTAGAGAAATGTCCGCCGTGGTCATTATGGGCGGCTGTTTTCCCGTTCCGTGAGCGGTAGGTATGTCGTGCGCCGAGGTGTCTGAAGGAACCCATTGCCAGGCTCCCGCGGGGCTTTTCTCGAGATTCCAGTCGTATCCGAACAATGTATCGAAGTAGCCCATGTCCCATTTTGTCGGAGTAGGGTTCCACGGCCCCTCTATTCCGCTTGTTATTGTCTCGTCGCCCTTGCCGGATCCGTAGCCGCTTTTCCAGCCGAGACCCATGTTTTCGAGATTTGCACCTTCGGGTTCGGGACCCACATGCTCGGGGCTGGCGGCACCGTGGCATTTGCCGAAGGTGTGTCCGCCTGCAATAAGAGCCACGGTTTCTTCGTCGTTCATAGCCATGCGGGCGAAGGTTTCCCTTACATCCTTTGCCGATGCCAATGCGTTCGGAACTCCGTCGGGGCCCTCGGGATTGACATAAATAAGGCCCATCTGAACCGCAGCAAGCGGATTTTCCAATTCCCGGCCTTCGGAGTATCTTTTCTCGCCGAGCCATTCGGTCTCCTCGCCCCAGTCTACGTCCTCCTCGGGCTCCCATATGTCCTCGCGGCCTCCTCCGAAGCCGAATGTCTTAAAGCCCATGGACTCCAATGCGCAATTTCCGGCAAGAATCATCAGGTCTGCCCAGGAAATGCTTTTTCCGTATTTTTTCTTTATGGGCCAGAGCAGGCGCCTCGCCTTGTCGAGGTTGGCGTTGTCGGGCCAGCTGTTAAGGGGTGCGAACCTCTGATTGCCGGTCACCGCTCCTCCGCGGCCGTCTCCCTTTCTGTAGGTTCCGGCGCTGTGCCATGCCATTCTTATGAAGAGTCCTCCGTAATGTCCGTAGTCCGCCGGCCACCAGTCCTGAGAGTCGGTCATCAGGTCGTAGAGGTCCTGTTTGAGCTGCCGGTAGTCAAGGGCATTGAATTCCTCCGCATAGTCGAAATCTTCGTCCATCGGGTTTATCTTGTTCGAGTGCTGTTCGAGAATTTTAAGGTTCAGCTGGTTGGGCCACCATTCGCGCAGGGAGGTCCCGCCGGTTTTTCTTTTGCCTGTCGCTCCTGTGACAGGGCATTTTCCTTCGCTCATTTCCTCACTCCTTTCGTAATAGATATTCATTACTTCTATGCATTTGATTATCTACCCCAAGCTTTTGCCTCTAAACGCACCAGGGAAAAGGCGAATGGTTTGACAAATTACCTCATGGGGGTATATATTGTTGAGTAGGGAAACATAGAAAAGAGGCTCCCGGCATTAAAGAACAACAATAATCGAGAGGTGAGTGGATAGTATGATAATAGCCTGCGCTACAAACGACGGGGAAAAATTTGCTGCATGCCATTTTG
>CAZEHH010000188.1:0-1870 GCA_964512505.1 uncultured Peptostreptococcaceae bacterium
GATAAATTCAAAAAGAGGTGAATCGCATGATTGGATTTTGGCTTGCTGTTTTGACGGCATTTGCAATTTATTTGATTGTCAGGATGAAAAAGAACAATTTCATCGAAACAAGCAATTTAAAAAAGAGAAGATTCAAAGTGTGGGACGACGGCGAGATTGCTGTCTATTCGAGCGGGCCGGTCTATTCCAGACACTTCAATGGGGCCTTTCTTCCTGCCAGCTTTTCGGTGGAATACAAGGGCAAGGTGATCTACATAGACCCTTTAGGGCTCGGGGACGCCGTTGCCGCTTCGTTCATTCTTATAACCCATTGCCACCCGGACCATTATTCGAAGAACGACATAGAAAGAATATATGACGAAGGGACAATAATGGTATGCCCAAAAAATGTTTCAAAAAGGTTGGCGGGGTTTCATGTGATGCCCATCCAGCCGGGAGAAACTGTCAAGATCGGAGACTTGGAAATCGAAGCGGTAGAGGCATACACCAAAGGATTTCCAACCCATCCGAAGAGGGACCTCAACGTAGGATACTTATTGAAATTGGGAGACTTCACACTTTACCACTCGGGCGACACCGATTATGTCGATGAAATAAAGGGCATCAAAAATGTGACCTTGGCCCTTGTGCCCATCGCCGGAGGAAACAGGACGATGAGCACAGGCGATGCTGTCGATATGGTCAATCAAATGAAACCAAAGGCTGTCATGCCCATGCACTATATTTTAGGCAAGGGCGAGGAAAAGGAATTTGTCGAGGGAATCGACAGCGGAATAAAAGTGGTTCTATACGAGGATTAAAAAAACATTCTGCCCTGCCGGATGAAGCCGCCGAATGGCATTGGATTTTAGATGAAAAAAGTAGTTTTGGAGGAATGAAATGGAAAACTATCTCTACAAGGTGTTCGAGGACATGGACAGGCTTTCTCCGGGAAGCGATGAGACAAGCTTGAAAGCCATGGCTTTGTTCAAGAGTGAAGAAGAACCTGTAGAAATACTGGATGTAGGATGCGGAAAAGGGGCGGACACCTTCCTTTTGGCGAGGAGGTTTCCAAGCGCAAGGATAAGGGCAATCGACATCAACCCCGAATATGCGGACAATATATGCCATAGAGCCGAAAAGGGCGGGCTTTCTGAAAGGGTTGCGGGAATCTGCATGTCGATGGCGGAAATGAACTTCGAAGAAGAGTCGTTCGACCTTATTTGGGCTCAGGGATCGATATATGCCATAGGTTTCAAGGAGGGGCTGAGCCAATGGAAAAAATATCTCAAGAGCGGAGGATATATCATTTGCAGCGAAGTTGTATGGCTTGCAGTTGAACCGTCCCGCGAAAGCGTTGATTTCTGGAAGGAGGAATATGACCAGATTGATACAATCGACAACAAGATAAAGCAGATTGAGGAGGCGGGATACATTTACCAAAATTCCTTTGTGGTGAAAAGGTCCGATTGGGACGAGAATTTCTACAATCCGTTAATGGATAAAATAAAGAGCTTCAAGTTGGAGCATGCCGGAAATGAGGCCGCTATGGATGCCGTTGAGATGATGGAGAAAGAAGCGGTTTTTTACAACGCACACGCAGGAGAGTACGGATACGCGTTTTTTTCCATGGTTAAGCCTTGACAAAAATTCAGATGCCAATAGGCTTTGGATGCTATCTAATTCAGCAATTGTGAAATGCCGGATATGGAATATGCGCTGTAAAGAAGAAGCAGGCCCATTGCAATGTTGAAAGGTTTTTGATGTTTTTCTATGAAGCGGTTGAACAGAGAGCCGAACAGAGCCCAGCTGCAGACAGAGGAGAACCCTACAAGTGCAAGAAAAAGTGAAAAGAGGAACAGCACGATTCCTGATTTGTAGTATGGAATTA
>CAZEHH010000189.1:0-1864 GCA_964512505.1 uncultured Peptostreptococcaceae bacterium
ACTATCGATTTTGTGTTGCTGCATTCCGGATAATTTGAACACGCCAAAAATCTGCCGAATCTTCCATGTTTTATAACCATCGGACTTCCGCATTTTTCACATATTTCATCAGTTTCCTCTGTAAGGTCAACTTTTTCTATTGCCTCGTCTGCGGCTTTTAATGCATTTGAAAACGGTTTATAAAAATCCCTCACAACATTGCGCCATGGTATTTCATTTGATTCGATTTTGTCAAATTCCGCTTCCAAATTCGCAGTGAAATCAATATTTACGATGCTCTTAAAATGATTTTCCATCAATTCGTTTATCATTATGCCCAATTCCGTAGGATAGAGAAGTTTTTTTTCTCTGCGGACATATCCCCTTGATATTATTGTTGATATAGTAGGTGCATAAGTACTCGGTCTGCCTATGCCGTTTTCCTCCATTGCCTTTACCAAGGTCGATTCCGAAAATCTTCCCGGTGGTTGAGTGAAGTTTTGCTTGAATTCCCTGTCAACCTGCTTGAGAGTCACACCTGTTGGTATATCCGGTATTTCAATGTCTTTTACGTTTGCATACGAATACACTTTCAGGAAACCGTCAAACTTTAATTTGATTCCGTTTGCCTTGAATATGTACTTTCCATTGGATATGCCAAGTTGAAATGAATCGCTCTTGGAATCAGCCATTTGGCTTGCAATGAATCTTTCCCAAATTAGCTTGTATATCTTGTATTGATCAACTTTCAACTGTGATTTTATATCATCTGGTTTTAGACTTGCATCAGTCGGTCTGATTGCTTCGTGGGCGTCTTGAACTGATTTTCCGCTCTTTGCAGCTTTCCCGCCTTCTTTTTTAAGATACTTTTCTCCATAATATTCCAAAATATGCTCTTTTGCCATTTCTTTTGCATAATCCGAAATCCTTGTAGAATCTGTTCTGATATAAGTTACAAGACCGATTGTGGTCTTTCCGATTTGCATTCCTTCATACAATTGTTGGGCTATCATCATCGTTTTCTTTGTCGAAAAGCCGTATTTGTTTGCAGCGTCCTGCTGCAGGCTGCTGGTTGTGAATGGTTTATACGGAGAGCGGCTTTTCGTTTTTTTCTCTGATGAATCTACCCGGTAATTCTCATGGCTTAGCTCTTCCAATATTCTATCCATTTCGTCTTTGTTATTTATTTTTATCTTTTTGTTTTTATCCCCATAAAAAACTGCATCGAAAACATCTTTTTCTTTTGTTTCCAATTTGACGTTCAATGTCCAGTATTCATCAGGAACAAAATTGTTTATTTCATTTTCTCTGTCGCATATCATTTTTGTGGTTACCGACTGAACGCGTCCCGCACTTAAGCCTTTCCTCATTTTTCTCCAAAGCAAAGGACTTATGCTGTAACCTACAATTCTGTCGAGCACTCTTCTTGCCTGCTGTGCATCAACCAAGTCCTTGTTTATTTTCCTTGGAGATTTTACAGCATTTTTTATCGTTTCCTTTGTAATTTCGTTGAATTCAACACGACAAATTTCGTCTTCCGGGATTGAAAGAGCCTTTGAAAGATGCCACGATATGGCTTCGCCCTCTCTATCGGGGTCAGTCGCAAGATATACCTTGTCGGCTTTCTTGGCTTCACTTCTCAATTCCTTCAACACTTTCCCTTTTCCCCTGATTGTTATATATTCAGGTTCAAAATCGTTTTCAAAATCAATGCCCATCTTGCTTTTGGGCAAATCTCTAACATGTCCGACCGAAGCCTTTACCTTATAGCGGCTTCCAAGAAATTTCGATATTGTTTTTGCTTTCGCCGGAGACTCTACAATCACTAAATTTTTCATTAAATCACCTTTTCTTTCAGCAGTGAGACCTATTATAACAGATTATT
>CAZEHH010000190.1:0-1825 GCA_964512505.1 uncultured Peptostreptococcaceae bacterium
AATCTATCAGTATCATGCCGGAAAGGTTTCTGAGCATTATTTGTCTCGCGGCTTCAGCGGCAGCTTCACTATTTGTTGTCGACACTGCCCCTCCTGTTGCATTTTTTGCTGAATTCACATCTATGGACGTCAGCGCCTCGGTCTCTTCGATTATTATGTTTCCCCCGCCCGGGAGCCATATTTTTTTCTTTACAGACTCTTCCAAGGCCTTGCCCGCAGAATGAAGAGAAAAAGTGTTCCACCCTTCCGATATATCCCGAAACTCGCACATCTCTCCAACTACTCCCGAACACGAACCTAAAACGGATTCCATGTCGTCCGCACAATCAAAAACAATTTTGTCCAGACCCCTGTATGAATTGTTTATTACTTTTTCGACTGCGAAATCAGCTCCCTTGTATATCCTTTTGGGAGCTCTAGCATATGCCATTTGCGAACAAAGGTCTTCCCATTTGGCTTCCAAATTTCTATAATCGTTCCTTATGGCTTCATTTGAAAGCTTTTCAGCATGGGTCCTTATGATCATTCCGCAGGACTTTTTGTGCATTTCATATGCCAATTCCTTCAGCCGCCGTATTGATTTGGGATTCTCAACTTTATTCGAAACTGCTATCCTGTTGTTGTCATCGTCATAAAAAACCAATCCGTCTCCCTGGACGCTGAGCTTTCCTGTCAATTTCGGGCCCTTGCCGCCGACTGCTTCCTTTTTTATCTGTACTGCAATTTCGTCTCCGGACTTTATCAGCTCGGAAATTCTATTCTTGCCGTAACCGCCCTTTATTTCTTCCTTTTGCAGATATCCGTTTCTGTCCAAACCAATATCAACAAATGCCGCCTGCATGGAGTCGATAACCTTTTCAACCCTTCCAATGTAAATGTCGCCTATTCCACCCTCTCCGCCTTCTGAAATCTCCAATCTGTATACAAGATCGTCAAAAATGACTGCCGCTCTCTTCATCCTTCCGATTGTGTTGAAAACTATTGCATTCATCGAGCCTCCACCTCTGAAATGGTTTCTTCCAAAGAAAGCGGTCCGCTTTCAGCCTTTGAAAAAAGATCGATTCTCAAGACATTCACATTGTGGGGATCAATATTCCAGCCGATTTTTCCCCCAAAGCCATTTATTAAAAACAAAGGATTAAGATTCCCCCGGCTGCCTGCACTCAAAAGGACTTTGAGGACGATTCGATTATTTTCAAAGTTTACTGTTTCATAGCCGTGTATGTCGTCCTTAAGATCTTTTTCAACAATCTTGCCGGACTTTGTGCGTTTGCGAGCCGGAATCGGTCCCGATTCCAGAATTTTTTCCAATTCAATAATGGCATCCCCATCTATTTCAGCATCAAGTGGAAAATCGATTTCGAATTCGGAATAATCAACCAGGCTCATAAGAGATTTTGCTTTTGCGTCCACATAGCCTCCGCCTATCAACTTGAGCCCTTCCGGAAGAGCGCAATTCATCCTTTCGATGAATTCCTCAATTTGAACAGCTTCAGTCACTTCAACATCTATATATTCCCCTATGCTTGAAAATCCTACAGAGGAAGGCAGCGCAAAGCTCATTTTGGGATGGGGATTGAATCCCTCAGTATATTTGAGGGGAATTCCGATTCTTCTGAACGCCCTTTCAAAAACCTTTATCATTTCCAAATGCCCCAGATACTTGACCCTGCCTTTTTTTTCATACCTTGCTCTTATCCTATACATTGCACGCACCTCTGTAATTTGTCAAAATGCCGCAATTGCCGCATCCCTGCCTGCAATCCGGCGTCAACTGGCCTCTTTTGGCTTTTTCGTTTTCATCTGCAAGAAATTCCTTGTCTAT
>CAZEHH010000191.1:0-1796 GCA_964512505.1 uncultured Peptostreptococcaceae bacterium
TCCCCTTCAAGAAAAGATTTCAGCTCATCGCAATATTCGTCAATCCTTTTGCTGAAAACGAATCCGTCGCTCACGTACTCGAACCTTGTCAGTGTTGAACTCTTGCAGTCAAACGGAATTGGAATTCCTATCGTATATTGTATGTCCATGTATCTCAATTGCCTCATAATCGCCTTGATATTCGAAATAATATGGTTGGGCGAAAGCCCGAACTCGACATCATTTGTCCCGCCCATTATAAAAACGTGAGTGTACTCTTTCTTGTCCAATGCAAGCGGCAACCTGGCGAGCATACCCGCAGTCATGTCTCCGCTTATTCCGGCATTTGTAACATCCCAGCCTTCTCTTTCCTTCAAAAGAGTGACCCAGCAATGCCTCGGCTCTATGTCGTAGCCCTCTGTCAGGCTGTCGCCAAGGCACAGCAATTTCAGTTGATTCATTTTCCCAAGTCCTCCCCAATTATTTTTGCATATGCTGCATTTTCTCTTCAAGCAAATCCCTTAGGTTCACTTTCATCATATGAATGTTTCAGAAGCCTTTTCCGGCAATTTCAACACCTTATCCGCTTTTTCCGGCATGGCACTTGTCAGCTTCTGTTTATAAGAACAAGCCCAATCATGCAAAAAGCGATTCCCGCCATTTGCTTCATGCTTATGCTCTCCTTGTACAAGAAATACCCTATTGCAATCAGCGCAATCCCAAGCAATATGTTCGCAACCAGCGACCCCACACTCATATTCCATCCCACTCGGTACATAAGAATATTTCCCAGCTCCAAGCCTATGATTCCAAAGGCAAACAGAAAAGGCACCCAGTTTATGTACTTGAACTGAGAGTATACGTTACTAAGGCCAGATTCCGGTTTAAGGACAAAAATTGCAAATGATACGCATCCAGCCACCAAATAGAGAAGAGACAGGAAAAAGAGCGAGTCCATCTCCTTTGGGACACTTTTTGCGCTTAGATGATAAGCCACATTTGACATGACGATAATGAATATTGGCAAATAGTACATTTTTTTGTTCCTTTCTTTGTTTAAATAGTATCGATTTATTTTAGCCCTTCCCATTATACCATTCGATTTATCAAATCGTTATATTCTATAAGCTTAACTGCAATCTTCTTCCATACAAGAAACCATACGCGAATTCACAATTCCTTGTGCTTTTGAAACAATTCCAATTTCTGCGAATTTTAAACTCGTCAAACTCTTCCTGCACAACCCGTCATGTTTCCCTTTTGCAATCCTGGGTATCATAATACGACTAAGAACTTCTGCAATCCGCTATTTCATATGATGCCCTTCATTTTCCAAATGAAGGGAAAGGAGAAAATTCATGAAAAGAAAACCAGTCAGTTTGATAATTTTTGTTTTGGCAATTGTTTTGATTGCCGGGTGCAGCGCCCAAGAACCGACTTCCCCAGAAAAAGAGGCTTCTATTGAGGAAACCGAAATGGAAGAAACCTCTATGGAAGAAACTGAAAGCACAGAGGGTTATGTGGATATTTCCCCAGCCGACGCCAAAGCGCTTATTGATTCATCCGATAATCTGATTATTATCGATGTTTCCCCAAAATATGCCGAAGGCCATTTGCCCATGGCAATCAACTATTATGTGGGCGACGGAAGCCTTGACGAAGCCATTCCGGATTTGGACATGGAAAAGACGTATCTTGTCTACTGCCATGTCGACAGCGCGTCCATACTTGGCGCACAAAAGCTTGTAGATGCCGGCTTCAAGAATGTTTACAGGCTTGAAGGCAACTACAAGGCCTGGGTCGATGCCGGATACCCT
>CAZEHH010000192.1:0-1774 GCA_964512505.1 uncultured Peptostreptococcaceae bacterium
GAAACCGACAATACGGGTTTTTTCAATTCACATATGGTGACTCTCGAGTTTTGCAACATACTCCTTGTAAAGCTGCTTGAAAAGAACAAGGATTTTGTTTACGAGAACCTGAAGGAGACAATAGAGGGGTTTGAAGTCTTTGACATGTATCTGTAGTTTCACCTGGGAAGAAAGGCGTTGAAAATTATATAAATGCAGATATATGAAACAGATAAATACAGAAATATATGAAAAGGCGGGCTGTGGGGATGGCATCGCCTTTTCTTGCGTTTGTAGAGTGTTCAGCCAAAAATACGGCCGGAAATTACAATGTGTATTGCAAATACTACAAAATTAAAATACAATGTAGTAAATACTACAAACAGAAAGATTTCGAGGAGGTTGCTTTCATGAAAGCCGTTGGCATTACCGAAACAGTTTTAAGGGATGCTCACCAGTCGCTTATAGCTACAAGGATGACCACAGACGATATGGAGCCGATTTTAAAAAGTATGGATGAAATAGGCTACCATTCTCTTGAAATGTGGGGAGGGGCCACTTTTGACTCATGCATGAGATTCCTGTCCGAAGATCCTTGGGAAAGGCTTAGAAGGATACGTGCAGCAGTAAAGAAAACAAAGCTGCAGATGCTGCTCAGGGGACAGAATATTTTGGGATACAAGAACTATGCTGACGACATAGTCGAGGAATTCGTTAAGAGGTCGGTCGCAAACGGAATAGACATAATAAGGGTTTTCGACGCGCTGAACGACACCAGGAACATGGAGACCGCGATTAAGACTGCAATTTCCGAGAAAGCCCATGTGCAGGCTGCAATTTCCTACACGGTAAGCCCGGTTCATACAACATCCCTTTATATAGATCTTGCCAAGCGTATGGAGGAAATGGGCGCGGACTCGATTTGCATCAAGGACATGGCGGGGCTTTTGACTCCCTATTGCGCATTTGAATTGGTGGCGGCGATAAAGGATGCGGTCGATTTGCCGCTTCAAGTGCATTCGCATGAAACGAGCGGGCTTGCGGCCATGACGTATCTCAAAGCCGTGGAAGCGGGCGCAGATATTGTGGACACTGCAATATCTCCTTTTTCAAGAGGCAGCAGCCAGCCGCCCACTGAATCCATTGTTGCCTCTTTGGGTGGTACCGGTTACGACACCGGACTCGATTTGCAAAGGCTTAATTCCATAGCCGAATATTTCAAGCCGCTTATGGAAAGATACACAAAAGAGGGGTTGCTGGACCCCAAGGTTCTTTCAGTAAACATAAACACATTGCTCTACCAGGTTCCGGGAGGAATGCTGTCTAATCTGGTGAGCCAGCTCAAGATGCAAAACGCGATGGACAAGTTCGACGATGTTCTCAGGGAAATACCAAAAGTCAGGGAAGAGCTGGGATATCCTCCCCTTGTTACGCCAACGAGTCAAATCATAGGGACCCAGGCTGTTTTCAATGTGATAATGGGGGAAAGGTACAAGTTCATACCAAAAGAAGTAAAGGCTTATGTAAAGGGAATGTATGGAAAACCCACAGTCGAAATAGGAGAAGAAATGAGGCAAAGGATAATAGGGGATGAAGAGGTCATAACATGCCGTCCGGCCGATTTGATTCCTCCCCAATATGAAAACATGAAAAAAGAAATAGAGGATTATGCGGAAAAAGAGGAAGACATACTGTCGTATGCGCTCTTCCCCCAGGTTGCAAAGGAATATTTCAAAGGCAGGAGGAAATCCAGAAGAATTTATTATGACTATTCCGAAGAGCTGATGGAAAACGG
>CAZEHH010000193.1:0-1746 GCA_964512505.1 uncultured Peptostreptococcaceae bacterium
GCCTCCATTTCCTCCGTCTCCGCCGTCGGGACCTCCGTCAGGCACATATTTCTCACGCCTGAATGAAATAGCTCCGTCTCCGCCTTTTCCTGCCCTTACCGATATTTTTGCTTCATCTATAAACATATTTGCACCCTCTAACAATAAAAAGCCCATACCTCATAAAGGGCATGGGCTTTTTTTCTATTGAACGTCAACATTTGCCGGATAAACACTGGCCTGCTTTCGATCCTTGCCTTTTCGTTCGAACTTAAGAATCCCGTCAGCCTTTGCAAACAGCGTATCGTCCCCGCCTCTGCCGACATTCAAACCCGGATGGATTTTCGTGCCTCTCTGTCTGACCAGAATGCTTCCAGCGCTCACAAATTGGCCATCAGCCCTTTTGACGCCTAATCTCTTTGATTCACTGTCTCTACCGTTCTTCGAAGAACCTACGCCCTTCTTGCTTGAGAAAAGTTGGAGATTCATTTTAATCATCATAATCGTCGCACCTCCTTATACGAATGTTCACATAATCGGGATAGCTTTCAGCAACGCTTTCATATCCCACGTAAATCGTCTTCATTATTGTCGCCACCCTTTGCTTTTCATTTGGTGGCAATTTCCCGGGAACAAGGCATCTGAGATAGCCTTCCGCCACCTCGTATTCGAAATCGATGCCGGTTAGTTCGCCAAGTGCGTTTACAGCAGTCTGAGCGAGAACTGAAACGCTTGCGCAAACAATGTCCCTTCCGTATTCATCGCTTTCAGCGTGTCCGGAAACTTCAAACCCCATGATTTCTGTGTTTTCTCTAAAAACAATGATTTCTATCATGACGTCTTTCCAGCTTTCCTATGCGTTGATTGCGTCGATCTTGACTTTTGTATACGGCTGTCTATGTCCTTGCTTTCTTCTGTAATCCTTTTTGGCTTTATACTTGTAAACGATGACTTTCGGTCCCTTGCCTTGCTCAAGAACCGTTGCATCAACCGAAACGCCTTCAATATAAGGTTTTCCGAAGGAAACTTCACCTTCCTTGGAAAAAGCGAGAATTTTTTCGAAATTTATCTTTCCGCCTTCCGCTTCATTGAGTTTTTCGATGAAAAGTGTATCGCCTTCCTGTACTCTGTATTGTTTTCCACCTGTTTCAATAATTGCATACATGCCTTGTACACCTCCTCTAAACAATCTCGCCGAACTCAGGCGGCATTCGCTCTTAATACCTGATCCGTGCGGTTCTCCGTGCTTATGCATGATACCACACATGCCGCACATAGTCAACAAACCGATTATATCACAAACTTCGCCATTTATAAATAGATGATTTCAAATTCCCCCGGTTTCATTTCCTTGTTTTTTCTTATTTTTATAAGCTGGCCGTATCTTTCCCTCGCAACTGCTTCATATCCTGTTTTCTCGAGCCATGCTCCTGTTGCCAAGTCTGTGCAAAGCTCCAATTTGTCCATGGATGTTTCTGATTTTATTCTCGAGAGTTCCTTCTCTATCCGCCCCATGGTATATACGGGTTTCTCAAATGTCTCTTCCCTCAAATGGAATCTTCTCGACGAAACGCCTTTTTTCTCTCTTGCCATTTCAAAAAGACCGGCTTTCGTGAATCCGTATACATCAAACTTGCGGTTGTCGTATTTTGCAAAAATGTCTTCCATCATTTCGCATATTTCTTTCCGAGCCTTTTTGCCCTCATCCAAAAAATCTATCAGTATCATGCCGGAAAGGTTTCTGAGCATTATTTGTCTCGCGGCTTC
>CAZEHH010000194.1:0-1730 GCA_964512505.1 uncultured Peptostreptococcaceae bacterium
GAGACTTTTCAAAGATCCAAACTGATAATGGAGGAGCTTGGACTGGATCCTTCAGACCGGAAAGTCGTCAATCCGGCAAAGGCAAAAGCCGAGAGCCTGAAAGCTTCGGGACTCTGTAAGGACATCTGTTCTGTTTTTGCAATAGAGATGCAAGACGGAACCATTGTAACCGGAAGAATGACCGAAATAATGGATGCGCCTTCGGCCGCCATCTTAAATGCAGTAAAATATCTGGCTAAAATTGACGATAAGCTGCACCTCATAGCTCCCATGATTCTTGAACCCATACGAAAGCTTAAGAAGGAATCGCTTGGGTCGATGAATCTTATACTTGATGCCGAAGAGATACTTATAGCGCTTAGCATAAGCGCCGTAACAAATCCGATTGCACAAGTCGCGGTAGACAAACTTAAATTGCTGAAGGGCTGCCAGGCTCATTGCACAACCATTCTTACATCTGCAAATGAAAACATAATCAGAAGACTGCAGATTGAGGCAACAAGCGAGCCGGTGTATTTCTCATCAAGTCTATATGAAGGCAATTGAAAATAGACATAATTTAAAAGCTGCCGGCTCAAATCGAAAAGAGCCGGCAGCTTTGGTTTTTAAATGAAAGCCAATCTATCTTATATAACAAGATTGTTTTTCAAATGCACCATGAAGTCCTGCACATTAGTAACAATGGAGGTGACCTCGAGAGAACCCCTGTCGCCAAGCTTGTTGACGGCAAACTCGGATATGTCTACGCTGTAAATGAAAACCGGCCTGACCTTGCCGTCCGCAAAAGTGTATGAAGGAGTCATATTTCCGGAAGCGATAGTGTGAAGAGTCGTTGCAAGGCAAATGACGGTTGTCGCCTTTCGGGTTTGAACTCTCATCGCGTCCTGCGCATCATAAGCGTTTGGGTAAACGGAAGGAAGCGGGCCGTCGTCTCTTATTGAACCTGCAAGTACCAGAGGAACATTGTTTTCAATACAGGTTTTTATAACTCCGTCTTTGACATTTCCCTCTTTAATGAAATTTTCTATTGAACCCGATCTCCTGACTTCGTTTATCAAGTCGAGATGGTTGTAATGGCCGTTTGGCACGGATTCCTGGGTATATATGTTTTGGCCCAGTGCGGTTTCAAGAAATCCGCCCTCAAGATCGTGCGTTGCCAATGCGTTTCCTGCCAGCAAAGCGTGTACGAATCCCTTTTCTATAAGAGAAGACAAAGCCTTTCTGGAATCATAGTCGAATACGACAGCAGGACCAAGCACCCATACAATATGGCCATTGTCCCTGTCGTGTTTCAATCTTTCGTATAGGCGGTCATAGTCTTTTGAAAAAGCAGTTTCACGCGAGCGGCCGCCACGGAAAGTGAAGTTGTCTGTGTTCATGTTTTTTGCTTTGAAACCGTTCTTGTGAAGATAAATGCCTTCGCTTGCGTCTTCAGTCCGCCCTACCACAACTTCATCTCCGACTTTTAGGTTTCTGAATTCGACAATTTTTATATCATTGTTTTCGTCAATCAGAGGAACGCAGTCCATTCGGCTTCCTGAGGGCAATACCCATTCGCCGCCGACCTTGAAATATTCAGGATAAATGGAAGTGGAATGGAAATTTTCAGGTGCCACCCCATCCTTTTCGACCTTTTGACTAGTGCAGTTTGGAGCATTATTAAAAATATTTTGATTGAAATCCGGATGCGTGTATTTTGGAAATGTGCAAGGCATAAGTGCAATCCTCCC
>CAZEHH010000195.1:0-1729 GCA_964512505.1 uncultured Peptostreptococcaceae bacterium
CCCGAATGCTGATTTGAAAAACCATGGAAAAGGGGACAGTCCCCATTTCCATGGAGCGTCTGTTATCAGACAAAAACATAGAGGACAAGTGTCCGATATCAAACAATATTATGACATTACCGCTGTTTCCCCTTGGAAACAGCGGTTTTAATTTTGGCACGAAGCTTGCAAGCATATAGGGCATAACAATTTTAGGAGGTTCAAAATGAAACTGGTTGAATGGATTAAAACAAAAAGGCCAAAAGGCAAAAAAAGTATTTATGTATACACCGCATTGGTTCTCGTTGCCCTTGTTTCAATAGTGTCGATGAATTTAAACGGCCAAGGGGATTCGGAGGATACGGACATCATATACACTCTCACAAGGGGTGACATAGAGATATCCATATCCGGAAACGGAACGATATTTTCTGCAGAATCCCAGGAGCTCGACCCCGATGACTTCGAGGCTGAGGTTAAGAAAATCAACTTTTCAGAGGGCGAAACGGTAAAGAAAGGCGATATAATCTATGAACTCGAGAGTGACGACCTTGCAGCGGAATGGACCAAGGCGAAAATTGCCTATGACAATGCGTCACTCGAATACAGGACTTCAAGCGGAGATGTCGAGGACCTTACGGTCCGCGCGCCAATGACAGGCACTATTGAGGAAATGGATTTGGAGATAGGGCAGACACTTTCGCAGGGGGATACGGTTGTAAAGGTATGGGACAAGAGTGAAATATATGTAAAGACCCCCATAAATCTTTTAAACGAGGGGAAAATAAAAGTGGGACAGTCTGCAAGCATTACTTTCCCTTCCAGCTTTTTCACTACAAACGGAGTTGTTGCAAAGGTCGACGGCACTCCATCATCTGACGGAAGCGGGGGCCTCTTCCAATATGTTTATGTGGCAGTGGACAACCCGGGAGGATTTATGGAGGGAGATACCGCAAGAGTCGAAATCTACGCCGGCTATGAAACCATAAGGGGAATCACCGAGGGAACCGTGGAATACAAGGATGCCGAAATTTTAGAATCCCCCGGAAAAGCTACTGTAGTCAAGCTGTACAAGCAGGAAAAGGACGCGGTAAATGCAGGGGAAATAATTGCGGTGCTCGAAAGCGACTCTCTAGTCGTCTCTCAAATGAGCAAGAATGTAGACCTTCAGGAGGCCAAGATAGAGCTTGACGAGCTTTCTGAGAAAATGGAAGGATTAAGTGTAAAAGCCGGGAGCGACGGTATTCTTGCCGGTTCCGACGTTTCAGTGGGAAACACCGTCGGGGTCAACACAAGCGATGGCAATTCATCCTCAAACAATACAGGAGTCTTGGGACAGATAATAAGCTTCGACAAGAGAATGACCATAGCAGTCGATGAACTCGACATCAATGAAGTTGAAATAGGGCAGCATGCCGAAATAACAGTCGATGCGGCGCCGGACGAGAAGTTTTCGGGCCAAGTAGTAAAAATATCCGAGATTGGAGATGTCCAAAGCGGAGTTGCGACCTACGATGTAACCATTTCGGTTCCTTACAGCAAGCTTGTGAAAGAGGGCATGAGCGCTGATGCCGAAATACTTCTTGACAGTGCTGAAAATGTGATTCTTCTTCCAATAGAGGCCGCCACGGAAATGCGCGGGAAAATAATGGTAACGGTTTATGACGAAGATGCGCGCGCAGGAGAAGAAAAGTCGCTTGTTCCGGTAGAGACTGGACTGATGGATGAAAGATACTATGAGATTGTTGAA
>CAZEHH010000196.1:0-1702 GCA_964512505.1 uncultured Peptostreptococcaceae bacterium
TCTGTTCTTGCTTTTTTTCTTGACACCCATAAATCGTCATGATATTATCATATCAATAACCCCCACCCTGGGGGGTAGCCTATACGGAAATACAAAACCAAGGAGGAACAAATATCATGAAAAAGACGGATTTACTTGTAGTCGGAGGAAGCGCAGGCGGATTGCTGAGTGCTCTCGCAGCAAGAAGCGCATATGGAGATATCGACATCACAGTTGTAAGAAAAACTGAAAAGGTAATGGTTCCATGTGGGATACCCTACATATTCGGAACACTTTTTGACACAAACAAGAATGTGATTCCGGACGCTATGCTCACAGGAAAAGGCATCAAGCTCATCATTGATGAGGTTTTGAGCGTGGACAAGGAAGCGCAAAAGGCGACTTTGGCATGTGGTGAAGTCATAGAGTACAAAAAGCTTATCTTGAGCACAGGGTCAAAACCGGTTGTTCCTACTTTCATCAAAGGCTACGAAATGGAAAACATATATCCCATCCAGAAGAATCAGGAATACCTGAACGCCTTGCATGAAAAAGTTGAAAAGGCTGAAAAGATTGCGGTCGTAGGCGGAGGATTCATCGGTGTTGAAATCGCCGAGCAGATAAAACTGAGCGGCAAGGAAGTTGTGCTTGTCGAGGTTGCTGAAAAGTGCCTTTGGACAGCATTTGACGAGGAATTTTCGGCAGAGGTCGAGGATTTGATGACTGATATGGGAATAGTGCTCAGAACCGGAAGAAAGGTCATGGAATTTGTAGGCGACGGAAAAGTCGAGGCTTTGCTTCTGGACAATGGCGAAAAAATTCCGGCCGATCTTGTCATCCTTGGAATGGGCGCAAGGCCAAACACCGATTTGGCTGAAAGCATGGGAATAGACCTCAACAAGAGAAAAGCGATTGTTGTTGACGAGTACATGAGGACATCGGACAAAAATACTTTTGCCGTTGGAGACTGTGCCGAGAAGAAATGCTTCTTCACAAGAAATTCCGTTCCAATATTGTTGGCATCCACAGCTGCCGCCGAGGCCAAGATTGCAGGAAGCAACGCTTTCCATCTCAGACTGATCAAGTCAAACAAGGGAACGATAAGCGCTTTCGCAACAAAAATCGAAGGAAGGTCCTTCGGAGCCGCAGGCCTGACCGAGCGCCAAGCCAAAGCGGAAGGTTTCGAAATAATGACAGGTTCATTCTCTACAATGGACAAGCATCCGGGATCTCTTCCGGGAAGCCAGAAAATAAACATCAAGCTCGTATTCTCAAAATGCTCGGGAGTAATAATGGGCGGACAGATATCAGGAGGAGACAGTGTGGGTGAAATGGTCAATGTATTGTCGCTGGCCATTCAAAAGGCCGCAACATCAACCGAGCTTAATGCATTCCAGGTCGCAACACATCCGCTTTTGACAGCATCACCCGTAGCTTACCCCATAAATGCGGCGGCAATGGACATGTGCTCGAAGAAATGCGCGCATTTGAACGAGGACCTTGAAATATAGTAAGCAGGCAAACCATTCATAAACATGCATGCTCCGGTTCCCGCTATCGGAAAACATGGAGTTGCATCATAAAAGCAATTATCAAAACCAGGCATGGCAACGTTATGTTTAAAGTAGCATTTTGTTTGCCCAAAGGCGAACAGCGGCAATCGGACAGAACCATATCAAAAGGAGGATTGTTTCATGAACAAATTCAGAGTATCTTTGCAAAA
>CAZEHH010000197.1:0-1693 GCA_964512505.1 uncultured Peptostreptococcaceae bacterium
TGCTCTTTTTCAACTTTTGAAATCATCTTCCACGCAACAGCTATTTTGGGGAAGCCCTCTTCCTCGGCTATGCGGGCGAATTCCGGATAAAGAAGGGTCCATTCCTCGTGCTCTCCCATTGCCGCCGCTTTAAGATTGTCTGCGGTTGTTCCGACTTTTCCAGCAGGGTATGTTGCTGTTATTTCGAGGTCTCCACCTTCCAAAAAACCGAAGAATATGTCCGCATGGACCTTCTCATTGTATGCGGTTTCCTCAAAAATTTCGGCGATCTGTTCATATCCTTCATCTATAGCCATTTCCGCAAAAAATGTGTATCGGTTTCTGGCCTGCGACTCTCCTGCAAAAGACTTAAGCAGATTCTGTTCTGTTTTTGTTCCTTTTAATTCCGGCATTCTTATTTCTCCTTTTCTTCTTTTATTGTTTCGTCCAATTGAATGTATTATTCTGCAACAGGCGGTGTGAATACTCTTGTTTTAAGCTCTCTGTCTATCATGAAGAATCCGGAACCTTTTCCGTCAACAAACCTCAGCTGCTCCAAAAGGCCTGAAGCATTGGCTTCTTCCTCGACTTGCTCTTCTACATACCACTGAAGGAAATTGAAAGTTGCATGGTCTTTTTCTTCCATTGCAATTTCCACAAGATTGTTTATCAAGGAGGTTACCTTTTGCTCGTGGGCATAAACCTCTTCAAACATTTCCACAAAGTTATCCCACTCGGTGCCAGGCTTTTCAATCGCGTCAAGAACGACTGTGCCTCCTCTTTCATTTACATAATCGAACATTTTCATTGCATGGAACTGTTCCTCCTGGGCTTGAACCCTCAGCCAATTGGCGACGCCGCTCATGTTTTGGCTCTCAGCATACGCCGACATCGACAGATAAAGGTAGCCTGAATACAGTTCTGCGTTGATTTGTTCGTTGATTGCTTTCTCCATTCTGATATTAATCATTTTATCCCTCCGTTTTTATCTCTTTTTATTTTTCGCTTTTCCAATGTCCGTGAAGATTGCAGTATTCCCTTGCGGAAACATTCTCTTCCTCAACCATAAAAACTGCTTCCGGGTTCATTCCAGGTGACAGATATTCTGTATAGACCTTGTCTCCGGCTATCAGCTCGATCCATTGGATGTAATGCTCTTCCTTCATGGGATGCAAAGTTGTACCAACCGTGACTTTATATCCTCCGTCTATCTTCTCGATTACAGGAACATGCTTTTCTGTAGTTGAATCAGCAGTTTTCTCTTCCTGAAGCTTCATTTCCTCTCCGCAACAAACAAGCGCGCCGCCGCCGGCATGGAACATTTCAACTATATTCCCGCATACTTCACATTTGTAGACCTCTAGTTTTTTTGCCAATTTTATCCCTCCCTTTTATTCGTTTGTAAACGTTATCCGAACACTTTTAATTTCTACCCCGCTAAAGGCGTATTCAAACAAACAATATACAAAACTTCATCCCGTATTATATCATTCAAAAGATACATTGAAATGTTTTTTTTCATGTTGAAAGTACGCTTGTGAATATGGGTATAGGATATAATGCAAAATCAAAAATGAATATTCTCAAGGAAAGGAGGCAATTACATGAAACGAATGAAATTCTTATCCATAATGTTGCTGGCAATCATTTTATTGCTGTTTTCCGCAGCTTGCTCGCCGTCGGCGGAAATTCCCATGCCTTCAGACAGCGATGA
>CAZEHH010000198.1:0-1664 GCA_964512505.1 uncultured Peptostreptococcaceae bacterium
CGGGGTTTTTTCATATGTGGGATACCATTCTAATACATTCTAATACTTGAAATAAGTATTAGAATGTATTAGAATGGTATCAGAAAGAAGGTGTTGATATGTTGAAGGAAGGTATGAAACTGGAATTAAAAAAGCAGTTTGTAAAAGATTTGGCAAAGACTGTCGTTGCATTTGGAAATACTAATGGCGGCAAAATATACATAGGCATAGATGACAATGGCAAAGTGGTTGGAATCGATAATCCGGACCAAGAACTTCTGAAGCTGACGAATACAGTCAGAGATGGAATAAGGCCGGATATCACACCATTTACATCAAGTTCTTTCGAAAATATTGAAGGGAAAGATGTTATTGTATTTGAAGTGCAAAAGGGTACAGCCAGTCCTTATTATCTGACTTCAAAAGGAATACGTCCGGAAGGTGTGTATATACGCCAGGGGTCGTCATCAGTACCGGCATCCCGGTCCGCAATCATAAAAATGATTAAGGAAACGGATGGAGACAGCTATGAGGAGACAAGGTCTCTTGATCAGGATTTAACTTATAATACGCTGAGAGATGAATTTCACAGGGCTGATATTAAACTAGAAATTCCGCAGATGAAGACTTTGAAAATAATCGGGGAGGATGATTTATATACAAACTTGGGATTGTTGTTGTCCGACCAGTGCCCCCATTCAATTAAAGCTGCAGTTTTTGAAGGTACTGGCAAGAATAAATTTAAAGACAGGTATGAATTCAGTGGTTCGGTGATTAAACAGATGAGAGAAATCTATGCCTTTGTTGACAGATACAATAGAACCCAATCCACTGTAGACGGGCTTGATAGAATTGATATAAGAGAGTATCCTGAAACGGCTGTAAGAGAAGCGCTTTTAAATTCAATTATCCATAAAGATTACGCATATGGAAGCAGCACTCTTGTCAGTATTTTTGATGATAGAATCGAAATATTGTCTGTCGGTGGATTGATGAAAGGATTAACAAGAGAGGATATAATGATTGGGACTTCAATTTTAAGAAATAGAAATTTGGCAAATATCTTTTATCGCTTAAAATGGATAGAAGCGTTTGGTACCGGCATTCTGAAAATTCAAGAGGCATATGAAAATCATGGTTTGGAACCCAAATTTGAGATTACTGACAATGCATTCAAGTTAACGCTTCCTGCTATGCGACTTTTGGAGAAAAAGGAAAAAGATTCTCTGCAATTGAATTCAAGTGAGCAAAAGATTACAGAAATGTTCGAGATGGAAAAATTCATAAAAAGACTGGATATTGAACAAAAGCTGTCCATTTCTCAACCCATGGCGGTAAAATTGCTGAGAGGGTTGATTGAAAAGAAAATCATTGAAAAAGTCGGGAATGGCAAGAATACAAAATATAGAATAAAATGATTTGAAATCCCCGGCGGTTACAAAAACAGTAAACAGTAATCCTGGAAAAATTGATTTTCCGGTTGAAATAGTGAAAGCATAGAGTGCAGTTATTGCAACTTGTGCGAATGATGGCAAAAGTATGCTTGTGGAGTGGGAATAGCATGTTGAAAGAAATACAAAAAGCGACGATGAAATTATCGTCGCTTTTCATGTGTGGATTCTATTTTTTAGGTTCGGGCATGAATGGAATTATGTTCTTTGCCAGATTCTCCATGGGCATTGTCT
>CAZEHH010000199.1:0-1647 GCA_964512505.1 uncultured Peptostreptococcaceae bacterium
TGGACATCGATTTCCAAGGCAAGAACGCGCTTTGCATGAGCCAGTACAAAACTCTTCTCGGAACGGCAAGAATACCCGGCCAGGAGCTGGATATTCTTAAAACAGTCAATAACTCAAACCATGTTGCAGTAATTGCAAAAGGGCGATATTATAAGATTCACGCACCTTTTGAAGCTAATATAGCAAAAAACTATACGCATTTCTACAACTCAATCAAAATGATATTGAAAAAATCCGAAGCGGAAGACAATTTTCCCGTCGGTTGCCTCACATCAACGGACAGAACTTCCTGGGCAAAAAACCGAAACAAGATAATTGAACTTGAACCCTCCAATGCCGATTCTCTAAATCAAATAGAAGGCGCATTGGCGGTTTTGGCTCTCGACAGCAATGAATATGCATCGGATTCCGAAATGTTCAAAAATATGCTGTGCGGAAACTCCCGCAACAGGTGGTATGACAAGTCCATACAGTTGATCCTTAGCAGGGACGGACATTTTGCAATCAATTATGAGCATTCAGGTGTCGACGGCACAACCTTGGGAAATCTTGTTCGTTTTATTTACAAAAACACAAAGCCGCATGAAGAAATAAAGGAAGTAAATTCTGCCCATGAAGTCGAGGAAATCTGCTTCACCCTTGACGGGCATATCAAAAATGAAATCGAAAAAGCCGAGGCCGAAAGCGAAAAAGCTTTCAACGGATTGTCAATTGAAGTACTCCTGTTTGACAAGTTCGGCAAAACAAGGATTAAAGAATCCAAGACGAGCCCCGACAGCTTTATACAAATAGCTTTTCAGCTTGCGCAAATGAAAACATTCGGCAAAGTCAGCAATACATATGAAG
The DNA here is from genome assembly GCA_964512505.1 of uncultured Peptostreptococcaceae bacterium. Classification (GTDB taxonomy): domain Bacteria; phylum Bacillota; class Clostridia; order Peptostreptococcales; family BM714; genus BM714. The sequence goes on from CAZEHH010000199.1 coordinate 847, forward strand.
CTGTCATGACAAAGCAATTCCTTCACGGAAGAACCGAGGCCATGCGGCCTGTGACACCCGAATCAACTGCCTTTGTCCTTGAGCCCACAAGCGACAATTTCAGGAAAGCGATGGCAAAACATATAGAGCGCATAAGCGAATGCAAAAACGGATACGGCATCGACAGGCATCTGTTCGGACTTAAGAAAATGTACGAAGAAAACTTCCCCGGTGATGATTTGCCTGAAATATTCTATTCTCCAAGCTACAGGGAAATTTGCCGCAACTTCTTTTCAACAAGCACAAGCAATCCAAAGGGTCTTCTCCATGCAGGATACGGTCCTGTTATTGATGACGGATACGGGCTCAGATATCTGATTTATGGGGACGAACTTCATTTTGTGCTTTCAAGCAAGGTCCACAACTCCGAAAACCTTTTGAAGCTTAAAAGCAATCTTGAAGAGTCATTGATTGAAATTGCATCCATCCTTGAATCGGAATAAAAGCCAAATACAGAAATCGAGCAATGGGTCGATTTGAATAATCCCCTATTGCTCGATTTGATTTTACCCATTCTTTTATCTGTTGATGCAACATGCTCTATCTTTTGTTTTGCCTTTCTTGAAATCTTATATCAGGCATCTGCTCTTTAATCTTTTGTATTAGTCTTTAATCTCTTACTGCCTGCTGCAAGCTGCACGCTGTTATTTTTTTCCTGAAATCTGATATCTGGAATCTGCTCTTTAATCTTTTGTATTAGTCTTTAATCTTTTACTGCACGCTGCCTGCTGCAAGCTGCACGCTGTTATTTTTTTCCTGACA
>CAZEHH010000200.1:0-1589 GCA_964512505.1 uncultured Peptostreptococcaceae bacterium
TTCTTCCCTCTTCCACATTATGATTGCATCCTCATGGTTGTCCGGATAGTATCCCGGTCTTATGCCTTCAACCACGAAACCCATTTTTTCGTATAATTTCCTTGCGGCTATATTTCCGTCGCGAACCTCGAGAGTCAGGTTGACTATGCCTTTTTTCGAAGCCTCTTCCAAAAGGCACTCGACAAGCCTTTTTCCCACTCCCTTGCCCCGGAAGGATTTTTGCACTGCAATGTTTGTTATGTGAGCCTCATCGAGAATGAACCACATACCGCAATAGCCTATTATTCGGCCTTGGAATTCAGCAACCAAATATAAAGAAAGAATGTTTCTCGATATTTCGGATTCATAAGAGTCACGAGACCAGGGAACGGAAAAGGACTCCTCTTCTATTTCAATAACCCTGTCCAAATCTTCAATTGTCATTCTGCGGATTTCAAGTTCCATAAGCCCTCACTTCTTCTTCATTCGTTCCTGATACTGTCTCTCCGCCTCCGCCTGTCTCAAATAAACCGGTCTCAATGTGAAAGCGTTTTCCAATTCATTTTCCTCTATTTTTTTTATGGCCAGTCCCGCCACCGATGCCGCCCTTGGAAAATTTGCCTGCGGCATTGCTGCAATTCCCTTCTCGTCCAAAACTTCATTGATCTGGCCTTTGAATTTTTCAACATCCTGCCCCAAAAACAGCACAGGGCAGTCCTTGTTTTTCAGCACGAAAAGGAGCTCTTCAAAGTCATATGCATCCTCCTTGAGCACTTCTACAAGTTCTACGCCTTCCCATCTGAATATCCCGCTGTAGACCTGATTGCGCCTTGCATCCATTATAGGGCAGACAAGCATGTCGGAATACATGCCGTTGCATGCCAAAACCTTAAGGCTGGAAACTGCTGCAACAGGAATTCCAAGCGCAAGCGCCAATCCCTTTGCCGTAGACACTCCAATCCTTATTCCGGTGAATGATCCTGGACCTGTTCCTACCGCCAATGCGTCTATCTCCTTGATGGATGTTTCGGTTTTTTCAAGCAGTTCATCTATCATGGGCATCAGCTTTTCCGAGTGGTTGAGCCTGGTGCTTACAGTCATCTCTCCGACAATTCTGTTTTCCTTCATTAGGGCAACCGAAGCTGCCATACCCGATGTTTCAAAAGCCAATATGTTCATTGGAACAACTCCTTTAAAATCTCCTCATGGCGTTTGCCTGACGCCGAAAACTCGAATTTCCTGCTGTTTTCATCCAAGCGGGTAATCTCTATCCAGATATGATCGTCCGGCAACAGTTCTCTCACCCTGTCTGCCCACTCAACCAGGCAGATTCCATCTCCGAAAAAATATTCCTCGTATCCTATGTCGTACATTTCCTCCAAGTCAAGAATTCTGTACACATCGAAATGATAGACTTTCGATTTCCCTTCATATTCGTTGATTATATTGTATGTGGGGCTTGTGACATCTTCCGCAACTCCCAAAGCGTATGCGACTGACTTTGAAAAAAAAGTCTTTCCTGCCCCCAGATCCCCGTTCATGCACACCATGTCCCCGGGAGCAAGCAAAGCGCCAAGGCGTCTGCCCAGTTCCTCAGTCTCTTTTAAATT
>CAZEHH010000201.1:0-1583 GCA_964512505.1 uncultured Peptostreptococcaceae bacterium
TATTGCGGGACTGCTACAATTTCCGACTTGATTAATGACGGGAAATTCATTAAAATTACAGGTGCGGGGCTTAAAGAGAGCCATCCCCACGATATCTACATTGTCAAGGAAGCGCCGAACTACAGTGTGTCGGTGGATGAATAAACAAGTGGAGGGTACATGCTAATGGAAAGAGAACTGATCTTGGTCATCGACTTCGGAGGCCAATACAACCAGCTTATAGCTCGAAGAGTCAGAGAGGCCCATGTGTATTGCGAAGTCATGTCCTATAAAACTTCCATAGAGGTTATAAAGGATAGGAATCCCAAAGGAATAATTTTCACCGGCGGACCGGCAAGCGTCTACGCAGAAAACGCCCCCAGTATTTCCAGGGAAATATTCGAACTCGGGATACCGGTATTGGGGATTTGCTATGGTGGGCAGCTGATGGCGCAAAGTTTTGGCGGCAAGGTGTCAAAGGCAAACCAAAGGGAGTACGGAAAAGTAAAGATTGAAATTTTGGATCAGGACGATTTTTTTAAGGATATAGAAACAGGCTCCATCTGCTGGATGAGCCATACGGATTTTGTCGAGGAGACACCGGAAGGATTTGTGGTTTCGGCAAAAACGGACAATTGCCCCGTTGCCGCAATGAAAAACGAAGAAAAGAAACTCTACGGAGTCCAGTTCCACCCCGAAGTTGAACATACATCATTCGGAAGAAAACTCATCAAGAACTTCCTCTATGAAGTTTGCGGGTGCATAGGCGACTGGAACATGGCCGACTTCATCGAGAAAAGCATAAAGGAAATAAAAGAAAAAGTCGGAGACAAAAGAGTGCTTTGCGCGCTTTCAGGAGGAGTTGACTCGTCAGTAGCGGCAGTGCTTGTGCACAAGGCCATAGGCGACCAGCTCACATGTGTTTTCGTTGACCACGGACTCCTCAGGAAGGACGAGGGAGACCAGGTAGAGGAGATTTTCAAGGACAGATTCCATCTCAAGCTCATAAGGGTAAACGCTCAGGAGCGTTTCCTCGGCAAGCTCCGCGGCGTTTCTGATCCCGAGAAGAAGCGAAAGATAATCGGGGAGGAGTTCATCCGTGTGTTCGAGGAAGAATCGCAAAGGCTTGGTAAAATGGATTACCTTTTGCAGGGCACGGTTTATCCGGATGTCATAGAAAGCGGAACCGACACAGCCGAGGTCATAAAGAGCCACCACAATGTGGGCGGGCTTCCCGACGATGTAGACTTCGAAATCATCGAGCCGCTCAGGCAGCTCTTCAAGGACGAGGTGAGAATGGTCGGGGAAGGGCTCATGATTCCCGACGACGTAGTTTGGAGACAGCCTTTCCCGGGACCGGGACTGGCAATAAGAATTCTCGGAGAAATTACGGACGAGAAGCTAAAGATAGTCAGCGAATCGGATGCAATCCTAAGGGAAGAGATAAAAAAAGCAGGCCTGGAAAGGCACATATGGCAGTACTTCACAGTGCTTCCCAACATAAAGTCCGTAGGAGTAATGGGTGACGGAAGAACCTATGTACACACCGTGGGAATAAGGGCCGTAACATCCACAGACGGAATGACATCCGACTGGGCGCGCAT
>CAZEHH010000202.1:0-1564 GCA_964512505.1 uncultured Peptostreptococcaceae bacterium
ACCGGAACCGGAAAGACAGTAACGCTTCAGGTTTTGGCGGAAGCCTTCAGCGACAGGGGCGTTCCTGTCATACTTCTCGATGTGAAGGGTGACCTCACCGGTCTCGCAGAGCCTGGCAAAGCCCACCCCAAAATCGATGAACGGCTCGATTTCATTGGTATCGACGATTATGAATTCAAATCCTATCCTGTAGTTCCTTGGGACATCTTTGGAGAAAACGGAATACCTATTAGAACCACGGTCTCTGAGATGGGCCCCCTGATATTGGGCCGTCTACTTGATTTAAACGACACCCAGCAGGGCGTACTCGAAATACTGTTCAAGATGGCGGACGAAGAAAATCTTTTGCTCCTGGATCTAAAAGACTTGAATTCCGTGCTTGGTCATGCATATGAAAACGACAAGGCTATAAGCAAGGAATACGGTTTGGTTGCAAAACAAAGCATATCGGCAATTCAAAGAAAAGTTTCGCGGCTTTCCATACAAGGAGGAGACCTCTTCTTCGGAGAACCGGCTCTGGATTTATTCGATTTATTGAAGACCGACTCTGACGGCAGGGGCAAAATTCAACTCATAAGCGGCCAGGAGCTTTTCGAAAATCCCATGGCCTATTCCGCAATGCTTCTTTGGATGATTTCAGAGTTCTATGAAAACATGCCCGAAGTTGGCGACCTTGAAAAACCCCAGGCAGTCATCTTTATAGATGAGGCACACATTCTTTTCGATGAAGCCGGAAAGTTTCTTCTACAGCGCATGGAGCAAGTTGTAAAACTTATAAGATCAAAGGGAATAGGGCTTTACTTCATAACCCAAAACCCGAAGGACATCCCCGAGGACATCATGAGCCAGCTGGGAAACAGAATACAGCACGCTCTCAGGGCATACACCCCGAAAGAAAGGCGAGCGCTTAAAGCGGCCGCGGATTCATTTCGCGAAAACCCGAATATTGACGCTATGGAAGTCATACCCCAGCTCGGAGTGGGGGAAGCTCTCGTTTCATTCCTCGATGAAAAAGGAATCCCTGCGCCAGTTGACCGCGTTCTCATAAGACCACCGCAAAGCAAGATTGGCCCGGCCTCGGATGAAACTGTTTCATCGCTCCTGACAAAGAAAACCAATCTCGAAAAATACAAAAACCCCTATGACCGCGAATCGGCATATGAAGTTCTTGAGTCGAGAATGCATATGGCTTCAGAAGAGAAACAAACAAAGAAAAAAGGCAAAAAGGAAAAGAACATCGGAATGGAGCTCTTCGAAGCCGCAGGAAAATCCGCCGTGCGATCCCTCAGCAGCAAGATGGGAAGGGAAATCGCAAGGGGGCTCCTAGGAACCTTCTTCAAAAAATAGAATTGGCTTAAGAAAGATAAAACAAGGGAAGCCCAATGGCTTCCCTTGTTTATTGCAGTATTTCCATTTTTGATTTTCATCTTAAAGTAATTTCAGTGCCATAAGCAATCCCATAGTTATTATCAGTATGCCCGCCACCTTGTGCGACACATACACCTTATTCTTCCACATAATCCTCGAACGGGCGACCAAGAGCTGATATATGCGCAGTTGACTT
>CAZEHH010000203.1:0-1508 GCA_964512505.1 uncultured Peptostreptococcaceae bacterium
CCATGTTTCAAAATGTATTTTGTTGATCTGCCTCTGCCTATTTGAGAAAGTATGTTCAGAGACCTCAAATGATTAATCAACTCTATTGTTTGCGATTTTTTCAGAGCCAACTCAACTTCTATTTCAGAACGCCGAAGAGACCCTTTTTCTTGTATCAACTTGTAAATCCTTTTTTCATGTTCATTCAATTGATGAATCTCATCGAGACCTGTATTCGTGCCTTTCTTCTCCGATTGCTTTACATTTGGCAATATCACAACAATACTGTTATCGTTAATTTCAAATTCAGGGCTAACATCATAATCCCGATAATATTCTTTTATTCTACGGATTCCTGTAGCTAACTTTTCAATTATTTTCAGCCTTAGAAACACATCTGCCAATATGCGATTTCTCGGGACAGATACTCGACCTTCCAAATATTCATTTTCTGAAATGCCGACGGGAAGCCCCCCCGGCGATACAACTTCAATACGATTTGCAAAGACTTCAATCCTAATATCCACATTCCGTGAATAATCGCGATGCACTATGGCGTTTGCTACAGCTTCACGATAAGCAACCAAAGGAATCTCTTCAATCGTCTTTCGATAAGGCCCTGCAATTACCTCGGATACATTTATGTGTTTTTTATAGAAATCCATACATTCTTCGAATTGTTTTATAACAGAAACTTTCTCGATTGTTTGTCTGTCTCTTATACTTAAAACGTTTTCATCCTCATACGCTATCAAATGAACCACAGAAGATTTTAAAGGATTCATATCCGACAGCAGAGCAGCGGCATTATTAAATTGTCTATTACTCTTTAGCCCTAATGTAATGAGCAAATCATTCGTAAAACTCCTAATGCCTAATGCCTGTTCCATTTTTCTTTCAAAATCTTTAAATATCAAGTTTTGGCTGTCCGATGGCAGAATTTCAAAACTCAAATTGCGGCCAAGCAGAATCAACTCTTCATAAGCAGGTCTGTCTACTTGAACGCTGGATGTATCCATCCTTTTATACGCCTTTTTATCTACTGTGTATGGAGTAAGATCCCCTTTATAAACTTTCAATATGACTATTTTTTTGTTTTCGTATATTTCTTCCTCAATCTCGTAATAAGGTCTTGGTTTCAATGAGTCGTTTATGGAATTTTCGATACTCAAGCGCACTTCATCGGAATTCTTTACTCCTATGACTTTTCCATAGTCATCAATCCCAATAATAATATGCCCATCATGATAATTTGCATATGCACTGACCGTCTTCAACAGAGTTTTTGAATAATCCCTTTTGTATTCAATATATTTTGATTCGCCCAATAACAATTTAACATCCATAGTCGTCCCCCGCTCTCCGGACGCAACCGGAAGATTTTCTTTCGTCCGTTTCAAGTATAACATGAAATTATTTCAATGTCAGCTTCCCTATATGTTAATCGTCGCTGCGCCGCTCGTTTACGAGTTCCATATGCAGCAATAAGGAAAATATTCTCAAACAACCCATCTTCCCATAATCATATG
>CAZEHH010000204.1:0-1501 GCA_964512505.1 uncultured Peptostreptococcaceae bacterium
GGACATCTGTGATGAGCCGAAGGCTTTTGGACCTGTACGGAGAGGAATTCGATGCAGAGACAGTTGAAAAGGTTTTCATAGAAGATTTCTATGACGATGACGCCTTTAAAAAGGATGCCGGAAAAAGGTGCGGACTGATTTAGATTTCTTGACACATAAGCAGGCAAAGATCCCAGCCCCAAAGGCTGGGTTTTTTTTATTGAAAAACAAACAAATATGAGAATACGGCAAATATATATTAATATTATTTATAATTATTCAATAAAATTAATATAACTATTGACATTATTGATTTTAGAGTTATAATGGAACCATAAAAATGATTGGCAAAGGAGATGATGAATTGGCGTATAAATTGTTGGAGAATTGCCCGGTTTGCAATTCGAGGCTCAAGGCTGTAAAACTGAAATGCGGGAGATGCGGGACCGTAATCGAGAATGAATTCGAATTGTCGGGGTTTTCGCTTCTAAGCAGGGAGCAGCTGGGATTTGTGGAGGTTTTTATTGCTTGCAGGGGCAGCATCAAGGATGTTGAAAGAACCTTGGGTATTTCGTATCCGACCGTAAGGGCGAAACTGGACGATGTGATCGGAACGATGGGCTTGAAAGCGGAGGAAACAGAAGATGCATTTTCAAGCAAAAAAGTGCTTGAACTCTTGGCTGACGGAGAAATAACACAGGAAGAGGCTTTGAAAGCCATAAAGAATGGAAAGACTGACTGACAGGGAGGAATTGAAATGAAAGAAGAAGTAAAAGCAATATTGAAAATGCTTGAAGAAGGCAAAATCGACTCGGACGGCGCCGCCGAACTCATATCGGCATTGGGAGAAAAAGAACGGGAAATTCCCGCAGAGGGCAATGCGGGAAAAATGTTCAAGGTCAAGGTTCGTTCGGAGGAGGGCGACAATGTCGATGTGCGCCTACCGATCAATTTTGTTAAATCCATTTTGCATTCAATGGGGAAAATACCCGGCATCCCAATGGACGGAGACAAGCGCTTCGATATCGACCTCGATTTGGTGGCACATGCCATAGAGCATGAGATCGGGGGCAAGATTGTCGACGTCAAAAGCAAAAATGGAGACATAGTGGAAGTCGTGATAGAGTAGGGGTGCAAGTCAATGAAAATAACATTCAGTAGCCCCGGAAGAAGAGGATTCGGAATACGTTTGCCGCTTTGGATTTTTTCAATGTTCCTCAATAAAACCGTGTTTCGCATGGCTTTAATGTCCATGCCGGAAGAGGTCAGGGCGTGGATAGGGGAGATCGACACGAGAGCCTTGAGGAAGGCGATGGCGGAGCTCAAGTCCTATGATGGGCTTGAAATATTGAGAGTGGACGGCGCGGACGGGTCTCATGTCAGGATTGTCGTTTGAAAATCTGCACTGCCATATTTTGATTGCATTTAATTTTGGAGGGTAGAAAGAAAAGGCACGAATAAATCAAGAGGAGGAATTTGAATGATACGCGATCTCGTACTGAAAAACAGGACTTACCGCCGT